>CAYROY010000001.1:0-2761 GCA_964426155.1 uncultured Actinomycetota bacterium
TAAGAGCATAAGAAAATAAATTGCGGCAAAAATATTATACTGGATAACAATAAAATAGACTGATTTTTAAATTTATCTTCACAAATCAATTTTATTATATTAAATATAATTATAATAACTCCTACTCCAAAAATCATCTGTAACAATCTGAGAGTAAAAACCAATCCATTAGTAGGGCTGTTGTACATTAATATTTTATTATTAACAAACCTATTGGGATTATTAAAATCTTTATAATTTAATTCTGAACCAACTTTGTCTACATCAAAAGGCTTGATTAACCGCGAAGAAATTAAATAATATACTGGAGGATCTCCCCAGGGACTGAGTGGAGAATAATTTTTATGAATATCTTTTTTTAAAAATGCATATTTTTCATCTACATATAAACCGGTATCCTGGCCTGCATCTATATTCTCCTGTATATATTGGTCTACTGATATATTTTCATTGTACCTGGAATATAATTTATTATATTTGGAAATATAGAATGAATAGAGAAAATGGTAGTTCTCATCAGGGGCTTCAAATACGGGAATGGTTAACATATAACTTAGACATAATATAATAAACAATATAATTATTATTAATAGATAACTATATTTTTTTATAGATTTCATAAAAAATTATATAAAATTAATACTAAATATTATTAAAATATGGATTTATAATAAAATTATATTTATAAATTATATACCCAATATATCCAATGCTTCAATTAAAAAACCGGATACATCTCTTGGAGGCAGTATCACTCCTGCAACTTCCTTCTTGCCGCCTGAATTATAACCTTTTCTTCTAGCAAGTTCGATAACAGGTATAAGATTTAGACCCTTTTTATTTCTAAAATAGATATTGGCTTCTTCCTTGTTTGAGTCATTTATCACAACCACAAGATACTCAGGAAACTTCCTTGAAAGCTTCCTCGTCACATCTGATATTATCTGGAAATCACTTTTAAACCTTGCATATAAAATCATCTTCTCATCATCTTTTTTGTGCTTATTTTCCACGATAGTATTTATTACGCTATCGATCTTCTCTCTGTTATCCAGTAATTTTCTATCAAAGAGTAGATCCTTAACCACTACCCTACCAGATAAAAGTTTCACAAGATGTCTTATTTGCTCATAATCATTAATAATATAACAGGAATCAATATTTGCGGCTATTTCACGGGCATCCTCAAAGCTCAGGTTATTTTCTTCTAAAATACTTTTGACAATACTATTTCCCCTTACATTATCTTCCTGATCCCCAATTGCTCCAAGCACTGCAAGGATATCCTGGGATCTTCCCAGATAATCATTAATAACCCACCCGGCTGAAGGATAATCCAGTCCATCAATATTTCGCTCAGTAAATGGGTTTATATGTGTTACCTGTGTTATTTTTTCCTGCCTGTGGTGGTCAAAGATATATATATTGTCTGAAATTTCCCTAAGGCTTAGAATATCTTCTTCCGGAATAGCGTAATCGCTTACAATTATACAATCGGGGCTTAAGCTTTTAAAGTTATCTATCTGTTCCTGACTGATATAATATTTACCTATATTTCCTGACTCTGTAAATATTTTTATATCTTTACTTATTTCACTTATATATTTAATAAGAAGAGCCGCTGAGCAAAGCCCATCACAATCCCAGTGATGGATTATCAGAATCCTTTTATTTGTAGATATGTTTAATATAAAATTGCTTAAGTTCAAGATATAGATATATTATTCTTTTTAGAAGGCAGTAATTTTCTTTTTCCAAGATAATCTAAAATTTTATCAATAGAATCCTCTACACCTAAAACACCTGTATCTAACAAAATATCAGGCTCAGCAGGAGGTTCATAAGGTGAAGATATACCCGTAAATTCGGGTATCTCATTATTTAGCGCTTTTTTGTAAAGCCCCTTTGTGTCCCTTTCAATACATACATCAAGAGGGCAGTCTACAAATACTTCCACGAATCTTTCCTTCCCAACAAGATCTGATGCCAGTTTCCTTTCCTTTTCAAATGGGCTTATAAAAGCAGTTATGGTTATAAACCCCGCATCTACAAATAACCTGGCCACATGTCCTATACGCCTTATGTTTTCTTCCCTGTCTTCTTCAGAAAAACCAAGGTTACTGTTAAGCCCGCTTCTAATATTATCCCCATCCAGCATATAGGTAAGATACCCCCTATTATAAAGTTCATATTCCAGAAGGTTTCCCAGAGTAGTTTTTCCCGATCCAGATAGGCCTGTAAACCATATTAAAAAAGATTTCTGACCCAGGAGCTTTTCCCTTTTTTCCATTGTAATTTTATTCTTGTAAGGAAATAAGTTATCCATGCAATTGTCCTTCTACTAATTATTTATAACATACTGATTTATTTTCTTTTTCTATAATAATCAATCAATATATCTGCAACTTCCTTCCTGGTAAACTCAGGTGGAGGGGTATTACCATTAGCCAGCTGCTTTCTCAGTTCAGTACCGCTTATAAGTATACGGTCCTCTCTCTTATGCGGACAGGTTTTCATCGATGCCATGCCCCCACATTTATTGCACCAGAATGTCCAGTCAAGCTTCAATGGCTTTATTTCAAGTTCATCATCTGATATATCATCAAATATATCCTGAGCTTCAAATGGTCCGTAGTAGTCTCCAACTCCGGCATGATCCCGTCCTATTATCAGATGGCTGCAGCCAAAGTTCTGCCTTATTATAGCATGGAGAACTGCTTCTTTTGGCCCAGCATATCTCATCTCCATTGGATATACTTTC
>CAYROY010000002.1:0-4836 GCA_964426155.1 uncultured Actinomycetota bacterium
CTGGTCGGGATGGGGGGATTTGTTCTTACGTCTCGCTTTGCTCGCTGCAGAGACGCGGACTCCTTCGCTGGCGCTTCGTCCGTCCTTTCAAATCCCGGACATGGATCCACCATGTCCTATAGATAACTCCTGAACGATCAACTTTAAAATCTGGCTTAATCTGGTCGGGATGGGGGGATTTGAACCCCCGGCCTCAGCGTCCCGAACGCTGCGCGCTAAACCAGGCTGCGCTACATCCCGATATTTCATTTATTATTAAAAAATACTGATCATTCAGTAACCGCCAGTATATTTTAACAATTAGCTAAAATATTTAAAAGATTTAAGACTAACTTGCTGATAAATTAGAAAAAATCATATATTTTCAATAATATCCACTGCACTATTTATATTTTCGATTGTAAAAAATTTTTTCCGTTTTTTTGATATGCCCTCTACACCTTTAAAAATCCAGGAAAGATGTTTTCTGAATTCTTTCACTGCTCTGGTTTCTCCTTTAAACAATACCAGAAATCTTAGGTATAATATGGCGAATCTTTTTTTCCAGTGAATGTCCGGTTCAAAATCCATATTGTATGAAGCATCTATTTTATCTTCCCGATATCTCATTAAAAACAAGATAGTATTTAAAAAAATCCATAAATTCCCTTTCGATGCTCTTCCTATCATTATCCCATCACAACCAGTGTATTCGAGCACCTCAAGTGCTTTGGATGGTGTTTTTATATCACCGCTTACAATAACCGGTATAGATACTTTTCTCTTCACCTCTTTTACTATGCTGTAATCCACCTCTCCGGCAAATCCCTGCTTTACCGTCCTTCCATGTATGGTAATAGCACCTGCGCCTGCTTCATCTGCAATTTCCGCAATATTCATAACATTAATATTATTTTCGTCCCACCCTGTTCTGGTCTTTATGGTCAGAGGTTTTTCTAAAACAGAGACTACCGTGGAAATAATATCGCCCAGCTTTTTTTCATTATTAATAAGATATCCTCCGCTTTTAGATTTTACTATTTTGGGCGCCGGACAACCCATATTTATATCTATAATATCAGCATTGCTTTCAACAATTCCTGCAGCTTTAGCTATGACATCCGGGTCAGATCCAAACAATTGAAGAGCACAGGGTCTTTCAAAATCTGTTATATCCGCCAGTTCTTTACTCTTTTTATGGCCAAAATATATTCCGTAACCTGTAACCATCTCAGAAAATGTCAGCCCACATCCAAACGCTTTTGCAAAAATACGGTATGTATTGTCACTGATACCTGCAAGAGGAGCTGAGATCACAGGATTATGGATTATAATACTCCCTATTTTAAAACCGTACGGACTCCCATCCTTATTATGTATAAAATCTAATACTCTTTTATACGGGATTTTTTGTTTATCACAATATTGCTTTATATAATCAGATACCAGATTTTCAAGAGAATTTAAAAGAATTTTTAAATTATTATATTCCATTTAACTGTGTATGTTCTTCGGAGCTAGATCACTTTTTATAAAGTCCTGCCATCGTGTCATCTATTCTTATCCATTAATATCTTTAAACCTTTAAGTGTAAGATCAGCATCATGTATTTTTATCCATATACTCTTACTTGCTACAAGAAATGCAAGCCCCCCTGTAGCAATAATATTCGGTTTGAATCCTGGATCATTTTCTTTAGCTTCTTCCAATATCCTTTTTGTAATAAAATCTACCTGCCCCAGGAAACCGTAGAGTATCCCGGAACGTATACAATCATAAGTATTTTTACCTACGACTTTTTCGGGCCAGTGAAGATCGACCTTTGACAACTTTGCAGCATAATTAAAAAGTGCTTCTGAAGAGATCTCTATCCCGGGTGCAATTACACCTCCGAGATATTCGCCCTTTGATGAAATGATATCAAAGGTCGTAGCGGTTCCAAAATCTACCACTATTGCCGGAGAACCATAAATTTCTTTGGCTGCAACAGAATTCGCTATCCTGTCAGCACCTATTTCTTCGGGATGGTCATATCTTATCTCCAGGTCAGATTTTATATTAATATCTACAACAAGCGGTTTGCATTCAAAATATTTTAAACTCATTCTGTCAAGCTCATCCATCATCCCTGGTACCACGCAAGATATTACCATCTCATTTATCCCTTTATGATCATAGTCTGAATTATGTAAAAATCCGCAAACAGCAGAACCGAGCTCATCTGCAGTCTCGAAGCGTGGCGTTACCATCCTCCATGAAGCTTTTATTTTATCCGAATCGAAAAGTCCTATTACAGTCTGGGTGTTGCCCACATCTATCGCCAGTAGCATATTTTTATCCTCCATTTAAATAATCATAGGTCATTTATTTTAAGATTCATTATTATCAAAGGCAACTTTTATTATAATACAACACATAACATAAATCTTTTCTTCAGCCAAATATTTTTAAGTTTAAGAACAGCTACAATTAATAATAATATAATTATGTAGTATACTATTTTTCAAATTTATTATTTTCATATATTTCAATATTATGCATAGAAAAATTTATATTATTTTAATTTTAACAGTCTTACTCATCACTTTACCGGGCTGCAGCGGTAAACTTAATAAAGCAGAAAACGAGATAGTAGATCTAAAGGCAGAAATAGCAAAACTTCAGGACCGGATCGATTCTCTTGATTATGAGCTTTCTGGCAAAGATATCCTCACGAATAATTTAAATTTACTTCTCTCAACTGTATATTTTGGTTCTGCTGTCTCTGGAACTGATGGAAAACATAAAAACTTCACAGCATTTACAATGTACTACAAAGATAAATTTTACCTGATCACTGCCGGCCATTGCATTGAATATGACAATATAATATACACGGATTTCAAATTTCAATCCAACGAAGGTCGCCAGGTATATCCAGAACTTATATACTATGAGGCAGACTATAATAATAACAGGGATTTTGCTATATTCACCAGCCCGCTGATAAGAAAGGGACTTATTATAGAAGAAGAGGATAAGGAACCTGCATATATCCTTGGAAATATAGAAAGAAATCTTAATCTCTTTAAGGAATTTAGTTCTTCTAGAGAAGGTGAAAGCGGAAGCCCGGTATTAAGCAAAAATTGCAGATTATTAGGAATAATAATTAAAGATAATTCAGATTATACACCCATAGAAGCCGTCACCAGATCAATTGATCTTATTACGGAGGAAAAAGATATATGATATCTATTACTGAACTCAATATTCAAATTTTTTTCACCATAATTAAAACATGAATTAAAACTTTTTATAGATTATGGCTGCATTTTCAATAGTTTCATTCTTTCAGCTTACCTTTATACCAGGTTTTATCCTGCTTAAATTTATCGGCATTAAAAAAACAGGTATTGTCGGGACTGCATTGTACAGTCTTGCCCTCAGCCTGATTATAAACTATCTCCTCGTCCTACATCTTGCTCTTGCAGGTATATACACTCCAATTGCCTCTTATTTGCTGCTGGGCATAGAACTTGTCCTTATGATATACCTCGCGCTAAAGAAAAAAATAAAATTAAAAGATGACCTCTATATCTCAATAAATAATGATTTTAATAGCTTCCCTAAAAATATAATTCCTATAGCAGCACTGGCAGCTACGGCAGGATCACTTTATTTTTTCTTTGACAGTTACGGAGATGTCTTCACCCACTGGGATGCTGTTTTCTCGTGGAACCGCTGGGCTATAGACTGGTACCTAAATGATATTCCACAACTGACCTATCTTTATCCCCAGTTGATCCCTGCAAACTGGTCACTCTCGTATATCATGATAAAGGATCATACTCTTCAATTTGCAGCAAAGTCTATAATGCCGCTTTTTTATACTTTTATTCTGGTTGCTTTCTTTGACCTTTATCTAAAAAAGCAAAAAATTGTATTTACATTGTCAATCTTTTTTTTATCAGCAGCGGTCCTGTTATACAGCCTTCCATACATTGATTCAGGATACGTCGATTTTGCTTCTGCATTATTGTCTGTTGCAGCCCTTCATGCAATACTTGGGACTGATACCAATAATCCTGGCCTAAGGGATACTGCAATTGTATTCCTGCTTGCATCTGGTGCTGCTGCTTCAAAACAGTCAGGTCTTATTATACTTTCATTCTCTATCTTCTGGTTTATATGGATTATGATAAAAAACAAAAAGTCTATGGGCCTTAAAAACGTGCTGCTACACATATCACTGGCATTTTTTATCATACTCTTTGTGCTTTACTGGTATATAATCAAGCTTGTAGATATAAAAATGGGAAGGGATTTTAGCACTCTGAAATTTTTATTTATTGATATCCACCATGATGCTTCCCTTATACAGAGGTTTATAAACGGACTGGAAACACTCAGAGCAAATCCTTTATTTTTTATAATTCTTATTGCCTTATCCATGATCAGCCTGTTTGACAGAAAAAATAGATGGTTCACGCTGGGAATTACAATCCCTTCAGTGCTGATATGGGGATTGTTATTCAGCTACGATGACAGGAATATCATTCAGGCCTTCCCATTCCTTGCATTTTCGGCATCTTCTGCTCTCGTATTTTTATGGAGAAAAATAAACATAACAGGATTTTTTAGATACAGGGTTCCTGCTCTTTTCAAGACAAAAACTGAGGTAAAAAAGATAAGGTTATGGCCGAAATATATATTTATCTTAATATTTCTTTTATCTGTTATTGGTCTAACTATTGCAGCAGGTGTCTTTGGTGATTCAATCAGATCAGACCAGATACAGAAGCAAAAACAGATCGGTGAGTCCGATCTGAACATGCTTTTATATGAATATATTAAAGAAAACGAAATAGACGGTAAAAT
>CAYROY010000003.1:0-2778 GCA_964426155.1 uncultured Actinomycetota bacterium
TGTACCGAAAGAAGATTATATTGTTCCTATTGGGAAAGCCGAAATCTTAAAAAAAGGAGAGGATATCACCATACTTTCAACGCTTCTTATGGTTCACAGGTCTCTTGCTGTTGCAGAACAGCTTGAAAACGAAGGTATTTCATGCGAGGTTATCGATCTCCGGTCACTTGTTCCCTTAGATAAAGAGTGTATATTTGATTCGATTAAAAAAACAGGAAAGGTTACAGTAGTAGAGGAATGTACAGGAAGAGGTGGATGGGGTGCCGAGGTGGCTGCCGTTATTGCTGAAACGATCCCGGATTATCTGGTAGCACCAGTAAAGCGTATTTCAGCTTTTGATACTCCTGTACCTTTCGCACCTGTGATGGAAAACTACTGCATACCATCAATTGATAGAATAAAAAATGGAATAGAAGAGACTATAAAATATTAAGAAGGGTTGTGATTATATGGACCTGGATGATTTAGTTGAAATCTCCCGTTTTTACGGAAAAGATCCCGATTTTGTACTTGGTGGGGGTGGTAATACATCTTACAAAGAAGGCAGATATATCTACGTTAAAGCTTCCGGTTATAATCTGGCATCAATTGACAAAGATGGGTTTGCAAAATTAAAAATAGATGTCTTAGAAAAAATATGGGAAAAGAAGTACCCCTCTGATAAAGAATTAAGAGAGAAACAGGCGCTGGAAGATCTTATGGCATCACGTGTTGAGGGGGAAGAAAAACGCCCCAGCGTCGAATCACTTCTACATTCACTACTGCCTCAAAAATATATTGTACATACACACCCTGCCCTCATAAACGGGCTGACATGCAGCAAAGACGGTCGTAGAATTGCAGACAAACTGTTTGGGAATAGATGTATGTGGGTTGGATATGTAGATCCTGGATATGTGCTTGCAAAAGAGATCAAGAGAAGACTGGAAGAACATGAAAAAAGATACAATTTGTCACCGGATATAATATTCCTCGAAAATCACGGTATTTTTACAGGTGCTGAAAGCATAGAAGAGATTAAAAACATTTACCGTTATGTTGCAGATGTGTTGAATAATAATATTGACCGGAAGCCTGATTTTTCTTCGGTAGATACCGATAAAGAAGAAAAAGAAAAGGTAATAGAATTATTGAAAAAGTACCCTGGATTTAAAGATTTTTATATAACCTTTGAGAATAATATGGAAATCAGCACAGTTATAAGGGATAGGGATTCATTTGAAAAAGTACATTATGCATTCAGTCCCGATCATGTTCTCTTTTCAGGTCCGGAAATGTTATTTGTAGAAGGCCCAGAAAACCTCAAAATGGATATTGATAAATACAGGGAAAGAAATAATTGCTATCCCAGGATAATAGCAGTTAAAAAAACAGGTATTTTTGCTGTGGGTGAAAAAGAGGATATATCTAAAAAGGCAATGGAATTTTTTCTTAATTCATTAAAGATCGCTGTATATGCAGAAAGCTTCGGCGGATATAAGTTTATGGATAAGGAGCAGGTTGATTTTATAATGAACTGGGAAGTTGAAAAGTATAGATCAAAGGTAAGTTTTGATAAATAATTTATGGAGTGAAAAGGGTAGCAGCGATAAACTTTACCGGATTGATAAATTATAATATAAAAATTATACCAAATAATAAAATCCTTTATAATTAATATAATATTTTAGCTTTTTTATTGAAAGGAACTGGCAGCATGAAAGGAAAAATGAAAGCGCAGCTCTTCTACGGCCCTCTTGATGTAAGATATGAGGAGATAAATATCCCCACAATAGGGCCCGGAGAAGCTATTGTAAGGATAAAGAGTGCCCTGACCTGCGGCTCGGATCTAAAGACCTATAAAAGGGGCCATCCTACCATGATAGAGAAAGGTTCCGTATTCGGGCATGAATATGCCGGGGATATAGTCGAGCTGGGGGAAGGAGTAAAAGATTTCAGTGTAGGTGACAGGGTGGTGGCAGTAAATTCAGTGCCATGTTTTAAGTGCTATTACTGCAAGCTTGAGCGGTATTCGATGTGTGAAAATATAGTATATAATAACGGCGCATATGCAGAGTATATAAGGATCCCAAAGAACCTTTTAGAGATCAATACTATAAAGATTCCTGACGGTGTAAGCTACAAAGAGGCAGCCCTGACTGAACCTCTGGCATGTGTTGTACATGGTTCAGATGAGTCAAACATAAAGCCAGGCGATATGGTAGCTGTAAACGGCGCCGGCCCCATAGGGCTTATGCATATATGCATTGCAAAGCTTGCCGGTGCCGTGGTAATCGCAACCGATCTTTCAGATGAAAGGCTGGTCTATGCAAAAGATTTTGGGGCAGATTATACTGTAAATGCAGCCAAAACAGACAATCAGGTAGATGCGGTAAAGAAATTGACCTACAAAGGTTATGGAGCAGATGTTGTAATAGATTCCACCGGTTTTCCAAAAGTATGGGAGATGGCAGTACTTATGGCAAGAAAAGGAGGGCTCGTTAATCTATTTGGAGGGTGTCCTCCGGGGACTACTATAAATATTGATACAAAGATACTTCATTATTCAGAGATTACCATAAAAGGAGTATATCATCACACACCCTATTATGTAAGAAAAGCATTCAGTCTTATAGAAAGCGGACTTATAAATGCTTCCAGATTTGTAACCGGGGATATGCCGCTGGAAAGATTGGTGGACGCACTTGATATGGTAGATAAGAAAAAAGGAATAAAATATAATATAATAAGTTAAATGCTGTTAAAACCTTATCCTCTTAAAGGTAAGATTATTTGAAA
>CAYROY010000004.1:0-3896 GCA_964426155.1 uncultured Actinomycetota bacterium
GGTGCTCTCCCAGCTGAGCTAAGCGCCCATGGTAGCCTGTAGGAGAATTGAACTCCTGTTGCAAGGTTGAAAACCTTGTGTCCTAACCACTAGACGAACGGGCCAAGACATCCAAACTGGTGAGCCGTGAAGGAATCGAACCTTCGACACCCGGATTAAAAGTCCGGTGCTCTACCAACTGAGCTAACGGCCCAGCTAATTTAGCCTAACAACCTTGCAGTAAAGCTATTAGCCTACCAATTAAATTAGCAATCGTAAAGTCTACTATAGTGTATTTTCTATGTCAATAAATTAATGGGTCTCAAAAAGATTATAAAAAAATGGTGCCTTTATCCGGTTGTAAATCACTCTTTTTCTTTGATCCGGGGTGAAGCCTTTTCAGCTTTTTCCATACCTTTTTCAATAAATTCCTCACCCTTTACTCTTGCTTCCAGCATGATAAATCTTATCCTGTCCAGTAAATCCCTGAGAGAATTATTTAGTAACTTTCTTGTTTCCTTCCCGGATCGGGGTGCAAAAAGAAGACCGGATACAAAACCTGCAGCAGCAGCAATAACAGTTATCATGAAGATATCGCCTGCTCCTTTTCTGCAGATATCTTTATTTTCATTTTTATTATTCATTTACATTCCTTCTGAGTATATTATTTTAAAATATACTAAAATATTATTATAAACTATTTAGCATATCTTTTCACATATCATATAGTGCCGGATGTCTTTTTCTTTTCAAATAATGCTTTCCATTACCTCATTCCATCCCCTATTCATCAAGTTTTCTGTTATATATACGTTATCATGTTTTATCAGTTCTTCTTCCAGCTCCTCTCTATGTTCCAGGGCATTTTTCATCAGGAAGAAATATTTTACTTCAGATGCCATTTTAACGTCCTCAATGGAATCACCCAGTGCAATACAATTTTCTGATCTTATTTTCCTGATTTTCTTATCAAGTACGATCCCATTTGCCTTGGTAACTCCCTCTGGCATGAGGTTGTATATGTGAAGCCTTTTTACATCCAGGTCAATATTCATTAGTTTTGAAAACCCGTTATCAACAAGCACAAGCCCATTATATCCTTCACTTCTGAGAATATTATTTGCTTTTTTAAGGTTTATCTCACCGAAAAAAAGGCCATTATATGCACGGTACTTGCTCCATTCGGTCCGCCCCTCGATCTTTCCCGGAAATTCCATCATAAGAATTTCTATTATATCTGTTATGTCCTTTCCGCCATATGTAAGGTCATAGATATATTTCTTTTCGTCAAAAGTAACATATACAGTTTTTCCCAGATCATATACGAGTTCTGCACCAAGTTCAGATATGTAATTTTTGGCTCCTATCATCTGGGCATTGTACCGAAGCTGATATTTGTCTCTTCCCGATGCCAGTACAAGATCTATATCTCTCTGCTTTATTATTGGAAGAATCCTTACAGCATCAAAATAATATATGCCCTCTGCATCTTTTATTGCACAACCCTGGTCATTAAAAAAAGTTCCGTCCAGGTCAGTATAGATCACCTTTAAGTCTTTAATGCTATCTTTAATTTCTTTCTTATAATCCTTAAAAAATTTATAAAACTTCCCGTTCAGTTTAACAGTTTCTAACAACAGACTATCCCTTTCCATTTTTTAGTTTATAACAATCCCCTTAAAAATATTATTTATTAATTCTATACATAAAGGGCAATTATATATTCTTTGATTGTAAATTCAAGCTGATACAATATTCTATGCAGAAATGAAGTCTAGCCGAACTCGGACCTTAGTTTTATAAACCTCATAACATCGCTTTTCGTGATTATGCCTTTCAGTTTATCTCCTGACATAATTACAAGGTGGCTCAAATTATTCTTACTCATTTTTTTTATAGCATCTGATATTTCCATGGAATCATTTACTTTTTCATTCTCTGTCACTGTTCTAACTATATCTCCGACTTTTGTCTGATCCCATTCTCCCCTGTCAATACCTTTTACATCATTTAAAGATATAATACCGATGAACTTTCCATTCTCATAATCGTCTACTACCGGGAAGCGGCCAAACCTGTAGCGCATAAAGTAATCGTCGACTATTTCCTGAAGTGTAAGAGCTTTGTCGACCATAACAATATCCTCGTTCATTACATCCTTAACCTTTACACCTTTTATACTTGTCTCAAATACCATCTGTCTGTAGCCCATATGGGCAGACGACTGAAGAAACCATCCAATAAAAGAAAGCCATACCCCGTTCAGGAAATTACCTGTAAAGAAAAAGAATATTCCCACAGCTATTATCATGAATCCTATAACCCTGCCGGCAGTCGAGGCTATATATGTAGCCCTTTTCAGATTACCGGTGACTTTCCATATTATGGACCGCAGGACCCTTCCGCCATCGAGGGGAAATCCCGGAAGCAGATTGAATACACCAAGTATTATATTTATTAGAGTCAGATATCTGGCAGGTTCTCTTATAACCGCATACTGGCCCGACGCAAGCCATATCATCCCAAAGAGAAAGGAAAGTACAAAACTTGCAGCCGGACCTGCAACTGCCATTATAAATTCGCTGTAAGGATTATCCGGTTCCTTTTCTATCTGGGCCATGCCACCGAATAAAAACAGCGTTATTCTTTCAACATTCGTTCCCCTGCTTCTGGCTACCAGAGAATGGCTCATCTCATGTATAAGAACTGAGGTAAAAAACAGTAAAACTGTAATTATTGTGACAATTGCAATAATCCCCGCATTTACTCCGGGAAGCACTGACGGAAAATAAGAAAATCCGAAATAATATGCAAAGAGAGCAAAGATTATAAACCAGCTGTAATCCAGCCTTATTTCTATACCAAAGACCTTAAAAAGTTTTATTGACGACCTGAACATATCATAATCTCCTAATTTTTTTAATCGCACAAAAAAATATTGTATATAATGTTAACATTATATACTCCAGGTATGAATAATTAAATAAAAGAGAATCCATATTAATGCACATACAGCAGGTTATGTTAAAATATGCATTTATAGGGTATATTCATTTAATGGGGGCTTGATATGTCATTTATGCAAATAATATATAGAGAGTTCGATTTCAATCTTTATACCTTTATCTTCGATGTCTTAATTCCCTCTATACTTGCTATTATTTTTGGAGGTCTTATAGGCTTCCAGAGAGAAACACATGAAAGGCCTGCGGGTCTCAGGACACATGCACTTGTATGCCTGGGAGCAACTGTCTTTACACTTGTATCCTACATGGGATTTCCGCAGTCAGATAATCTTGATCCCTCCCGGATTGCAGCCGGTGTTGTAACAGGCATAGGTTTTATCGGTGCAGGCGCCATTTTTAAAAGGGGCACACTCGTAAAAGGCGTAACGACTGCAGCAAGCATATGGACAGCAGCAGCAATCGGACTGGCGCTTGGCACAAAGCTTTATTACCTGGCTGCCATAGTAACCATCATAGGGCTTGGGATACTAAGTCTTCTAAAATATCTGGAATCCCGCGTAATACATACACCTTTATATGTTGTAAAGGTCACCACCGCAGAAGATTTTAAAAACCCTGAAGAATTGAAATCTGCTTTAAAAGACCTGTCTACTGATGTAAAAAGCAAAAAATATGAGATAATACCCGATACCGGAGAAAAGATCTACAGCTTCCACCTTCACAGCAGGGAAGAAGACTTCCCCGAAAAGGCAATTGAAAGCTTAAGTAAAAAGCCGGGTGTATTAAAGATATCTGTCAATTAAAAAATATTTTCTAAATATCCGTTTAAATATTATTTATGCCTCATAAAAACCAGACAAAACTTATAGCAGATGTAATGGTAGGAAAACTTGCAAGATACCTTCGCATGGCAGGATACGACGTGGCATACATAAAAGATGCAGATGACGA
>CAYROY010000005.1:0-3368 GCA_964426155.1 uncultured Actinomycetota bacterium
TTTATAACCTTTGCCTCAATGATAGACGAGTTTAAGGCCCTGAACACAGAGCTTATAGGACTTTCCGTGGACTCGCTTTATGCCCATATAGCCTGGCTCAGGACCATACAGGAAAAGATAGAATGGAAAGAGTTCAAAAATGTGGAGGTAAAATTTCCCTTAATCGAGGACATAGAGATGAAGGTAGCCAACAAGTTTGGAATGATACATCCCAACCAGTCCACAAACCAGGCGGTAAGGGCAGTATTTATAATAGATCCCAAGGCAGTAATAAGGACAATACTATATTATCCTGCCTCTACTGGAAGAAACTTTGATGAGATAAAAAGGATTGTAATAGCACTTCAGAAGGCAGACAAAGAATCTATTGCAACACCTGCAGACTGGAGGCCCGGAGATGATGTAATAATACCCCCTGCAGGTTCATGCGGGACTGCAAAGGATCGTATGGAGACAAAAGAGGATGACAAGTACTGTCTTGACTGGTTTATGTGCTTTAAGAAAGAAAAGAAATAGGTTTTTAAAATAAGATTGTAGATGCAGAGATAATCTTATATATGAGGAGGGTGGTGATGGCTAGCCGTTTCTTGTTGAAATATAGGAAACATCAGGTTAGCCATCATTCTGGATGTGGCTTGTTATATGTTTAAAAAGATGCCGATTAAGGTTCTGCTATATTTAATAGATTTTCAGTAATTACAGGGTTAAAAAACATAATATTTTTTTTGAAGCCTTGAATGCTAAACATATCTAATGATTATTCTGGATAAAGAAGGAGAAAACTCATGTATGTCCAACAGTTTTTTATAGAAGGAATTGCACACAGCTCATATCTACTCGGTGGTTCGACTGAATGTGCAATTATTGATCCAAGGCGGGATGTCGGGATATATATTGATGCTGCAAAAGATATGGGAATGAAAATTACACATATACTGGAAACCCATCTTCATGCTGATTTTATTTCCGGTCATATTGACCTTGCCCGGGAAACAGGTGCTGAGATTGTCGTACCCAAATCTGGAAAATGTTCATTTCCGCACAGAGGGGTAAGCGAAGGCGACGTATTGAATATCCAGGACCTGGAAATCAAAATCCTTGAGACACCCGGCCATACTCCGGAACATATCAGTTATGTAGTAACCGATAAAAGCAGGGGAAGAGAACCGGTATGCGTATTCTGCGGCGATGCTCTTTTTGTCGGAGATGTAGGAAGACCGGATATGTTTCCTGACAGGGCTGAGGAGCTGGCATCAAAATTATATTCGAGCCTGCATGAAAAACTGCTAAAGCTTCCTGATTTTTGTGAAATTTACCCGGCACATGGGGCAGGTTCTTTATGCGGCCGCGCAATGGGAGCAAAACGTACAAGTACGATTGGTTATGAAAAAAAATTTAACCAGCCCCTGCATATAGAAGATGCTGATCTTTTTATCAAATCGCTGACAACAAATATGCCGCCTTTACCTGATCATTTCAACCGATGCAGTGCTATAAATGGGAAAGGCCCTGTGCCTGTCAATCAGTTAAGTAATTTAAAAGCAATTCCGCCTCTGGAATTTAAGAATGAAATAGAAAGAGATGATTCTGTGGTTCTCGATATAAGAAGCTATGATGCCTATGGAGGTCAGCATGTCCCCGGGTCATATAATATTGATTTTGGCGGTAACTTTGCCATTTTTGCAGCGTGGGTAATTCCAGAAGATAAAAATATATTATTAATAGTTGAACCGGAAAGACAGGCTCTTGAGGCTTCTGTCTGGCTCAGGAGAGTGGGCCTTGATAATATTACCGGCTTTTTGGAAGGTGGAATGTTTGCCTGGTCCAGGGAGGGTCTTGCTGCCGGTCATGTCAGCCAGTTATCTGTTCATGAACTTAATGATATGATTGCAGCAGATAAAGATATTCTTGTTGTTGATGTGAGGTCTCCAGGGGAATTTAAAAAATCACATATAGAGGGAGCTTTAAATATCCCTGCACCAGAACTTAGGACCCGCTACAGGGAGCTGGATGAGTCAAGGCCAGTATCTTTGATATGCTCAACAGGGCACAGGTCAAGCCTTGGAGCGAGTATTCTTAAGATGAATGGGTTTCAATATGTATATAATGTTGCCGGAGGGATGACTGGATATGAGGCAGCAGGGTATAAATTTTAATACTCTGCGCATTTCTTAAATCAGTTGTATAAGTTTATTTTTTATTTGTAATTAATTTGTTATAAATGGAGATTTTATGGAATGGTTGATAACCTGGCGATGGTCGCCCTACATAGTAGGCGGTGCCATTGGCGTATTAAGCTGGATCTCTTTTATACTGTCTGATAGACCAATAGGCTGTTCAACTGCATTCAGCAGGACCAGCGGGATAATCGAGAAGATCTTTCGAAAAGGAAGGGTCAACAAAAAACCATATTACCAGAAATTCAAGCCTGTAATTGATTGGGAGTGGATGCTTGTGCTGGGGATCGTTATAGGCTCTTTTGTTTCAGCAAGATTGTCGGGTGCTTTTAACTTTGCTTTCGTACCCTCCCTGTGGCAGGACGCAGTAGGCAGTAACAGTCTGATAAGGTTATCGGTAGCTTTTGTAGGGGGAATCGCTATGGGATTTGGGGCACGCTGGGCCGGAGGCTGTACAAGCGGACACGGGATAAGCGGTACTATGCAGCTTGCTGTCAGCAGCTGGATTGCTGCGATATCAATTTTTGCAGGAGGTATCCTTACAGCCCTTTTTCTATTTAATTTTATTTTTTAAAGGGGTATACGAGTGTTAAAAGTCATTCATAAAAACAGAAAGCTTCAATTATTTTTGGGTTTTGTAATTGGTATTATATTCGGTTTTTTACTCCAGAAAGGCGGAGTTACCAGTTATGATGTAATAATAGGACAGCTATTATTAAAAGATTTTACAGTGATTAAAATAATATTGAGCGCAATACTTGTGGGAATGATAGGGATTTATATCTTAAGATCATTGAAATTAGTAAGTCTTCATCCTAAAGCAGGTTCTTTCGGCTCTACGATACCCGGTGGGTTGATATTTGGAGTAGGTTTTGCCCTTCTCGGCTACTGTCCCGGTACTGTTGCGGGTGCAGCAGGTCAGGGCTGGCTGGATGCTCTATTTGGCGGTATACCCGGAATAATTTTTGGTGCAGGGCTCTTTGCAGCATTTTATCCGGGACTTAAAAAAAATATTCTTGATAAAGGGGAATTCGGAGATGTCACCTTTCCTCAGTTATTAAAAATAAATCCCTGGGCAGTTATTGCACCTGTCACAGTGTTTATTGTAGGCATGCTATTTATTATTGAGAGGTCTGGACTATGAAAATAATATACATAATTATTATAATAGTAATAATTATTATTGCTGTT
>CAYROY010000006.1:0-2882 GCA_964426155.1 uncultured Actinomycetota bacterium
ATACAGACTATGTTTATTACCAGCTATTATTTTATCAATCTGGCCATGGGAATGGGTCTTAAATATAAGATGATGTTATTTACACTTCCTTTTGTATCGGTTGCTTCCAGTGTTCCTATTGCTATAGGCGGAATGGGTATAAGGGAAAATGCTGCAGTTTTTGCCCTGGAAAGTTTTGGGGTTGCCAGGTCAGATGCGACACTGTTCTCATTTATTGTCCTATCTATAATCCTTATTAATGCATTGATAGGCGGCCTTGTGTATGTGATCAAGAATATATTTTATAGATCAAAAGGGGTCATATAAGTTCTCTTGCAAATACCGGAAGGTTACTATTTAAACTCTTTCTGGCAATTTTTATATTCCTGTAGGAAGATATGTTTTTATTGAGCTCTCTTATGGAAAAAAATGATAATATGATAGATCTAAAAAGATTTATTAGCATTCCAGATCCTTTGTCATTTTTAAAATAATCCGGTATCTCTGTTTCACAGTCGTCAGAGACGGTTCTTATGCAGTAAACCGGAGTATATAGGGGATACTTTTCTTTTATTGCTTTTATAAGCGAGTAAGTCTCAATATCTATAACATCTACATTATACTTTTTGGAAAGTCCAGTCTTTTCATCCGGTGCGGTTATTACGTTATCCGTGCATCCGCATACGGCAGTTTTCAAATTGTTGTGTTCCAGTAATCCATCGGGATAATGCAGGGTGTATCCTCCGGCCCCGGTAACTCTGTCAGCCGTAAGATTTTTTACATTCGTATATACAACGGTATCGCCTGCTTTCAGGTCCCGGCATGCAGCGCCGCAGAAGCCTGTTATCAGCACTTTTTTTGTTTCAGCCTTTTTGATTTCAGAAATGCCCGAAACAATATCTGCTGCTGCCAGAGCCCGGTCTTTTCCCATGCCGGTTACTGCTATGACAGTCGTGGTTCCATCTATTTTGCCCTTATAGATGACTGTACTATTTTTTCTAAATATTTTTCTGGCAGCTGCGTATTTTATAATACCGGAAAGTTCTATTTTGAGTGCGCCAAAAATTATAAGCATAGAAAATATTATACAATATAGAGTCTGTCAATATAAGAAGGCTGATATGTGACGCATGGTCAGGTTAAATTTTAATTCAGTATGTCAGTAGTATAAGGTTTAAAAAAAGTCAATAAAGGGATTTATCCTGTTCGGATAGGGCCCTTTTGAAAAGGGTATTATTTTAAGGATAAGTATAGTTATTCTTTTTTAATAAAATGTATTAATTAAATATTAAATATTAAATTAAATTATATAATATTATATTTATGTCAAAATATATTGATTAATATATAAAAATTTATTATTATATTATAATAGATAATATAATATAATAAAATTAATACAAGTTTAATTATAAATATAATAAATTATTATTATAATTTTACAGATAATGTCAATAAAGTAGAAGAATAATTTAATTAGAAAAGAAAAGAGTTAATTTTGACTTATATATCTTTCTGTCTTTTTAAGAAAATGCAAGTAAAAAGGAATGATCCTGAAGCTGGGAGTGTGTTTTGGACCCAAAAGAAAATATTATAGGGACAGAAAAAAGATATAAAAAATTATTCGATGAATCTCCTGTTATGATGGCCGTAGTAAACAGGGAGGGTATTTTTACCGAATGCAACAAAAATCTTCTCAGGTTTTCCAGTATAAAGAGAAATGAATTAATCGGAAAGCATTTCAGCACTCTTAAGAAAATTTTTCCAGAGGATATCTCAAGGTATATCAGGATATATAATAATGCAGTTAAAGGAAAGATAAAAAGTCCTTTTGAAGTATATATAAAAGCAGATAGCGGAAAGACTTTATCTATAGAATGCAGTGTTAAATTATTAAAGGAAAAAGGCAACATTGATGGATTTTTAATTATTCTCAGGGATATAACAAGGCAAAAGGAGGCTGAGAAGAATATTGCGCACCTCTGTTTTCATGATAAGCTTACCGGCTTATACAACAGGGATTTTTTTGAAGAAGAGATGGAAAGATTGAATACGAAAAGGCAGCTTCCCCTGGCTATAATCATGGGAGATGTAAACGGATTAAGAATAATAAATGATATTTTTAGCCACGAAAAGGGTGATGAGGTGCTATGCAGGGTCGGCAGTATACTGAAGACTTCCCTGAGGGGTAATGATATAGTAGCAAGGTGGGGAGGAGACGAGTATATAATCGTCCTGCCGAAGATCTCCGAGGAAGATGCAAGGAACATTCTGATGAGAATAAAAGCCAGGCTCGAAGAAAAGTCAACTAAAACAATGCCTCTGAGCGTTTCTTTCGGATTGTCAATTAAAGATGATATCGAAAAGGACGTAAGTAAGGTAATCAAAGAAGCAGAAGATAAAATGTGCAGAGGTAAGATGACCAGAGAGCAGAGCCCGCACAGCTATATTATATCTTCTCTGGAGAAAGCCCTGGAGGAAAGAGACTATGAGACTGAAGAGCATGTAAGACGTATAAAGGATCTCGCAGAAAAGCTGGGAAAGGAGCTGGGTCTTGACGAAGAGTCTATAGATAATCTTATTCTTCTTGCCGCGCTGCATGACGTGGGTAAGATCTCCATTGCAGATAACATTCTATTAAAAATTGGATCACTGACAGATAAGGAATGGGAAAAAGTAAAAAAGCATCCGGAGATCGGTTACCGCATTGCAGGATCATTTAGTAATCTTGCTCCAATAGCAAGAGGTATACTGTACCACCATGAATGGTGGGACGGGAATGGGTATCCTGAAGGCATAAAGGGAGAGGAAATACCTTTGATCTCACGCATAATCTCTGTCATCGATGCTTATGACGCAATGACTAATGATAGGCCGTACAGGAAAGCACTTAGCAAAAAGGA
>CAYROY010000007.1:0-31258 GCA_964426155.1 uncultured Actinomycetota bacterium
ACCACTATTCAAGTTGGTATGTGAGTTATCCTTACAGCTGAATCAGTAACATTTACATGCTGCCCTCCTGCGCCGCTCGACCTGAAAGTCTCTATTTTGAGATCTTCCCTGTTTATCTTTATGTTAATATCATCTTCAACAAGCGGTATAACATCTACTGAGGCGAATGATGTATGCCTTCTTTTTGATGAATCAAAAGGTGATATCCTGACCAGGCGGTGCACCCCCTTTTCACTTTTCAGGAGACCGAATACTTTTTTACCCGACACTGTAAATGTAATACTCTTTATGCCCGCTTCTTCGCCGGACTGCCTGTCTATTATTCTGCTGGAGAAACCCTTCTTCTCTATCCATCTGCCGTACATGCGGAAAAGCATCTCCGCCCAGTCAGCAGATTCTGTACCTCCTGCTCCCGGATGTATTGTCACTACTGCAGGGTAATCGTCGTATTTGCCTCCCAGCATCGCCCTTTCTTCAAGGCTGGAAAGAGCTTCTTCTGCTTTTTCAAGGTTTTCTTTAAGACCTGCGTCAATATTTTTATCTTCTTCGCTTTCAAGTATTTCTATAGCTATCTCCGCATTTTCTAAAGAAGTATTTATACTTTCAAAAGTATCAATAATGTCTGTTATTTCAGCAATCTGTTGCGTAACCTTTTGTGCTCTGACTCTGTCATCCCAGAATTTTTTTGATAAAGCATCCTTCTGCAAATCTTCGAGCCTGGTCTTCCTGTTATCTATTTCAAAGACAATTCCTAAGATAAAGGAGCTTTTTTAATAGATCTTCATATCTGCTCTTTAATTCCTCAAGCATATATCCTCCGGTTCTTATAAATTTCTCCCACAGCAATATTTATATTTTTTCCCGCTGCCGCAGGGGCAGGGGTCATTTCTTCCCACTTTTTTTGTCTTTAGCTTTACAGTTTTCCCCTTTGACTGATCAGATATACCGGGACCGTTTGTAGAAACATTCTTTAACTTCTGATTCTGGAGCTCCTCCTGCTGTTGTGTGGTGATTATCCTTGCATTAAAAAGAAGCCTAACTGTCTCAAACTTGATTTCATCTATTAACTGCTTAAAAAGATTAAAAGACTCGTGTTTGTATTCAACAAGCGGGTCTTTCTGGGCTATTGCTCTTAGCCCTATCCCTTCCTTAAGATAATCCATCTCCAGCAGATGGCCCCTCCACATATTGTCTATGACATTTAACATAACTATCTTTTCAAGTCTTCTTATAGTCTGCGGGGAATACTGCCCTTCTCTTTCTTCGTAGAGTCTTATACCCTTCTCTGTTATCTCTTTTTTTAATCTTTTAGCATCCCACCTCTGCTGGATTATCCTTTCCCTGTCAAGGATATCTGAGAGATTTTCCTTTTTAAATATTGTGCCCAGCAGATTGTTGGGGCCTTCAAGATCCCATTTTTCGGGATATTCCCTGTCATTTATAAACATGCTGCTACAGGCATCTACAACGTCTCCCAGCATCTTGATAGCAGAATCCCTCAGGTCCTCCTGCTCAAGGATGTTCCTTCTCCTGGCATATATCACTTCTCTCTGTTTATTCATTACGTCATCATACTGGAGGACGTGTTTTCTTATTTCAAAATTTCTGCCCTCAACCTGTCTCTGGGCATTTTCTATGGACCTGTTTATTATCGGATGCTGTATCGGCATATCCTCGGGGAAATTAAAGGTCTGCATTACCTTGTATATCCTGTCAGACCCGAAAAGCCTCATAAGATCGTCTTCTGTGCTCAGGTAAAACTGGCTTGACCCGATATCGCCCTGTCTACCGCTCCTTCCCCTGAGCTGGTTATCTATCCTCCTTGACTCATGCCTTTCTGTGCCGATTACATGAAGCCCCCCGAGCCCCACAACTCCTTCTCCGAGGACTATATCGGTACCTCTTCCGGCCATATTGGTTGCAATTGTAACAGATGCCTTCTGACCTGCCTTTGCAATTATCTCGGCTTCCTTTTCATGATATTTTGCATTTAAGACCTGGTGCGGTATGCCTATCCTTTTAAGCATCTTTGAAAGTCTTTCCGATTTTTCTATGGATATAGTCCCTACAAGTACAGGCTGCCCTTTTTTGTATCTTTCTGCTATATCCTCGGTGACCTTTTTAAATTTTATTTGCTCATCCCTGTATATAAGATCCGGCAGGTCTTCTCTTATCATGGGCATATTTGTGGGTATAACTACAGTATCCAGCCCGTAGATATGCCTGAACTCTGCTGCCTCTGTGATTGCAGTACCTGTCATTCCCGCCAGTTTTTTATACATCCTGAAATAATTCTGGATAGTTATTGTGGCAAGTGTCTGATTTTCATCCTTTATTTTTACACCCTCTTTTGCTTCAATAGCCTGGTGAAGACCCTCACTGTATCTCCTTCCCGGCATAAGTCTTCCCGTAAATTCATCGACTATCATTACTCCGCCGTCTTTTATCATATAATCAACATCTCTTTTAAAAAGATATTTTGCTTTAAGTGACTGGTTAAGTGCGTGTATTAAACGGAAATTCTGGGGACTATAGAGATTCTCCAGCCCGGTCATACTCTCTACCTTCTCTACCCCGCTTTCCGTTATTGCAACAGTCCTGGCCTTTTCATCTATTTCAAAATCCTCATCTTCCTTAAGGCGCGGGACTATCTGTGCAAACTTTTTGTACAATTCTGTTGTCCCGCTCGCCACTCCTGAAATTATAAGGGGTGTCCTGGCTTCGTCTATAAGTATGCTGTCCACTTCATCTACTATTGCAAAATGATGGCCATTCTGGACAATATCCTGTCCGCTCAGGACCATATTATCCCTTAAATAGTCAAAACCAAATTCATTGTTGGTCCCATAGACTACGTCGCAAATATACTGTTCCTTTTTTTCAGCCTTTTCCATACCATGCTGAAGCAGCCCTACCTTTAGATCTAAGAATCTATATATAGGTCCCATCCATTCACTGTCCCTCCTTGCCAGGTAATCATTTACCGTCACAAGGTGTGTGCTTTCCCCTGCCAATGAATTCAGGTATACAGCAAGGGTGGCAACAAGGGTTTTACCTTCACCTGTCTTCATCTCAGCTATCTTGCCTTCAAACAGCACGGCACCGCCCATGATCTGTACGTCAAAATGCCTCATGCCTATTGTCCTTTTTGCTGTTTCCCTTACTACGGCAAAGGCCTCCGGCATGATACTGTTAAGACTTTCACCATTATTAAATCTTTCCTTGAATTCTGCTGTCTTTCCTGAGAGTTCAGGATCAGAAAGTCCGGATATCTCTTTATCAAAGCTGCTTACAGCATTTACCAGGTCATCATACCTTCTAAGGTTTTTCCCCTCTCCTGCTTTTAGTAATTTAGTTAATTTCCCAAACATAAAAATCGCCCCATAAAATATTAAAAAATACCATTTAAATGGTAGGTTCTATAAGACCGTAATTAGAATCCTTTCTCCTGTATACGACTGCGGTCCTTTCGGTCTCAGAATTTATAAATACAAAAAAATCATGGCCGAGCAGTTCCATCTGTATTACAGCTTCTTCGGGAGTTATAGGCTTTAAGATAAAAGTTTTTGTCTTTACTATAGACCGCCTTAACTTGTCTTCAAACTTCTTAGATTCTCCCGGACCAGTCTTACCCGTGCTTCCAGGGACCGCCTCTTTGATATTATTCTTTCTTCCTCTTTCTATTAATTTTTCCCTGTATTTTTTTATCTGTCTTTCCAGCTTGCTGCTTGCCCTGTCTATAGCCTCAAAAAAATCTGTCCCTGCGCCATTTACCTTGATCACTGCACCTGCTGCAAATAAGGTGATCTCTACCACTTTATTATCGCTAATGCGCGGATTTTTTTCCAATTTCAGCCTAACTTCTGTCCTTGTTATCTTATCAAGAAGTTTATTGATCTTCCTTTTAATCTTCTTTTCCGAATAACTCTTTATTTTTTCATTAAGGTCGACATTTCTTCCCTTGACTATAAACTCCATAACAGCCTCCTTTACCTTATAAATAATATTATAACGGCTTTCAATAAATAAATAGGCTCAATAAATTACAATATTTTTACATTTTTTGCAAAATAACCGCGTTCATCCATTGCCAGTTCGAATTCGACTTCCTGACCCTTTGAAAGTGTCCTGAACCCTTCTGATTGTATGGAAGCATAGTTTACAAATACCTCTGCTTCGCCCATGGGTGAAGAAGGACATCTTATAAAGCCGAAACCCTTCTCGGAACTGAACCACATCACTTTTCCCTTTAATCTATCCATTATGCCCCCTGGCAAGAGTGAGAAGAAAGATCTTTTTAGAACCTGCCCGGCTTATTATTCTGGATATTTCTTTTAAAGTACTGCCGGTAGTCCATACATCATCTATTAGCAGTATATTTTTATTCCTGTAGGCAAGGCAATCCCTGAGCTTAAAGCAGTTAAGTATATTTACCATTCTTTCATCCATGCCAAGTTTTCCCTGACGTTCGGTCTTTTTTATCCTCAAAATATTCTGTATGAATGGTATCCCGTATTTCATTGCAAAATATTTTGTAAGCAAGACCGTGTGTTCACCCGGTACAGTGTCGACATAATCAATATCTTCCATGGAGAAATAATCACTGTAGACCCTGTACAGAAAATCGGCCAGTATATTTTTAAGATTGTAAATCTTTCCGTATTTAAATTTTACTATTATCTTTTTCATATTTCCTCTGTAGAGCGAAAACGACCGGTGGGCTGTAAAATTATATCCTTCATCTCTGCAGAGACTGCAGGAATCTAAATTGCTTTTCATGCCATTCCCGCTATCCGGAAATGGCCTGCCGCAATATTTACAGCATCTTACATTACTGAGGGGCAATATTTCAGAAGCGCACTGGCTGCATAGATAATCAGGTGATATCCTCCCGCACACGCAGCATACAGGCGGTATTATGATATTTTTAAAAAAATCGGTTATATTCTTATCCAACAAATTATTCTTCTATTTATTTTCCTCTGTTTTCTTCCTGTCAATATTTATTACTTCGTTTGACATTATCTTTACCGAGGGATGTATTTTTATGCCATGTTCTATCACGCTTTTTGAACCGATAACTGCCCTTTCCAGAACAGATACATTATCCTTTATCTCCGTTTCATAACCTATTATTGCTCCGATCAGGGATGTATCCTTGCCTATATAACCACTGCCCCATTTTATACCTCTGTAGAGTATTGCTCTCTCGTCTACCGTGGTGTTGTCGCCCAGGATTATTGGGCCATATAGTCTGGCACCTTTTTTTATTGTGCAGTTATCGCCTATGCAGACAGGCGGTATTATTGTAACATTTTCCTGTATCCGGCAGTTTTCGCCTATCCACACCCCATCATTTATCTTTTTACCGGGTATTCTGACCCTGACCTTTCCCTCAAGTGCATCAAAATTTCCCTGCTGGTATTCATCCAGGCTGCCTACATCGTTCCAGTAATCATCGTGTTTGTAGCCATAATATGGTATATCCTTTTCAAGAAGTTCAGGAAAGAGATTCTTGCCAAAATCGTAGAAATGCCCTGCAGGCGGCATAAATTTAAAGACATCGGCCTCAAAAAAATAAATACCGCTGTTTGCAAGGTTTGACTTTGCTTCTCCGCTTAAAGGTTTTTCCTGAAACCCTTTTATCCTGTTATCATCGTCCAGTATTACAACGCCGTACTGGGAAGTGTCTTCAACAGCAGTCAATACGAGGGTCCCCAGGCTCTTCTTTTTCTTATGATATTCATATGCCGCACTGAGGTCTATATCTGTAAGGGCATCCCCTGATATTACAAGAAAAGCTTCTTTACCAAAAAAATCCTCCACTTTTTTTACTCCTCCGGCTGTGCCCAGCAGCTCTTCTTCGTAGGAATAGGTTATATTTATTCCCCACTTCGAACCATCGCCAAAATAGTTCTTTATCTCATCAGGGAAATAATGGAGATTGCATACTATATCCTTAAAATCATGTTCAGCCAGAAGATTTATTATATGTTCCATAACGGGCCTGTTCACAATAGGAGCCATGGGTTTTGATATCAGGTCTGTAAGCGGTCTCAGTCTCGTTCCCAGTCCGGCTGCAAGTACCATTGCTTTTTTATTTTTCATATATATCTCCCGGATTGTTAATTTTTATTATCAAATATCTTTTTTATATTTTTGTCAAATGGCGGGTAGATAACCCCCTTTTCAGTTATAATAGCTGTTATATTCTCTGCAGGAGTAATATCAAATGCAGGATTCATGACCGGCATATACTCAGGTATTACAGGTTTTCCCAGTATCTCCCTTACTTCCCTGCCGTCTCTCTGTTCAACAGGTATACCTTTTCCGCAGCTGGTATCCATATCTATTGTGGAGAGAGGAGCACATATATAAAAAGGAATCCCGTAATTTTTGGCAAGTACTGACAGGCTGAGAGTGCCTATTTTATTTGCGGTATCCCCATTCGATGCGATCCTGTCGGCCCCCACAGCCACTGCGTCTACCTCTCCTTCTGACATAAAATATCCTGCCATGTTATCCGATATAACAAAGTATGGTATCTTTTCCCTGTGAAGCTCCCAGGCAGTAAGCCTTGCACCCTGCAGAAATGGTCTTGTCTCATCAACTATCACATTAGCTATTTTACTCATCCTGTTAAGGCTTCTGATCACTCCAAGTGCCGTGCCATAACCTGATGTTGCCAGGGCCCCGGCATTACAGTGGGTAAGTACCTTTATTTTTCCCCTGTGGTTCTCAAAGACCTCCAGCCCGTTTTCTCCAATAAGATGGTTTGTCCTGAGATCCTCCTCTTCTATTTTTTCAGCTTCCAGAACAAGCCTGTCGGTCAGGCCTTCCAACCCAAGCCCCTTATTTTCCGCAATTATCCTTTTCATGCGGTTAATGCTCCAGAAAAGGTTCACTGCAGTGGGCCGGCTGGCGGAAAGTCCGCTTATTTTTTCATCAATAAAAGCAAAAAACCTGACCTTTGACTTCTCCCTGAAATTCAATGCAGCCATAGCTACCCCGTAAGCGGCTGCTACTCCGATTGCAGGAGCTCCCCTTACCACCATTTTTTTTATCGCTTCTGCTACTTCCCCGCAGTTTTTGCATTCGTAATATGTTTCTTCAAAAGGCAGCTTCCTCTGGTCTATTAGCTTTAACACAGGATTGTCCCATACAATTGTACGGACATTTGAATTATCCGGGCCTTTCATCAGGTCCCCATTTCCCATGATCTTAGATACTCCTCCTGTTCCCCGGTCAATTTATCTATTTCGACCGCCATGGAACTTAATTTCAGTACGGCAATGCTTTTGTCTATATCTTCCGGCACATTATATACTTTCTTACCCAGCTTTCTGCTGTTCTGATATATATATTTAACACTTAGTGCCTGATTTGCAAAACTCATATCCATAACACTTGCAGGATGGCCTTCGGCCGCTCCCAGATTAACAAGTCTTCCGTTTGCCAGTACATATATCCTCCTGCCGTCATTTAAAAGGTATTCCTCAACAAAAGGTCTTACCTTCCTTATTGATCTGCTATTCTCCCTCAGGTATCTGAGGTCTATTTCAGCATCAAAATGTCCCGCATTCGCAACCATACACATATCTTTGCAGTTATCGATTATGTCTGGCCCTATAACATTCTTATCTCCTGTGGCCGAGACGAATATATCTCCATACTCAGCAGCTTTTTTGCCGGTCATCACATCAAACCCGTCAAGTTTTGCTTCCAGAGCTCTGAGCGGATCCACTTCAAGTACTATAACAGACGCTCCCATTCCTTTTGCTCTCATGGCCACTCCCCGGCCGCACCAGCCGTACCCCGCAACAACGAACTTTTTTCCTGCCATCAATATGTTTGTAGCCCTTAAAACCCCATCTATGGTACTCTGTCCCGTACCATATCTATTATCGAAGAAATGTTTTGTCTTCGCATCATTTACTGCAATAATCGGGTATTGCAGGACTTTTTTATCAGCCATACTCTTAAGCCTTATAACACCGGTTGTTGTCTCTTCGGTCCCTCCTAATACATTTTTCAGCAGGTCTTTTCTTTTGCTGTGTATAGTAGAGATTAGGTCTGCTCCGTCGTCCATTGTTATCTGCGGCTCTGTGTCGAGTACGCTATGTATATGTGAGTAGTAAGTATCGTTGTCCTCTCCTTTTATTGCAAATACCGGGATCCCGTAGTCTTTTACCAGGGATGCCGCAGCATCATCCTGCGTGGAAAGAGGGTTTGATGCGCATAATGCAACACTGGCGCCGCCTTCCTTCAGCGTTATCATAAGGTTAGCAGTTTCTGCGGTAACATGAAGACATGCTCCTATATTCACCCCTTTAAGTGGTTTTTTTTCAGCAAAATCTGCCCTTATGTCCCTTAGGACCGGCATATCCTTCTCCGACCACTCTATCTTATTCTTACCCTCGCCCGCAAGATCTATATCCTTTACATCATAATCCATCAGAAGTACCTTTCCTGTTCAAGTTTATTATTAATATCAATTTAAACAACCCTGTCCCGGAGACATAATTGGTTTAAATCTTTTTAAAACTGCGAATACCGGTTCCATGTCAATCCAATTCAGCAAGTTTCTTTTTGAGAGATTCTATCTTTACCACCGGCGTGGGGTCGACCCCTGCAAGAATTGCCAGATATACAGAAGCAATATCTCCGAGATACATTGTGGATACTGCGCGTGCCAGGTCAGATCTCCCTTCAACAGGGATCTCTAATATTTTACCTACATTCTCCCTGATCTGCCCGAGTGTGACTTCTATTCTAGTCTTCAT
Organism: uncultured Actinomycetota bacterium; assembly: GCA_964426155.1. GTDB lineage: Bacteria > Actinomycetota > Humimicrobiia > Humimicrobiales > Humimicrobiaceae > M55B120. Next base: position 8,784 of record CAYROY010000007.1, read on the forward strand.
CCTGACACTTTCATCTGGATCACGGAAGGTTATTATTACCAGGTTTCTGGTAATATTCACCAGCCTCTGCCATCCTACCGTCTCATTGTGATTCAATTCTGAAAAATTATGCCACCAGCACGGCGTCTTTCCGTTTTCATTGATCTCACATTTAAGCCTGTAGGCCAGAGCAGAATATATTCCTTCCGCTCCATATACCACAGGGAGGTTTTCCCCTATATCCATAGCAAGCTTCTTTGCAGGATTTTCTTCGGAAGGGATGTTTCTGTTATACAATAATGACTTTTCCCTTACCAGCTCAAGGGTCTCTTCATGATCGTCTTCTCTAAGTCTTACCAGACCCAGGATCCCCAGTGCCAGGTAGGCAGGATAAAAAAGATAGCCTATGGCACCCCTGGGCTGCAGACCTGACGGTATCTTTATAAGGCCGTATCCAGATTCCAGCGCAGATTTTTCAAGCTTTCCCCCGGAGCATTCTATCAGTATTGCGGCACCTCTTTCAGCTGCCTGTCCTGCGGCAGATATGGTCTCTTCAGTATTGCCGGAATAACTGACAGCCATAACCAGCCAGTTTTTCCCAATAAATGCAGGGAGGTTATAACCCTTAACCACCTCAACGGGAATATCTATCTCATCAGAGACAAGAGACTTAATTATATCACCGGCAAAGCCTGAACCGCCCATACCGAGAATAGCAAGTCCGCTGTATTTTTTTCCTTTCAGGCTTCCCAGATCAGTCCTGCTGATTATACCCTTTGCCCCGGTAAGCTGGTCGGGAAATCTCTCTTCTATTTCAAGCATCCCCGCAGGGTCGGTCTTTCCAATTTCCCGAAGATCATCCAGTTTGTTCATTTTTCCTCCCATATTCATATTTATTTAACCAGATATATGTATAATTGATCAGGAATGTCAATCCCCGATAATTTTTATTATATTTCTTCCCAGCTGCTGCAGATAATCCGACTTACCTGCGCTTTCACCCTCACTGTAGACCCTTACCACTGCTTCGGTCCCCGATGGCCTTATCATTACCCAATTATTTTCATCCAGATGGTACTTGTATCCGTCTAAAGTGACTGCATCTTTTACTCCCGCAGCCCTTAGTGGACCAGGGATGCCTCTTTCAAGGATTTTGACAAGTTTTTCTTTTCCCTCTATATCCATAGAATAGTCAGTTCTCCGGTAATCAAAAAACCCATACTCTCTGTAGAGGTCTTTAAGTATCTGATTGACTGTCTTTTTCTCGCTGCAAATTATCTCCAGAAGCTTAAGCCCCATTAACATCCCGTCACGTTCAGGAATATTTCCGTAAGACCACAGCCCCCCGCTCTCTTCACCTGCCATTATTACATCACCCTCGACTATCTTTTCTGCGACATATTTAAACCCTATCGGAGTAATATCAAGCTCCAGGTTGTTTTTTTTGCATATCCTGTCAATAATAGACGAGACATTTACGGTTTTTACAACCCTTCCCCTGATACCCTTCCTTCGTACCAGGTTGTCTAACACAATAGCAAAAATATGATGCGAACTGATATAGCTCCCTCCTCCGCCGAGGGCTCCTATCCTGTCGCCGTCCCCATCAAGACATATTCCAAACTGGCAATTTTTAAGTTTTAGAAATTCTATGGCTTCTCTCAGATTAACTTCAATGGGTTCAGGGTTTATACCTCCAAAACCCGGGTTTATAATTGAATGTATGCTTAATAATTTTTCGGGGTCTAAACCAAGAAGGATGTCCCGGTAAATATTTTGAGTCGCCCCGTACATGGGCTCGAAGAGAAGCCCGAACTTAAAACCCTTTATTATATCTGTATCCACCTGACTCAGAATATGTTCTTTGTATGCTCTAAAAAGACTATCCTTTGAGATGCTGCTGCTGTCGCTTCTTTCTTTGATTTCTCTTTTGCCTGATAGAGCCTGATCTGAAATAAGCCTGTTTACCTCCCTTTCTATATCCGCTATCATATCCATAGTGGCCGAACCGCCAAAACTGCCCTTTATTTTGTATCCATTGTAATAGTAAGGATTGTGGCTTGCAGTTATCATTATTCCCAGATCAGCTTTTCTATCCACAACCGAATAGGAAAGTACCGGCGTGGGAATTATTTCCGGGGAAAGAATAGTCCTTATTCCCTTTTTACTGAGTTCTTCTGAAACCGCAGCAGCAAAACGGTCCGATAAGAACCTGGCATCAAACCCAACAGCAACAGCAGGTTTCCTGTCCTTTATCTTCTTTTTAAGGTAATTACCCACACCCATGCTGACCAGCCTGACCCTGTCCATAGTAAAATCTTCAGAAATGATGCCTCTCCATCCGTCTGTGCCAAATTTTATTTCTTCTTTACCCATGCTTCTCTACCAATGATAATTTAATTATTATAATAGCTTACATCAGGGCTTTAAGATAGTCGTAATCAGAACGTACCATCATATCCACCAGTTCATAAAAATCCACTGCCGGTTTCCAGCCCAGGACCTTTTTTGCCTTTGAACTTCTGCCCACCAGAAGGTCCACTTCTGCCGGTCTTAAAAATGCTGGATCTGTCTTTACATATTTTTCCCAATCAAGCCCCAGGCACCTGAACGACGCTTCCACCCATTCCCTTACAGTATGTGTCTTTTCAGTGCTTACTACATAATCATCAGCATTATCCTGCTGGAGCATAAGCCACATTGCCTTAACATAATCTCCGGCATATCCCCAGTCCCTCTTTGAATCAAGATTTCCCATATACAGCTTATCAGCCATTCTGAGCTTTATCCTTGCAGCATTATAGGTTACCTTCCTTGTGACAAACTCCAGCCCTCTCCTGGGAGATTCATGGTTAAAAAGAATCCCGCTGGAGCAGTGCATATTATAGCTTTCCCTGTAATTTACAGTCATGTAGTGGCCGTAGACTTTTGCGACCCCATACGGACTCCTGGGATAGAAAGGTGTCTCCTCGTCCTGCGGTACCTTTCTTACTTTTCCGAACATCTCGGAACTGGATGCCTGGTAGAACCTTATATTCTTATTAAAATGTCTTATTGCCTCCAGCATTCTGGTGACACCAAGTGCTGTGCATTCACCCGTATATACAGCCTGTTTCCACGAGGTCGGGACAAAGGACATAGCAGCCAGATTATATACTTCATCCGGTTCTGCCTCCTTAAGCGCATCTATTATAGAGAGCTGGTCCAGCAGGTCTGCCTGTACAAATCTAAGCCTGCCTCTAATATGCTCTATCCTGCTGAAGTTTTCAACAGAAGATCTCCTGACCATTCCATAGACATCGTAACCTTTTTCCAGAAGCAGATCAGCAAGGTATGAACCATCCTGGCCTGTTATACCTGTAATCAGGGCTCTCAAATTTTCCTCCTTCTATTAATATTGCCCGGCCTTCATATTCAGGGAATTATCTTTATTCCGATCAAAATTTTATCTGGCCGTTATAAATTACTGAATTTATATTTATCTTTATCCCGTTTGTGAGAATATTATCATCTTCTATCCGGCTGTTATCCCCTATCACGGACAAACTTTCTATGCTGACATTTTCCCCTATTCTTACATTATAAGAGATTATTGAATCAGTTATATGGCTGTTTCTTCCAACGGTACAGTTATCAAATATGACGGCTCCCGATATAGCCGCACCCTGTTTGATATAACAGTTATTCCCTATTACAGACAGGGGGCGTATGACGGCACCCGGTTCTATTACTGTTCCATCACCTATAACCACAGGACCCGATACAATATTCTTATCCGAATACTTTACATTTTTTCCGGTGTATATACCCTCCCCCCGTTCGGGGTAAGGGAATTCATATTTTATCTTCCCCAGGGCTATATCGTGATGTACTGCAATATACTTTTCGGGAGTTCCCACGTCAAGCCAGTACGAATCATAGAAATAGCCGTATACCCTGTACCCTTTACTTAGAGCCAGCGGGAAAAGGCCCCTTTCAAAGGAATATCTCTGACCTTCAGGTGCAAGCTCAAGCACATTCGGCTCTATTATGTATGTTCCCGCATTTATAAGATTCGTAACTACCTGGTCTGTCCCCGGTTTTTCCAAAAATTCAATTACCCGCCCTTCACTGTCTATGGGCACCAATCCGTACGCTTTCGGGTCTTCAACGGGTGTAAGGGCAATTGTTATGTCAGCATTCTTTTCCATGTGAAAAGCTTTCATTTTCGACAGGTCAAGAGAAGTCATGATATCTCCGTTAAATACCATAAAAGTTTTTCCATCGAGCCGGCCTATTACATTTCTGACCGCTCCGCATGTTCCCAGAGGGTCCTTTTCAGAAATATAGTTTAGATTCAGTCCAAATATTTTCCCGTCTCCAAAATAATCACTAAAAACTTCAGGAAGGTAGCAGGTTGAAAATATTATATCCGTCAATCCATGTGATTTAAGCCAGCTAACGAAACTGTACATAAATGGACGGTTCATCAGGGGAAGCATCGGCTTGGGGTTAAGCAGGGTGACAGGTCTCAGTCTTGTACCCTGGCCGCCGGCAAGTATTACTGCTTTCATATTACCATCCCCTTTCATGTATTGATCTTTTTACGCCACCAGGCAAGTGTGTCCTCCAGAGTTTTTTCAATTTCATATTCAGGTTTCCATCCTGTTTCAGATATAAGTTTGCTGTTGTCGCCGAACAAAGTCTTTATATCAACGGGCCTGAGGTTATCCTGGTCGACTTTGATACGGATATTATCCACACTGCTCAGCGAGATCAGGATATCCAGCAGACGGGATATCTTCAAAGGCTTACCCGAACAGACATTATATGCTTCGCCCGGCCTGCCCATGTTCATTATATACCGGTAAGCTTCTACCACATCCCTTACATCCAGAAAATCCCTGCCTGCCTCAAGGTTGCCGACAAGGATAACCGGCTCCTGCATACCTTTTTCAATAAGTGATATCTGCCGGGCAAAATCGGAACACACAAAACCGGGTCTTTGCCCGGGGCCGATATGGTTAAAAGATCTTGCAACCATTATATTGAGCCCATAAGCCCTGTTATATATTACAGATAAAAAGTCAATTGCTGATTTGCTGACAGCATAAGGGTTACCGGGAAATATTCTGTCGTCTTCTTTTAAAGGCCTTCCGTTATTTGATGCCCCGTACTCTTCTGCTGTACATACTACAAGGACAGAAGCACCGGGAACCGCCTGCCTTATGCTCTCCAGAAGGTTTATGCCTCCGTATACATTCGAATTAAAAGTCCCTGCCGGGTCCTTCCACGAACCGCTTACAGAGCTTCTTGCTGCAAGATGGTATATCTGGTCGGGTCTAAAATCCTTCATAATATCTTCCACTGCTTTTCTGTCTGAAAGATCGACCCTTTTTTCTACAAGTTCAAGCTCTTCTATATTAAGTTCCCTGCTGCATTCCTGAAGATCTATCCCGTAGAACATATGATTTCCGGTATTTACCAGATTCCGTAAAAGATGTTTGCCCACAAATCCGCAATGACCGGTTATAAGTATCTTCAAATCGGAACTGCCTCCTTAAACTTTTTTCAAATATTTTAATATAAATCGGAATTATAAAAAACATAAAGGACTTATTTATCTGCAAAATATGCTTCTCAGACCTGCTGTTATAAACCTTATACCCAGTACCGCTATTACAAATGGTGCGAGTAATACCCTGAAATTTTTCATATAATGTTTTCTAAAAAAATAAAATACGCTCTTCTGCATCCTGTAGCTTGCCGTGATGGCTGCCGCCGGATTTATTCTTTCCCCTCTGTATCTTTCTTCATAGGTGTATCCTTTCGCTTTATGATATTTACCATCTTTAGAATCAGCAATGCCCTTTTCTTTGCGGCTTACAGCAGCGGCTATGCCGCTGCTTCCACCTGTATGATGGACTACTCTGGAATAAGGCATATAATGAACCTCCCAGCCTTTCTGCCACATCCGGTAACATATATCTATATCCTCCACGTACATAAAAAAATTTTCATCCAGAAGTCCTGTTTCTTCCAGTGCTTTCCTTCTGATCATCATGCACGAACCCGATACCCAGTCTACAGGAAAAGGCTTTTCCCTGTCGGCGCCGACAAGCTTGTATTTTTTTGAAAATGGATTGTCGGGATATATATGTGCGAGCAATGTATGGGCCGCAGCTCCAAAAAAAGAGGGAAACCTGCGGCACGAATATTGAATACTGCCGTCACTGTTGAATATCTTTGGCCCTGCAATCGCGACTTTTTCATTATCTTTGAAATATTCCAGAAGATTTTCTATCGAATTATCAAAAACCTGGCAGTCGCTGTTTATAAGTAGTATATAAGCTGAATCAGATACCATTATTGCCTGGTTGGTTGCAGCTGCAAATCCCCTGTTTTTGTCATTTTTTATAAGCGTAATATAAGGATATTCTGATTTTACATATTCATCGGTGCGGTCAGAAGAAGCGTTATCAACGACAAGAATATCATAATCATTTTTTGGCGGGAAAGCATGTATTGAAGCAACGCAATCCTTAAGATACTCCAGGCTGTTGTATGTAACTATAATCATGCTTAAATTTTTTACTTTTTTTATCATAAAGGCCTGTATTCTCGTACCGGTTGCTTTATTTTATCACTTATATTTATTTTACCAGAAACGACGGTAATATAGCATAACCAAAAGCCCATATCGGTCCTGATTGAAAAATTTTTTATAAAAGATTAACCCTAAAACGCATAATTTTACATAACCAGAGCTGCTTGCCTTCCGCTTAAACTAAAAAAGTATTGCTATCAAGAAAGCCGGGGGATTTCAAATAGCTAAAAATATACTGGAATAAATAAATAGGATTAATATTTTTGCAGTCCTTTTAAAGAGCCGTTTCTGCTTTTTTTCTGCCGGTCTTCAACTGTTTTTCTATCCGGAATATTTTTTCCTTTTTTCCAGAACGTCATTTTCATATTTTAAAGCATCTTTTGCCCACTCAAAATCACCCGGTGTACCATTTGATCTGCAGAACTGTTCCCAGACAATTCCTGCCGGTGCTGTCTTTAGGTCTTCCATCAGTGCAAGCCTGGCAAATAGATTGCCGTCATTTTCATATTTTGCCAGGATTTCAGGCGGCTCAAGTAGGGCGTAAAGAAGAGCTTTTTTCACAGTCCTTGCACCAAGGACAAGTGCCCCTACCCTGTTGATTGAAGCATCAAAAAAATCTGTCCCTATATGGACCCTGCCAAGTGCGCCTGAACGGACTATCTCCTGCATTATAGCAGTAACCTCTTCCGTAAGCGTGGTTACATGATCGCTGTCCCATCTGACTGCTCTGCTCAGGTGAAGCATTATCCCCTTCAAAAAAGGCAGTACTGCTGAAATCTTGTCTGAAACCAGCTCCTGGGGATGGAAATGGCCCGTATCGAAAGTTATAAGTTTATTAAACTTTGCTGCATAGCTTAAATAGAACTCACTGGAGCCCACCGTGTAAGATTCCAGACCGATCCCGAATAATTTGCTCTCCAGGGCATCAAGCATATTCTCTTCCGGGTAATGTTTTTCGAATATCTCATCCAGGGAATCCTTCAATATCTTTCTGTGTTCCAGCCTGCTCACCGTGTTATCCTTTGAGCCATCCGGTATCCATATATTGTTTATGCATACTTTCCCGAGCTCTTTGCCAATATAATCTGATATCTCCCTGCATCTTTTTACATGTTCTATCCAGAAATTTCTAATTTTTCTGTCCCTGCTTGCGAGGGTATATCCGCCATCAGCCAGCGGATGGGAAAAGAGTGTGGGATTGAAGTCCAGACCTGTATTATTTTCCTTTGCCCAATCGATCCAGCGTTTAAAATGCAGAGGAGTTATGCTATCCCTATCAACGGGCTTTCCCTTAAAATCCCCGTATATGGCATGTATATTAACTTTGACTTTTCCCGGAATGAGGGATAAGACTTTTTCAATATCTTCAAAGAGCTCTTCCTGATTGCCCGCTCTGCCGGGATGAACACCTGTGGCAAGAATACCTCCTCCGGACAACCCTTCGGTACCGCACTCAAAACCTCTGACATCATCAAGCTGCCAGCAGTGTACCGAGACCGGAACGCATTCCATAATCTCCATAGCACTTTCAGTATCAACTCCTATGTCTCCATACCTTTTTTTCGCATAATCATATTCTTTAAGCATTTCAGGTACCATATTCTTTCTCCCTACACTGTCTCAATCAACATACTTTTGACTCCTGCAGTAACAGCAGTACAAAAATAGACGCAGCACCTTCTGGATGCTGCGTTATTATCCTTTTCCATAACTTGAAATACAGTATATTACTTCTTTTTCTTTTCTTTTTCAGCAGCTTCGAGCATCTTTTTTGCTATCCTTAGCTCTGTCTTTCTCCTGGTTTCCTCAGTATAGACCCTGAGCTCTGCCACCAGCCGGTTATATCTTGTAATAAAGATAGTATCTCCAAGATTTTCAGTTAAATATTTAGTAAGATTGACCCTTAACTCATTCGTGTCTATTTTCTTGACCTCATCGTCGTATGCCATTTTATTCTCCTTGCCATTTTTCTAATTTAAAATTTTTTATTATAGATTTATTTCTTTATAATTAATAAATTCAGAAAATCTTTCTTATATTATCTCATATTTAATTAAAAATTTCTATAATAAAATAATATAAATATGATATTTTATATATATTATACAAAATATAATAAATAAAAAAATATTTAAAAACTTTTTCCTTAAAAAAATAAGATCTTTTCCGCTTAAAATAATATGCTGCAATATTATATACAGGATTATTTTTATTATAAAGTCTCTGGTATTAATGAAAAATTACAGCTTCAGGCAATACTTTTTCTACTGCATAAGCCGTAAATATAGCCGGATGCTTTGGCAATGTCTATATATATAAGGAGTAATGGTACCAACACAGCCGCAGCAATTATCCTGTTTTTTGAAGGCCTGCACCTTTCGTTTCCGTCCCACCTAATAAACAGCCTCAAATATGATTTATAACAGTACAGTACTGCAAGTGGTGCAAGTATCAGAAATATCAATGGATCTATGAGTATCCCTGTCAATACTGCTGCCCCAAATATGATACCTGACAGGAATCTTATAAAATGCCTTAGCGGATACATCCTGCCCAGGGCGTCTCCTTTCGCATATCTAAAAAACTGCCTGAATATATCCCTGAGGCTGTCCCGCATCTTCCAGTATACAACAGCCCCTGGATCAAACATGATCTCATATCCCTTTTCTTTTAATTTGAAATTGAATTTCATATCTTCACCGTAATCAAGATACTGAGGATAACCCCCCACTTCTTCCCAGTGAGCTTTTCTGAAGCAAATATTTCTCGAAGAAGGCATATAACTTTCTGCCCTTATTTCATTGAGCCCGGGCATCATGCAGAGAGCCAGCAGTTTCTGTAAAAAACTCATGCACAAAGGGTAATTCATACCGCCGTTTATCCTGATTTTGCTTTTGTCCATACCGCTTTTTATTTCTTCCAGCCACCCTGCGTCCAGTATACATCCTGCATCACTGACGCTAATAAAACTGCCGGATGAATTGTTAATGGCTGTATTCCTGCCAACCGATATTTTAGCTCCGGTCTTTTTTATAAGCTTTACAGTAACAAGGTCCGGTTTTTTATCTTCGATCCCTTCACCATAATATATTTTTAGGAGCCCGGCTCCCTCCCGGCGGGTCAGATCCCTGAAGAAGCTGCTGATAATATCAAAAGTACCGTCCTTTGAACCTCCGTCTACTATTACTATTTCAGAGGGCAGGACCGTCTGATCCATCAGACTTTTAAGAAACTGCAGTATTGTGGACGCTTCATTATATACAGTCATAATAAAACTTGTATCTTCAAGTATTCTTTTACTTCTTATTTTTTTATTTAACATATTTGAAAACAGGAAACTCAACTTTTCTCATTAAAAGGCCTGGTACCGAAATAAAGCTTTACTGCCCTTATATATCTGGGGACCCTTCTTTGTTTTCTTATATCTCTGTTAAGGGCCGAAATCAGAAAAAATACTGCTATGCGGTTTATCATTCCCAAAAAATACAGAAGACTTGCCAGCATTGCATGAAGCTTTGAATAATTTTTCAAAAAATACAGCCTGCGGGCTTTCCACAGCTGTGATTCTCTCAGGCCAATATCCGCAGAGGCTATCCCTGCATCCTCATGCTGTATTGTATAAAATGGATAATAATAATTCTTTAATCCTTTACGATAAAGCTTCAGGCACAGGTCCGCATCCTCACTGTACATAAAATAACCGCTGTCAAAACCGCCTGCTTCTTCAAAATATTTTCTTTTTACCATAAGAAACGACCCTGATAACCAGTCCACCTGTTGACAACTTTTATGATCCCACCAGGTCATAAAATACGAACCGAAAACCCTGCTTCCTGCAAATATTTTATGAAGGAAAAAACTTTCATAAAATTGTCTGGATATACTGGGAAATGACCTGCAGCTGTACTGCAGCCTTCCATCGGTTCCGATGATTTTCACCCCCAGAGCCCCTGCATCACTATTTGAAAGGTAATATGAGATCACCTTCTCAAAATTATCTTCAATCATCCTGCAGTCAGGGTTCAAAAAAAGTAAAAAAAGGCCCGAAGCTTCTGATGCCCCCCTGTTTGAAGCCCGGCCGAATCCCGTATTCTCTTTATTTTCAATCAGCCTGAATCCATTATTTTTACTGCAGAACTCCCTTATATATTTCTTACTCTTATCAGTCGAAGAATTATCAACGACGATCACCTCGTATGAAATAAGAGACGGCGCCTGCTCAAAATACTTTTTTATGCTTGAAAGACAGCCTTCTATAAAACCGCTGCCATTATAGTTAACTATTATGATGCTTATTTCTGTCATTTCCGGTTGTCTGTATTTTTTAGGTTATTCAAATACCGCCTAAAACTTCATTTATTATTTTAAGAAGGTCCTTTTCAAATCTTTTATTGGAGAATCGCTGGCAGTCGATAACTGCGTTCTTCCTAATGGGCTCCGCGTCTATATTTCCCCTTATTATATCAATGGTTATTTTTGAAAGCTCTTCCAGATCTTTAAAAAAGAAACCATCTACTCCATCCTTTACTATTTCCTTCTGTCCGCCCTTATCTATTACTACAGGTATGCACCCTGCCGACATGGCCTCCACTGTTGTTATGCCAAAATGTTCGAATTTCTCCGGGTGCGAATCCTCATCTTCCCCGAGGCCTGCTGCGTGCCAGAAAATAGAGGCTTTTTTGAATAATGCTGCCAGCTCTTCAAAAGATATATTCTCCATTATTTTAACAGGATAGCCTTCTGAGATCTTTCTTATATTTTCCACATATTTTTTATGCTCTGCCCTGTCGGAAACCCCTCCGGCAAGATAAAACCGGTACCCTTCCATATCCAGCGGATTATCCTTAAGCATTTTTATAAAAGTCATTACAAGCTCATACTGCTTTTTATTATGGTGCTCGGGGAAGAACCTGCCGACGCTCAGAATTATCTTTTCCTTTGCTGTGTTTTCCATAGATGCAAAGCTTTCTGTATCTACAGGGGGGAAAAGTATCTGGCTCTCTTTCCCCCATAATCTCTTTACCCAGTTTGCTGTATATCCCGATATTGAGATTATTTTATGATAGCTTTCGAGAAACTGGAGATTTTTAGGATAGGTTACCAGAAATAACGGTACATATCCAATCAGCTTAAGCAATATTTTTTTTAAAACGCCGGTACTGCCTTCATTATACACTGCAGTACCCAGGATCCTTGAATCCACTGAATTACCTCCGCTGTCTGATGGAGTAAAAGTATCAGAAGTTATAACAATCCTGTAGCAGTTTTTACCCTCCCCTGTTCCGGGGATAAAAACAGTTTTCTTTTCACCTCTTGAAAGAATCGCGCTGTATATAAATTTTTTTGAATCTGCTGCTCCGTCCCGGGTATTATCATGGAACGGATATGCCTCCACCCTTACATTCATATCTGTTAGCGGGCTGGCCGGAGGATTTTTTATACCCAGTGCAAATTGATTTTTCCCATCAATTTCAATAACTGCCCTGCCAGTTGTCCAGCTGCCCCTTCCGAGCATGAAGCGCTTCGGCTGATATATACCCTCTTTTACCTCTATTCCGGTAAACCCCCGCGTGATCTTTGAAGCAAGCCTTAAAACCCAAACAGCCGGGATCCTGAAAAAAAATAAAAGAATACGGTGAACAAAATTAAAATCTACATCAAATGGTGTAGGAAAATAACAAATGTAAATATTTCTCCTTCCGTATGCCGGAAGGGCACTGAGATATGTCGCATTTATGAAAAGATGGTATTTTTCGGTAAATCCTCTTATATAATCATCAGATATGTAGGGAAATACTTTAAGCTCTACTTTTGAAAGATCCAGGTTTAATCCCCTGGATATGCTGCCTGTCTCTGCATATATATCCGTTACCAGGTCGACGCTGTATCCCGGTACACCGGAGAGGACCTGGGCCATCTTGCAGCTGTACCTTTCACCCCCTCCGACAGTGGATAAATACCTATCGTAGATTGCAATCTTTTTCATAATCAGTATCCGTGACAGTAGTACAAAGGATTTCTAAAATTCCCTGAACCATTCCTTTATATGGGAATCGCTTATCTTTTTCCCGGTTCTTATCCTGATCCTTTCAGGTATAAACAATAAAAGAAGGTATGCCATCTTTAACAAAATCTTAAATCTTATACCGATATCTATCCTCTGGGTCTTTACTCCCTTCACGAGCTGGATAATATGTGAAAAAGAATGGATTATCGCTGAGGCCGCAAATGAAGCCTGGCTTCTTGCAAACAGGGTAAACCACCCGCATTTGTATATCATAAGCAGCCTGTTTAGCAGGACGTGGTAAGTAAAATTATATGACCATTCACTGCCGGAGCCGCAGTGGTGATGTCTTACCAGCGCGTTAGGGGTGAAGAAATGCTTCCATCCCTTAAGCCTTGCTCTCCATAAAAGGTCTATATCTTCATAATAGGTAAAAAAATAGGGATTGAAAAAGCCTGTTTCTTCAATCATTCTCCTGTCCATCATAAAGCTGGATCCGCTTAAGGCAAACACCTCCTCCACTCTGTTATACTGCCCTTCATCAAAATTCATAAACCCCCTGTCCATACTGTATAATGAACGGTTTACCTTGACACCGCAGCTGTTAATTATATCCTTTTTACTGGTATAAAATTCAGGGGTTATTATAAGTTTTATCCATCTGGGTCTCTTTCCTACCTTAATCTCATCCAGGATCTTATCACCTAAAACCATGCTTACCATGTTTGGTGAAATCTCTGATGATAATTTGATCTCAACATGCGTTTCCCTGTCATTGTCAAAAACCGGTATACCCATCAGGGCATTTCCCAGTGTCCACCTGAAAGTCTTTCCGCTGCCATCTGATTCGGCCGGATAAAAGCCCTCCACATATTTTATTTCTGAAGATGCCCTGCGGCTCCCGGCCGTCTTCATTGCTTTACAGTTCTCGGGACACCTTATCCTGACATCCATTATTTTTACTCCGAGCCGTCTAATATCCTTTCCGCTATCCCTGCTGCCAGATATTATCTGAAGCGGCAAATAAGGCCAATAAAATACTACCCTGGGGCCAACGGCTCCTATTCTGGAATCTCCTGAAGACATGTTATATATTGAAAGCATTTCCCTCAGCCATCCGGGATCTACAATGCAGTCATTGTTTATAAGAGCTATATAATCTCCCCTGGCATGCCTCAGGCCTTCGTTATTCCCGCCTGCATAGCCGCTGTTTTGTCCAAGTTTTACCACCTCTACTTCGGGGAATTTTTTCTCCACAAAACTTACCGAGCTGTCATCAGAACAGTTATCTACCATTATTATCTGCAGCCTGTCCCGGGGGTAGTCTAGCTTTTTAATTGAATAAAAAAGGTCGGTAAGATAATTCTTTCCATTCCAATTAACAGTTATTATTGATATTAAGGGGTCGTCATCCCGGGGCAATTAATACCTCTCAGTTAGAATAATGTTTATCCCTGTGTGATATTGACAAAATGCCGTCATCTCCTGCTAAATCACCGCCTGGTTGCTGGATCTACTTACAGTACATGAACCTATGGCACATGGTCCAGGATAGATAATAAGTGCATAAAAGGATATACAAGCTTTTTCTCCTATAAGTTCCATTTAATCTATTCTTATACCAGATTTATATATTAAAATCTACTTTTTCTTTACCAGGTAATATCTATGGCTGACCGAAAGTCCCAGCAAAACGTCTATATGCTCGAGGTCTCTCATGACTGCTTCCAGCTTACCTTTTACGCCGGAAGTCTCAGCTTTTGACTTCTTTTTTAAATGAAGACTGTCAAGCAGTGAATTAATACTTTTTATGTCATAACCCAGACCTTTTATTTCATTATAGAGTGTCCTGAATACGTTAAAATAAATGAGCAGCATCCTCTCGCGGTTCTTACGGTTAAGTTCGTTTATCTCATTATTTATCTGCAGATGTATGTTATTGCTCAGGTTCATCATGGATTTATTATAGCTCTTCCTCATGTTCTCAAAATACATGCTGGTAAGCAGATAGGCATATCTCTTAAATTTTCCCTTCAATGACGTATCATTTTTTAATTCTTCAGATTCAAGGATATCAAAACTTCCCAGAAGTTCCAGTTTCTGAAAATCACTTCTATCAAGACCGATCTCAAAAAGTTCAAAAAGTTCGTTTGAACCATAAATTTCGCCGAGTTTTTCATTCCCTGTTACCTGTTCAAATTTCTCCATCAGATCATGGGTGCCCTTATCAAGTATTTCAAAACCTGCTTCCTTAAAAACAAGGCTGGCAGTAAAATCATCTACCATTGTATTGCTGCTGACGTCTCCGGCTTTAAACTGGCTGCTCAAACCCCTGTCAAATGGAAGTGTAATAAAAAGCAGACCGCCTTTTTTAAGCTTTTTTTCAATAACGCTAACCAGGTCATAGAATAAACGGGGAGAGACCTTATCAAATGGATTCATGGCTATGACTCCGTCGAATTTAGTCCTCTGGTTTATTCTTGACTTGAGCATACCTATTTCGTCAACGCCGTCACCGCTTTTTTTATCAGGCTTCAAACCCTCTACTTCCAGGTAGAAAATTTTACCCACATCGCCTTTCTCTACCATTTTTTTATCCCTGAGCATGTCTTTTGTTATCATCAGTACATTTGTAGTTCCTTCAAATTCCTTTTTTATTATCCTGCTGAATCTGCTGTTCTGGAATTCGACCGTTTTTTGTATCTCTTCCTTATCGGCTGCAAAATAAGGGTCCCTGCAGTATTTTATCAGGGGTTTTGTAATATTTTCCCAGAAAAACCTGTGCCTGATCTTCTTAAGGTTCTTTCTATATATATCCTGAAGGCTCTTATTTGAAAGCACGCTCTCAATCACCCTGGAAAGCTGGGTGGCATCTTCATATTTTACCACCTCGCCAATATTTTCCTCCTTTACCATCTTTGCAATTGAATCCCCTTCTGTGGTTATAATTGGAATCCCTGCCCAAATGTAATCCATAACCCTGGTCCTGTATGAGAATTCTGTTTCTATCCTTTCAAGGTGTATTGAAAGCCCTGCATCAGATTCAAGAAGAAGGGCCTGCCTTTCACTATAAGGTGTCCATTCATTGAAAAAGATCTTATCGTTATACAGGCCCAGCTCTCTGGAAAGCTTGATTGCATCCAGGCACTTTCTCATCTCCGGTAACCTGGGATCCGGATGTTTCACACCCATAAAAATAAGCTTTATATCATCTCTGGTTCTTGAGACTTCCCACATGGCCTTTATGACTGTAATCGGGTCCAGCCAGTTCCATATTCCCCCTCCCCATAGCACCAGCTTATCATCTTCTTTGATTCCGGGGATGATACTTCTTGCTGCAAAGCCGGATTTTACGGGAGGTTCTGAAGGTATACCAAAAGGCACTATATCTATAAAATCCCTGAAAGTATAATCTTTATCATAGTTATATGTATTGATCCTGCCCATAGCTGAAAGCATCCCTGTCCAGTAATCTCTCTGTTTTTCAGAAGCACATATAAAATAATCTCCTATTGCAAGCTGAAGTTTTATAAGATTGTTATTGTTGTAATCTATCCTCAGCCTCTCAGCTATATCCCTGTCGCTGAACATCTCAAGGCTTTCAAGATTGAAGGGATTATAAAGATCGACAATTATCTTTCCCGGGAAATTTTTAAGCATCGGGAAGTAATAAAGTAAATGACCCTGTATCAGTATCATCTCAGCATCATCAATATTCCGCATCAGGCTGTCAGGATTTTTTAGATTATAACGTTTTGTCCTAAACCCTTCTATTTCAATATCTACCTTATTGGGAGTATGAAGTGTAACGTCCATAAATCCCGACAGGACCTTTGAAAATTCATAAAATCTTATACCGGGGCCTGCCATTTTCTTACCCACAATGTCAGAACTGATTATTGAGATCTTCTTCAGATTTCTCTTACTGGAAGCCTTCATCTGCATCCTACGGTCCTCCGTTTAAAAAAAACATATAAAAGCAACATTCATTTTAACTCTATTCTATTTAATATAAAATGATTTCTTAACTTTATGCAGAGATTGAAAATAAAAAAGAATGCATTCATAAAATAAGCATAAAGCAGAGGTGCTGCCTGGCCGGCAGCTGCTCCACCGGTAAGCCATCTTATTTCTGCAGGTATGAATATCCTTAAAAGTTCAGGCAGTTCCATATTTATAACTGCGCACCTGATCCGGTTTTTATGATAATTGCGGTAAAAATTTTTACTGAATTTTTTTGAAGACGACCCTTCAAAATGGCGGCATACTGCAGCAGGATTGGATACAGTCCTCCACCCTGCCTCCTTCATTCTCAGACAGTAGTCCAGTTCCTCAAAATATACCGGACGGTAACCGCTGTCAAAGCCTCCTGAATCATAGAATAACGAAAATATAGTAGTAAAAAAGGCTCCTGTCACATAATCAGCCTCTATAAAATTGCTGTTTGGGGCCATGTGCCTTACTTCATCTTCTCCAATATCACTTCCCGTTGTATTAAAAACAGGTATCTTTAGGGGATAATCCTGTCCGGAACCCTGATGGTATGTTATAAAATTCGGTGTTATTTTGCCTGCCAGATGCTGCACCTTTTTACCTTCATAATCCAGTACAAGACCCCCGCACACTCCTGTATCAGGCCTGCCTGAGGACGTCTCTTCACTGAATGTGCCTATAAGTTTTTCAAGCGCGTCAGGATGAAGGGATACATCAGGATTCAATAGCACAAGATATCTGAAATCGCCTCTTTTAAACGATCTCCTCCGCTTTTTAAATACGGCAAGATTTACTGCACCGGCGAAACCGATATTTTTTTTAAGTCGGACCATCTGGAAATTATTGCTGTCAAGGACAGCAGCCTGGTTCCTGAACTCCCTTACTTTTTTTATGGTGCCGTCAACTGAGCCGTTATCTACAAGTATGATCTTCCAGTCCGTATACGATTGTACAGAAACAGACCGCAGGCATTCTTCAATAAACTGGCTGCTGTTATATGTCACAACTACTATAAGACTTCTGCCATCCATATTCAGGACACTGCTCCGTGTTTACTCCGGGTCTTTCTCAATGCTATTTTCATATAATTATATATCCTGTACGGAAATCTTGCCTTTACAACAGCTTCAAGTTCGGATATCTTAATATCCCTTTCCTCTATCATCTTCTTCTGGGCAGAGGCAATCCTTTCCATATTTTTCAAAGCTTCTTCCCTTTCGAAAAAAATCTTTCTTTCTTTACCGTAATCAGGTGCCGCAGCAGGCTCTTCTACCCATTTCTGAAGAGCACTTGTAGTCCTATTGAAGTTAAACTCCCTCAGTCCGAATTGCCTTCCCCTTTCACCGGTATCTTCTGTCTTTTTCCTGTCAGAAGAAAGCATTAATAATGTCTCCGCCAGATCATGCGGATCGCCCGGCCTGAATACAAAACCTGCTTTTTCGGCAGCCATCTGCTCTGTAAGCTCACACACATCAGATGAAAGCACGCACAGGCCTGCCCTGAACCAGTCAAGTATCCTGTTCTTGCTGCCCAGGCGCACCTCATAAATATCCCTGTCTATATTTATGCCCGCATCTGCCTCCAGGTAATGGTCTGGTACTTCTTCTCCGGGAATCCACCCTTTCATTATAAAGCGGTCTGCGAATCTGCTGGACTTTACCATCTTAAGGAAACGGGGATAGGTCTTTATGTCCTGTTCCGGTATTTCTCCTCCTGTGGATACAAATTTTATGGAAGAGTCACTTTCCATGGCTTCCGTAAGACCTATAAAAAGTGTATCCACATCTGTCCAGGTATTGTATCCCCCCGACCACAATACAACAAAATCATTTCTGTCTATGCCGTTTCTTCCCCTTATTACATCCTTCTTATGAGTGTAGCCTTCCGCGGGCATCCCGCATGGAATGGTATTTGTAAACTCATATCCGGCAGTAAATCTGTTAAGTCTTCCCACTGCACCCAGCTCTCCTACCGTAGCATATTCCTGTCTCTTTGATACACATGAAAAAATATCAGCCTTACTTATTATGTTGTATTCGCTGTTCCAGTAATGAAACAGGGGCGAATCATCACCGTCTACTGAGGCCCTTGCCTGGGCCTCAGCCATAACATGGCCAAAAAGATCGGCCCACAGGGGAGGAGCATTTAAAGTACCGTATATTGAAGCGAGGTTTTCCTTTACTTTTGAACCGTAGAATGAAGGGTAAAATGTGCATCCTACCAGACAGTCAGGTTTAAAATCACGGGCTATCCCGGTAAGGATAGCCGTATCCCTAAAATCCTTCTCCGCCAGTATGTGATATTCAAACCTGTATTTTCCCAGGCTGAAGTCTTTGATGCTGATGCTTTCAAAATCTTCCGGATATGCCGAGGGTATTGCATATCCTACCACACAGAGTTCGTGTCCTTTATCCAGCAGCGGACCGGCAAACTGCCAGGTCCTTATCCCTGTCCCGTAAACTTTCCTTATATTTTCAAACGGCATGGGGCTCATGCCCAGTATCATTACTCTATTGCCCGGCATATAATCCCTTTAAATTTGTTGATGATGATATTCTATCGGAATTATCCCCTGACACGCGGTAACTAATATATATTGCGATTACTCCATAATATTAACCATATTATGGAGTATGATATGACATATAAAGAATTTTTACAAAGTTTCCAGACAAGAACTTTTGCAATTCAGACACTGGACCCCAGCATGGGCTGCAGGTGCAGGGCAGTCAGCCATTTCCATGATTTTTTAAGCACGGCAAAAGACAGGCGGTCTTAGGCTGTACTCGTCAAGGTCAAATACCCCGTAATTGGAACCGCTGCAGAGTATTACCACGCACTCTCCTGCCCTTTCCTTTTTGGTAATGGCGGTTACCGAAATCTACTACCTGAATTGCAGCCAATACATCCTATCAATCATTCATCTATCCGTACCTATTTGTATTAATTACAGATATACTATAAGGTAAATATGTTATAATTACAAAATAGTGAAAAAGCAATTAATAAAAAATAATATGACTTTTCCCTCTTCGCTGCAGGGTATATTGTGGTCAAAAGATATTAAAAATATTGATTATTACGAAGATAGGAATTACATCATCAACCAGATCCTTGCATATGGGGACATGGATGAGATAAAGTGGCTTTTAAAAACCTATCCGATAGATGAAATAAAAGATATCTTTAAAAACTATCCGGCAAGGATCTATACGAGACCTGTCTTTCTATTTATTAAAGAATTTGTCCTGGAGATCAAAAAGAAATTAAATGAAGATGACTATGTCAAAAATATCACTGGATAGTTTAAATAAAAATCAAAAGGAAACACTTATTAAACTGGCCGGTTTCTTTAAAAAAGGAGCAATACTATCAGGCGGTACCGCTTTGATGCTGCAATTTTCCTACCGTAAATCTTATGATCTTGATTTATTTTTCCCATACCAGATCCCTGATAATTATCTCAGGCTGGTCTCCCTCATCTTCAATTCAGATATAAAAGTGCTGATCAATAATACAGACGAGCTTACTTTTACTGTATCAGACAGAGTAAAGGTCTCATTTATTTACTTTCCCTTTGCCAGAAAATACAGGCCCCTGGAATATAACTCTATCCTTATCTCTTCTTATGAGGATGTAGCTTCTGATAAGGCTTATGCCCTGGGCAGACGTCCTGCTTATAGGGATTACATCGACCTCTTTCTTATTTTAAAGGAAAAATTCCCCATAGGTCGGATAATCCTTGATGCAAAAGAAAAATTTGGCGGGGAGTTCTCTGAAAAACTTTTCCTGTCCCAGCTGATCTACTTTGAAGATATAAAAGATTTTACGATAGATTTTGCAGGAAAAAAATATGAAAAGGAAGAAGTACTTTCTTTTTTTAAAAAACAGATCTCGGTCTATAAAAATTCTAAATTCCAATAAAAAAATTTTTTTAATTTAGTCCTTTTAGCAGACTCATGCTTATAATAGATTACGGGCAAACATCAAAAATAGTGCGTGAAATCAGATACATATCTGTTTGTGCAAATAAGTTTTTTATAATACTATGATAAAACCTAGAAAATTGAAAGATTTTTAAAATTTTTTTATGAGATTTATATTAATATTATTTTTAATATTATTCAGTATTGTCTCCTCACTATTTATTATAACCCTTTTCAGCAGCAGAAACCCTTCGCTGCAGGATACCGCACTGGCTGAAGAGCAGATACTGTCACCGGAAGAGTCTGCTGCCGGGGAGATCCAGAATTACAATGACCGGGAAACACCAGTTGAGGAATCACCCGCCCGCAGTGTAAGCAATACTGACGACAGGGATCCATCAATTGGAGAAAGCGGATCTTCCGCAGTCCAGTACAGTGAGGAAGAGCCGGACATCAGCGCTGATAAAAATGCTGAAGCAGACCAGATAACCGGACATAATAACGACCCGCAAGAACCCGGACAGGATGTAATAAGGATATTTCTTGATGGAGACATGGATAACGGGATATATCTCGGCACTGCTTCATGCGGAGAAGAATCCACAATGGCGCTGGAGCAATACGGCCCCGATCTTTCGGATACAGGGTTTATATTTGAATGGAAAAACGCTGACCCTGAGATAGAACCCGGTTCGACACATTTTATTTATATCTATTATTACAATGAACAATCAGGCTGGGACCATATAAGAAAAGAAATAAATATAACTGGTGAAAAGCCGGGGGATAAAAACATAAAAGTTTTTATAGATAAACCTTCGGGACAGACAGCTCTTGAAGAGCTGACCGGAATTGTGGGATGGGCTGTCAATACATCCTCTGATGAAGATACCGGCATCGGTAAGGTGGAAATATACCTGGACGGTCCGCGGGATTTCGGCAGGAAAATCGGAGAAGCTGACTACGGCATACCCCGCAGCGGTGTCGCAGAATTTTTTAAAAATCAAAATTATCTATACAGCGGGTTCGAACTTGATACTGATATCACCGGTCTTGAGCCCGGATCAAAACACACTATTTTTGCGTATGCCGAAAGTTCAAATGATCATGCTTCATATAATTTTGAAAAGACCGATATCTATATATCAGGGACAACCAGTAAAAAAGCTGTAATCGAAGCCGTCATCGACCTCCAGAGGTTTTCTTCCGATAATACGCTGTATGTAGAAGGATATGCCTTTGAAGGCACCAGGCTGGAAGAATTTCTTGAGCAGCAGAAGGAAGAAAGCGCAGCAGATAATAATCTTTCCGGAGACAGCAGTTTCTCAGATAAGGAAGCCGGCAGCCTTGAAAAACTTGTATTCAAGTCCAACAGGGACGGAAATGACAATATATACAGTATTAACATTGACGGCACCGGCCTCCAGAGGCTTACAGACCATAATGGAGCAGATATATATCCAGAAGTGTCTCCAGATGGCAAAAAAATTGCATATACTTCTGATATAGGCGGCGTATGGCAGATAATGGTAATGGACTGGGACGGCCAGAATAAAAGACAGATAACCAATAACAGCTTCAGAAGCGCATATCCTTCATGGTCCCATGATATGAAATATATTTATTTTGAGGCATACCTGGACGGAGACTGGGAACTTTACCGCATAGGCAGCAATGGAGCAGGACAGAAAAGGCTCACCCATAACAGCGGCGGCCATGACTGGCATCCAAGCGGTCATCCTTTCGATTATAAAATAATATTTGAATCCGGCATGCCCGGCCATGATGACATCTATATAATGAATAATGACGGTTCATCTATATCCAGGATATTTAAAAAGCATGAACGCCGCAGGACCCCGGACCTTTCCAGTGATTCCACAAAGATAACATATACAAGATATTTTGGGGATAACAGCGAAGTATACTATGCAGATATCAGGGACCAGGATGAAAAGAGGATAACACAAAACCAGGACTGGGACGG
>CAYROY010000008.1:0-24409 GCA_964426155.1 uncultured Actinomycetota bacterium
AGGAGAGATAAAAGATGCTGTCTTTATTTTCTTTATAATCCTGCTTAATACCAGCCTGGGAACCTACCAGGAATGGAGAGCCGAAAAGGGTGCCGAGTCACTCCAGGAATATATAAAGATATATACAACCGTAGTCAGAGACGGTCAGGAAAAGAGAATAAATGCAGAAGAGCTTGTCCCCGGTGATATAGTATTATTGAAATCGGGTGAAAAGGTACCCGCTGACCTGAGGCTGATAAAGACAAAAAACCTTTCCATAGACCAATCCATACTTACCGGTGAATCGGTACCGGTGGGTAAGACCAATGAAAAAGAAAAAGAGGATCAGCCGGCATCGGGATGCGATAACCTTGCCTTTGCCGGCACAATGGTGACCTCGGGAAGATCCACAGGTATGGTTATAAAGACCGGCCTGGATACAGAGATAGGAAAGATTGCCGAAGAAGTACAGTCCAGGGAGGAGGTCAAACCTCCGCTCCTTGTAAGAATGGACAGGTTTTCCAAACAGATAGGACTAATTGTTCTTGGAGGCGTAGCGATCCTGGCAGTAATAGCCATTATCCTGGGGTATGAATACCTGGAAGTTTTCCTGCTGTCGGTGGCCCTTGCAGTATCAGCTATACCGGAAGGGCTTCCGGTTGCAGTCACAGTAGCCCTTTCCATAAGCTCTAACCGCATGGCATCCAGGAATGTAATCATAAGGAAACTGGCAGCAGTAGAAAGTCTGGGCAGCTGCACCATGATAGCAAGTGATAAGACTGGGACCCTTACCGTAAACAGGCAGACAGCAAAAAAGCTGATTATACAGCTGGATAAAAGTCTTGTGGTATCAGGTGAGGGATATAATGACCAGGGTGAGGTCCATGGAGAAGATGATGAGGCTGTACCCAAAAGAGTAAGAGAATACCTGCAAAAAATGGCCGCTGCTGCAGCCATAGATAATGAAGCCAGCCTTAAAAAGCAAAAAGGTGACTGGGAATATGAAGGCAATCCTATAGATATAGCATTGCTGGCTCTGGCCTATAAACTTGACCTTGACCCTGTAAAAATAAAAAAAGACCTGGAAATAGTAGGGGAGATACCCTTTGAATCCGAGAATAAGTTTTCTGCCAGGTTCTACCGGAAAAAGAGTTCCTATAGGGTTGCATCAAAGGGGGCACCGGAGATCATAATACCTCTTTGTAAAAAGATGAACAGGTCGGGAAGATTTGTAGACATTGATAGAAAAAAGATGGACAAAAAGGTTAATGAACTTGCAGGTGACGGGTATAGAGTAATAGCTGTGGCTGAAGGAAAAGATAAAAAAAGAAAAGACTATGACGGTCTTTCCAAAAAGGACCTTCCACCATTAAATCTCCTGGCCCTGGTGGGTTTCATAGATCCCATTAGGCCCGAAGCCAAAGATGCTATTGATAAATCCAAAAAAGCTGGAGTCAGGGTGGTAATGATAACTGGTGATAACCCGGAAACTGCGCTAACTATTGCCCGGGAACTAATGATAACTGGGGGAAAAGAAGACGTTATTACCGGGTCTGACCTGGGGGAGTGGAACGAAGATAATGAAGAAAAAAAGAAGGAGTTTGAAAATAAGGCCAGGATTAAAAAAGTATTTGCCAGGATCTCACCAATCCAGAAGCTCAGACTGGTGGAAGCCTTCAAGAGGATAGGAAATTTTGTTGCGGTGACCGGAGACGGAGTAAATGATACCCCTGCGCTTAAGAGGGCTAATATAGGGGTGGCTATGGGCAGTGGGACCGATGTGGCCAAGGATACCGCCTCCATAATAATAACTGATGATAGTTTTTCATCTATAGTAGCCGGAATAGAAGAAGGAAGGTTTGCATATGATAATATCAGGAAAGTCACATATCTTCTTATAACCACAGGAGCTGCCGAAGTAATATTATTTATTACAGCACTATTGTTAGGACTGCCACTGGCTCTGGTAGCCATTCAGTTGTTATGGCTAAATCTGGTCACAAATGGAATACAGGATGTGGCACTTGCGTTTGAGAAAGGAGAGCCAGGAGCTATGAAGCGCAGACCAAGGGATCCTTCGGAAGGGATATTTAATAGGCAGATGCTGCAGCAGGTCATAATCTCCGGCGCTTTTATGGGAGGGATTACCATAGGTGTATGGTATTATCTTATAAATAACGGTTGGGAGGCCGGAGAAGCCAGGAATTTACTTCTGCTACTCATGGTGCTTCTGCAGAATTTCCATGTCTTTAACTGCAGGTCCGAGACTACATCTGCATTCAGGATACCCGTAAGCCGTAACTATCTCCTGATAGGAGGAGTAATAGCTGCCCAGGGCATCCATATAGGATCCATGTATATACCTTTTATGCAGGAACTTCTGGGTGTATCACCTGTTTCCCTTAAGGAATGGTCAATACTTATGGGCATAGCATTTACCATTATTGTGGTGATGGAGTTCTTTAAAATCATAAAGATGAGATTAGTAGAAGGGAAGAAAGAGTAATTATGTTTAAAGTAGTAAACCAATTTTTAAATCTCCATATCATAACAGCTCCAGAGATAGATTCTACAAAGATATCGATGCCAAGACCTTTGAGAGCAATTCTGTTGGATAGAACTCCAGCAATAATAGTTATGATTCCTTCAGCCACGTTATAAATTACAGTAAATACCGACAGTAAAAATGCTTTTTTCTTTAAATCCTGTCTAATATAAATTATGATAAAGATAATAGAAAGATATGACCCGACCAGTCTTTTGAGAACTTATCATATCTAAATCAATAAACAGAGAGAGATATATATAAACCCATGGATCCTGCTAGTAAAAAAGATGAAATAATAACAAAATAAAAATAGGTAATAATTAATAAAATAATATATAATGTAAAAAAATAATAATAAATGTATATAGGATATATTATACTAAGCCTGGTAGCAAAATCCCTTTTAGCATGGTTAGTATTTGCAGGGACTCTGCAGCCAGCTTAAAAAAAATAGTATATGAGCTACATAAACATAATTGTGCATGCAGTATTCTGGTTATTTGGTTTCTTTATACTCTGGAAAATACCATATTGCACTAAATCAGGGTCAAATAATAAAAAAAGACCTGTTTTAATATCAGTTATCATTCCTGCCAGGAATGAAGAGAATAATCTGGAAGATCTGTTAATTTCCCTGAGCAGACAGACACTAAGAGCAAAAGAGATAATACTGGTTGATGATAGTTCTACTGATAAGACAGCTGATATAGGGAAGAAGCACAATGCAAAAGTAGTAAGCTTAAAAAGTTTACCAGAAGGATGGGTCGGGAAATCATGGGCCTGTTATAATGGTGCTAAAATTGCCACCGGAGAATACTTTCTATTTTTAGACGCAGATACCAGATTAAAAGATAATGGTATGGAAAATTTGATATCATGTTTGCATAAATACCATGGAGTAATCTCTCTTCAACCATATCACAGAATAAAAAAGATATATGAGAATTTTTCACTATTTTTCAACATAATTCTTGTAGCAGGAATGGGTGCATTTACTCCTCTTCAAAAAAGAATAAAGCCCATAGGTATTTTTGGCCCATGTATTTTATGCAGTGGAGAAGATTATTTCACAATAGATGGGCATAAAAGTATAAAAGGCAAAGTAATGGAAGATATTGAAATAGGCAAGAAGTTTAAAAAAGCAAAAATCCCTATATACTGTATGGGGGGTAAAGGAACAATCGATTTTAGGATGTATCCGGGTGGTTTTATTGAGATGATACAGGGCTGGTCCAAGAGTTTCAGCAGCGGTGCTAAAGCAACTTCGATACCTGTTCTTGTAATGGTAATTGTCTGGATTGTAGGTGCTATATTTCCTTTAAATCTATTTGCTGACAGTTTATCACCATTTATCCCCGGTATCTTTTTCACTGGTATAGCCTTTTATGCTGCATTTACAGCACAAATATACTGGATGTCCTACAGGATTGGAAATTTTAGTATATGGGCTTCTGTATTATATCCATTACAACTGGCTTTTTTTATTTTAGTTTTTTTCTACTCATTGATTTTAACTATATTTAGAAGAAGAGTTACCTGGAAGGATAGAGAAATAAACACTTGAAAGGAGGGAAAAATACCTGTATTTCAACTTTCACATTTATGGATAATAACTCTGGATATTTTGGGTTGGCTGGCAATACATCTGGGCATGTCTTACCTCTGTTTAAAAATACCGATGTCTTTCTTTAGAAGAAACTGGTGGTGGTTTGAAACAAAGAACTGGGAATTCAGGGGAAGAATATATAAAAATATTTTTAAAGTTAAAAAATGGAGGGCTATAGTCCCTGATGGCGGAGGACTTTTTAAAGGAGGGTTTCCTAAGAAGAATTTAGAAAGAAGTGATCCTCAATACCTTGAAACTTTTCTCTATGAAACAAAAAGGGCAGAATTAACTCACTGGCTTACAATTTTGCCTGCTCCAATTTTTTTCCTCTGGAATATCTGGTGGGCTGGTATAATAATGATTGCTTATGCTTTAATTGCAAATATACCATGCATAATACTACAGAGATATAATAGGGCCAGATTATCTAATTTAGTTTTATGGTAAGAATATAAGAGATAAAGAGTTTATATCTTATATAAAAATCCTCATTCAAGTACAAAAAGCAGTTCTGACTTTTTATGCTCTCAAGACAATATTATATCTATCAGAATGCAACTTTCTTCCTGGATATTAATACTATACCGCCAATTATTCCAACCAGTAGGGCCAGGGGGCATATAATCACAGCAAAAATAAAAAATACTGGTTCATCACCCATATATCCCCAGAAACCTTCACCAAAAAGCTTAATAAATAGTGCATACACAAGGTTATGAAGAACTGAACCTACAACCATACCGATAGCCGAGGCACCTGTAAGGATAAAAAATGCCTTTGATAGCCTGGTAAATTTTCCTTTTGCAGCAAGTATAATAAGAGTTATGCCCAGGCAGGCCAATATAATTGCTGATGCAAAGAATAGATACCTGTTAAAAAGGTCAACCATATTCAAGATAAAGATGTTTGATACGGCTATTAAAAAGAAAGCGAATGTTATCCAAAAAATCACTAAAGTAGAGGTATAGATTTTATCTTTTCCATTCTCCATTTTGGAATCCTTTTAATTATTTTTTAAAAACTTCCCAATTTATTAGACGTTATTATGCATAAATGGATTTAATTAGTTCTATTTACTTTTCCTCCCCTGATTATTTTCTCCGGGTTCATAATTACTGAATTCTTCACATTGTAAAACGGGAAAATCCCGGGGGAATCTGCATTCTTTATCATTTACGCATGTAATACACAATCCTTTATTTTTCATTTGTTTTCCTCTTTTCCTATATTTTAACCGAGTATTTGTTCTGCCTCTTCTTGCTCATAGTCTGTAATATAAGGTATGCCGGAGACAGATGCTGCTTCTCTGGTGAGTGCTATAATGTCATGTCTGTCAATGTAGTTAAGGGTAAATTTTCTTGCCCCACACATTAGCTGCTTTAGACCCTGTTCAAGCCTCTTATAATAACTGTACAATCCTATAGCGGAGCCCGGGAGGTCGTCGGCTTTATCTTTAAGCTCTTTTCTTAAATCTGTTACTTCTATAAATACTGATTCCATATCACTACCGTATTTTTCAATAGATTTTGGTATTTTGCCGCTGGCTATGTTTCCCGACAGTGTCTTACCTACCATGCAGGCAGTAATGGGGGACCGCGCCATCCCTACCAGTTTGAAATAGGGGGCACCCAGAGCCAATGCTTTAAAAATCTGGTCTTCAAAAGTAAAACCGCCAGCAATGGCCATATCAGGTACATATAAACCCTTGCTATCAAGTCTTTTAGCATATTTATATGCCATTGACTGCAGATAAATTGTAGGAATACCCCACTCATTCATCATCCTCCATGGACTCATACCTGTTCCGCCGCCAGCTCCATCAATGGTCAGTAAGTCGACCCCTCCTTCAGAGGAATATTTAATAGCCTTTGCAAGATCAACAGGTCTATAGGCGCCAGTCTTTAAAAATATACGACTGGCGCCTATTTCTCTCATACGACTGATAGTATCCATGAAATCTTCTTTGGTCGGCATACCTATTCTGGAATGTCTTTCAAATTCTTTAAAATCTCCATGCTTGAATGCTTCTTGAATATCAGGGTCAAGTGGATCAGGCAATACGATATAACCTCTTTTTTTAATCTCAATAGCCCATTCAAGATCATCTATCTTGATCTCTCCACCAATACTTTTTGCACCCTGGCCCCATTTTAACTCGACTGTTTTTATACCCAGTTCTTTGATGGCATATTCCAGAACTCCGAACCTCGTATCTTCTACATTTGCCTGGACTACTATATCACCGTACTTATCCTGCTGCCAATCCCTGTAAAGTTTAACTCTTCTAATAAGTTCCGGAGATTTTACAATATTTCCTTTGCTGTCGAACTGCGCTTGTGGATCGATACCACAAACATTTTCTCCAATAGTTAAAACAACTCCCGATATGGCTGCGCCGATTGCAAGACCCTCCCAGTTTTTCCTGGCAATTTCTGTCGAGCCAAGACCAGGGATAATAAAAGGCAGCTTTAATCTTATATCCCTATCTTTCCCTATTGCGGTTTCCAATCTGACACTGGTAAAAACAGCCTTATCGCTATCTTCTTCTATCCCTTTTGCCCCAAATGCAGTTCCCATGATATTAAAATGGGAATAATCCAGGGGATAATCCTTTTGTGAAGCTGTGGTCATATCCCCGTAGGGCTGAGGATATATCACTTCAGTGCTGCGGTAAGAAGATTTACCAATTTCGCAGAGTCCTGGACATCCTTCGCTGCAGGTGACACACATACCGCTAAATGGACTTATATTATCCCCATAAAGGTTTTTTGTCCCCGTAGAAATAGACGAATTTATTTTTGAATAACTCATATTAATCCTCCCGTATAATAAATTGTCAAAAAGCAATAAAAAAAGCACAAAAACCAAAATGGCTTCTGTGCCAATAAAACCTTGTGCTACAATGCAAAAAGGCTTCTTTGCCTTATATTTAATTTTTACAGCATTATAATAATATTAATATTTATAAAGGTCAAATAATTTTTATCTTTATCTTTATCAGGGATTTTTATAAGAAGGATACATTGCATCTCTGACATCATTAAATAATAAAATTATGGTAGAAGTTCTGCCAGAATGGATTGTAGACTAATCTTAATATTTTTTTTATTATAAATATATTAAATAGTAGCGTGCTTAATAACTATTCTGTAATTTTGTTATGAAAAAGTCACATACAAAAGAGAATATAACAATTGAAAGTTATGATAGAGTTGCCGGGGGTTATGCTGATTATTACTTTAATAGAAATGTAATGCAAAGTGAACTTGATTATTTTATAAGTCTATTGCCGAATAAAAGCCGTGTACTTGACCTGGGCTGCGGACCCGGTCACGATACTGCCTATCTGGTTAAAAAGGGTATATGTGTGGCAGGTATTGATTTATCCTGCGAGATGATTACTATTGCAAAAAGAAGAGTTCAGAATGCAGAATTCTATGTTATGGATATCAAAGATGGTTTATCTGGATTAGGTTCTAAATTTGATGGTATATGGGCATGTTCTTCGCTTCTGCATATTGAAAGAGAATATCTGCCGGAAGTACTCCATAAGTTGCACCAGGTTTTAAAAAAAGATGGCATCATATATATTAGCCTGAAGTATGGGAAAGGTGAGGGGTATAAAATGGAAAACAGGCCTTACGGAAAGGTGATCAGATATTTTACTTATTATGATACGGCAGAAATTACCGGTTTATTAGAAAAGCAGGGTTTTAAGATAAAAAAACTTAATAAAAATGGTAGATGGATCTCTATCTTTGCTCATAAAATATAAATATTAACCCTACAGGAGTTGATGGTAATTATTAAGTCGAATAGAAAAATTTTTTTGATTTTTTTCCATATTGTAAACAGTTTATTATCTGTTATTATGTCAGAAGTTTTATATTGGTGATTTAAAACATTTAGAGGGTTCTTGATAAAAATGAAAATAATCTATAACAAAATATTTCTTGAACATGATACGGGAATGCATCCTGAAAACAGGAAAAGGCTTGAATCTTTTGGAGATATTCCTGAAACAGATATTATTAATGGAGAAAAATATCTTAGTCTTGTACATACAGAAAAATATATAGAGCATGTGAAGAAATATTGTTCCGAATCTAAGCCGCTGGATAGAGAAACTTTTACCTCAAAGCAGACCTATAATGCTGCAATACGGGCCGTTGGAGCAACTATAATGGCATCTAAATCAGGAGATTTTGCTCTTGTAAGACCTCCTGGCCATCATGCTTATCCTGCTAAGGCAAGCGGTTTTTGTATATTCAATAATGTTGCAATAGCCGCACAGAAACTTGCTAACGAGGGCAAGAAGGTCCTTATAATTGATTTTGATGCTCATCTTGGGGATGGTACGGTAAAATTTTTCTACGATACCGACAGGGTGATGTACTGGTCTATTCACCAGTTTCCCTGTTTTCCGGGCGGAGGAAATGTAAACGAGATTGGAGAGGGGAAGGGTGAAGGATACACTATATGTGTCCCTCTGCCAGCAGGAAGCGGAGATGAGATCTTTATGGACGCGATAGAAAGTTTCATGCCTGTTGCAATTCAGTTTGAGCCGGATATAGTTGCATGCTCTGCGGGATTTGACGGGTATCAATACGATCTCCTTATAGACCTGAGGCTGAGCATGAATTCATATTTTAAACTGGGAGAGATACTCGGAAATAACTTTAATAATATATTTGCGACACTGGAAGGTGGATATAATGTTGAAGTCTTACCCAAATGTGTAAAAAACTTCATGGCAGGCATAAATAAGGAGCCGATACCTTATAAGGAGAGAGCAACTGATTCAAGGATAATCGCTATAGATGAGTATGAATTTAAAAGGATACAATTAGAAAAGAATCTAAGGAAGTTCTGGGATATTTAAATTATTAGGAAGGCAGATATGGCTACAATTGACAAACTTAAGAAACTATTTAATCCAGGTGCTATTGCAGTAATAGGCGCAAGTAGTACAAAGGGCAGTGTGGGTCAGGATATACTAATGAATCTTATAGGTTCTGGATATGAAGGTATAGTATACCCGGTGAATAAAAAAAGATCAAGCGTGCTGGGAGTCAAAGCATATCCCTCTATATCGGAAGTACCTGATTCCATAGATCTGGCGATTATAGCTACTCCTGCAGCCACTGTTCCAGATGTAGTGATGGAATGCGGGGAAGCCGGTGTAAATGGAATTGTCATTATTTCGGCCGGCTTTAGCGAGGCAGGTGAAGAAGGTAAAAAAATGGAAGAGAAGATCCTCGAGCATAAAAGAAAATATGATATGGTAATAATTGGACCGAATTGTCTTGGTTTCATAAAACCGTCAAAAAATCTCAACGCAAGTTTTGCAAATAAGATGGCTCTTCCGGGAAAGATTGCTTTTATTTCACAGAGCGGAGCACTTTGTACTTCAATACTGGACTGGTCAATAGAAACAAATGTCGGATTCAGTCATTTTGTATCGATTGGTGCAATGATTGATATTGGTTTTCATGATCTTATTGATTATTTTGGACAGGATCCTGAAACAAGCAGCATAATTATTTACATGGAGTCGCTTACAGATGCCAGAAGATTTATGTCAGCAGCAAGGGCATTCTCTAGAACCAAGCCCATAATACTACTTAAGGCAGGCAAGAGCAGCGAGGGAGCAAAGGCAGCCATGTCGCACACCGGCAGCCTGGCCGGCAATGACGCTATATTTGACGCTGCATTTGAAAGGGCAGGAGTAATAAGA
This sequence comes from uncultured Actinomycetota bacterium, assembly GCA_964426155.1. Lineage (GTDB taxonomy): Bacteria > Actinomycetota > Humimicrobiia > Humimicrobiales > Humimicrobiaceae > M55B120. Next base: position 9,871 of record CAYROY010000008.1, read on the forward strand.
GTTGGAACAATAGGAGAACTTTTTGATTCTGCCCGGGCATTAGCAATGCAAAGGAGGCCAAAGGGCAGAAAGATTGCTGTGGTCACAAATGCTGGAGGTCCTGGAGTAATTGTTACAGATGCCCTGATTGAAAAGGGCGGCCAGATGGCAAAGCTTTCAGAAAAGACAATGTCAGAGCTCAATAAAGTATTACCCGCTGCATGGAGCCATGGAAATCCTATAGATGTCCTCGGTGATGCTAAACCTGAGTTATATAAAACTGCAGTAGACTTGTGTCTGCAGGATGAAAATGTTGATGGGATAATCCTTGTACTTACTCCTCAATCCATGACAGATCTTTACGGTATCGCAAAAAAAATTGTGGAACTTCCAAATAGAAGCAGAAAGACAATACTTGCCTCATGGATGGGAGAGAAAGACGTAAAAGTCGGATGTGATGTCCTAAAAGATGGGGGTATACCATGCTTCCGCATACCCGAAGATGCTGTAAAGACATTTATGAATATGTATAGTTATTCAAGAAACCTGGAGCTTCTTTATGAGACACCTGAAACAATACCCGATGCTTTTCATCCCAAAAAAGAAGAAGCAAAAAAATTGATCAGGAAGGTTTTGGATGAAAAAAGATATGTACTTACAGAGTTTGAGGCAAAAAAGCTTCTGGGCTTTTACGGGATCCCTATTATAAAAAATATTACAATATGTTCTGAGGATGAAACAGTAAATATTGAAGATGAAGTTGGCTACCCTGTTGCTATGAAGATAATGTCTCCTGATATACTGCACAAAACAGATGCAGGCGGAGTTAAACTAAGTATAAGCTCCGTAGATGAGGCAAGAGAAGCCTTCAGGGAAATAAACAGGAATGTAAAAAATAGCTTTCCTGAAGCAAAAATAGAAGGAATTTTAGTCGAACAAATGGTCTCCAAGAGGTATGAATTGATTATCGGCTCCCAGAAGGACCCTATGTTCGGGCCGTCAGTATGTTTTGGAATGGGAGGAGTTGCCGTGGAGGTTTTCAAAGATATAAAGATAGGGCTGCCTCCGTTAAATATGGCGCTTGCCATGAGGATTATTGAGGACACGAAAATATACAAACTTTTAAAAGGATACAGAGGAATGGAGGGAGTTAATATAGGGACGGTACAGTTTTTGCTTTATAAATTTGCTTATCTTCTAACTGATTTTCCCGAGATAAGAGATATTGAGATAAATCCTTTCGGTGTTGATGATAAAGGCGGCATAGCGCTTGACTGTAAAGTTATGCTGGATAAAGACTTAGAGGGTAAAGAAGTTGAACCTTATTCTCATTTGGTAATATCTCCGTATCCCAGCGAATATATCACCAACTTTATTATGAAAGATGGTAGTGAGGCAATACTCAGACCGATAAGGCCAGAAGATGAACCCATGGAAGAGGAGATGTTTACAAAATTCTCGGAGCAGACACAACGTTTCAGGTTTTTCCAGTTAATAAAGTACATAACCCATGAGCTGCTAATAAGATATACGCAGTATGATTACTACAGGGAAATAGGCATAATGGCGGAAGTCGAAGAGAAGGACGAAAAAAAGATGGCTGGAGTTGTAAGATTAATAGCCGATCCTTATAACGAGACTGCTGAATTCGCTATTGTCGTAGCAGATCCATGGCAGTTTAAGGGTCTGGGCAATAAATTAACTGATTATATGCTGGAGATAGCCAGTGATAGGAAAATAAAAAAAGTATATGCAAATGTTCTGGATGAAAATGTTATAATGGTTCATATGCTCAAGAAGAGAGGTTTCAAAGTTAAATTAAATGACGGCGAATATTATTGCGAGCTTGAGCTAAAGTAACCAAATGGCCGATAAAGAAACAGAAAATCAGGAGAAATATTTTAAAAGGGCAGACTTAAAAGTTGAAAAAGTTCTGAATAAATATCAAATATCACAGCTCTGATTGAATTGTTATCGGACCTCATATTTAATATTTCTAATATTTTTGTTCATTATTATCTTCAATACTCCAGGTACGAAGTCCAAAACGGCTTAGATATATTGGAATACTCTTAAATAATGGATTTGCAGACTCAATTTTCTGTATCATATCTCTTTTTTGGCTTGATTTCTCACCACAGAGAATAGTAAGAGAGCCGCCTTCTCCTCCAGCTCCGTTAACCTTCCAGCCGACCGCATTACTTTTTTTTGCAATTTCAATTATTTCAACAATACTTTTACTTATAAGGGAAGGATTCAATTCGCCCTGGGCTTCCGTATTTGCTATCATAGAACGTCCAAAGGCCTCAAAATCTCCTGCATATACTGCATCTCTTGCTGATTCAGCCATTTTACGCAGTTTTTCCAATTTTGGGTTACCTGGACCGGCATCTTCAAGTTCGGCTATCACTTTTTCATGAACTAAAGAAGAGCTATGTGATTTACCCATAAAAATTAAAACTAATCTACGCTCTAATTCCCACCATACAGAATTGGGAATATATATTTGTGATACAGTAGCATAAGGATAATGGTGCATCTCTATATAATTAATACCGCCATAAGCAGCACATAATTGATCCTGTATCCCTGATTGTAAATGAAGTAAATCCGTTTCTACTCTGTGTGCAGCGTATGCAACTTCATGGGGTGACATCCTGCCTTTACTGAGACAATCCAGTGCTCCGATTAAGGCCACGCTGACAGCAGCTGATGTACCGGTAGAGCAGCCTGCGGGAGCTTCTGAATATATTGAAATCTGTAATGCAATATCTTTTGGAATTTTCATATATTCTATTGCTGCTTCCAGTAAAGGGTGGCGGTCCCAGCCAGAAATATCAGGATTTACTATATAATTGTCACCATAATTTTCAGCGAATAGGCTAATGCGCTCTTTTTTAGAGCTTAATGGGAAAACTTCAATCTGGGTCTCAACATATGGATAAACGCCAATATTAAATACCTTGCCGTGTTCTGCAAACCATGTATCGGTCCAGCCTCCATTATCACATATTCGAATTGGAGCTACACTATTTATAACCTTGAACCTATTTTGAAGATTTCGGGTTTTCAATTAATTATTTCCTATAATTAAGATCTTTGAAAAATTAATATATCATATAAAATTTATAATTTACATCAAATTATGTTTTACAGGATCTGTAGATAAGGAAATTTAGTTTGATTATTCGGCCAGGAATAAAAATTTTGGTTATATATTAAAAATCAGTTTAATATTTATTGTTTAACTCTAATACATTCTTTATAATTAAAAAAGATTATTTATTTTATAAATAAATTTTTAGGAAGGTGAAAACAATGGAAGGGTTTAAATTTTCAGTGGGTCCGTGGAATGTGCATGAAGGTGCAGATGCTTTTGGCCCTGAAGTCCGGTCAACAATACCGCTGGAAGAAAAGATAGAAAGATTTTCTGAAATGGGGTTCAGTGCAGTCCAGTTCCATGATGATGATGCTGTACCGGATATAAATGGTATGGATGATGAAGATATAAAAGAAAATGCGGCAGAAGTTAAGAAAATGCTGGAAAAGTATGGTATGTCAGCAGAGTTTGTTGCACCGAGATTGTGGATGGACCCGCATACCATAGATGGTGGATTTACATCGAATTCAAAAGAGGACAGGGAGTTTGCCCTCTGGCGGGCATACCGGACAATCGATATAGCAAATGTATTTGGATGTGATAAAATCGTCCTCTGGCTTGCAAGAGAGGGCACTCTGTGCTTTGAAGCAAAGGATCCTGTAAAAAGTGCAAACATGATTAAAGAGGCAGTAAACAGTATGCTGGAGTATGACAGCAATATTAAAATACTTATAGAGCCCAAACCGAATGAGCCGATTGACAGAAGCTTCTGCCCCACAATGGGGCATGTATTGGGAATAGCATCCGCCACAATAGATCCTTCAAGGGTCGGCGGCCTTCTTGAAAGTGCCCATGCAGTGCTTGCAGGCCTTGATCCTGCATATGAGATGGCATTTGCCCTGTCTTTTGGAAAGCTGTGGAGTGTGCACTTAAATGACCAGAATGGTCTGAGGTATGATCAGGATAAGGCATTTGGTTCCGAAAACCTCCGACAGGCTTTTAACCAGATAAAAGTTCTGGTTGAAAATGATTACGGGAAAAGGGGAGAATACATAGGACTTGATGTAAAAGCTATGAGGACACAGAAACAGGAAGATTGTTACAGGCATCTCTCAAATAGTATAGAGGTTGTGAAGATGCTTGAAGAAAAAGTAAAGAAATTTGATTACGATTTTCAGAAAAAATGCATAGAGGAAAGAAATTATGAAAAACTTGAGATGTATGTAATGGAGCTGCTGTTAAAGGGGTGACATGCTCAAATTTCTTAACATTTAAAAGAGGGGTATTAAATGAAAAAATCTATAGATATATCCGAAAGGCTTTATCCAAATCCTGTGGTTTTGGTTTCCTGTTCAGACGGGACTAAAGATAATATAATTACTCTTGCATGGGTTGGTACGGTATGCAGCAGTCCACCGATGATCTCAATATCTATAAGACCTTCCAGATACAGCCACGGCATAATAAGCAATTCAATGGAATTTGTAGTAAATATCCCAGATGAAAATATGATTGAAGTTTGTAATTTTTGCGGTACAAAATCGGGAAGGGATATTGATAAATTCAAAGAATTGCATCTTACAAAAGATAGGAGCATGAAAGTAAATGCCCCGATTATTAAGGAATGCTTTATAAATATTGAATGCAGGGTAAAACAAAAAATTCATCTGGGAACTCATGATATGTTTATAGGAGAGGTGGCAGGTGTAAATGCAGATGAGGAAGTTGTTTATCCTGATGGTGATATAGACTACGAGAAAATAAATACCGTTTCCTATCTAATGGATAATTATTTCAGGAATATCCTTATTAGGAGAAATAATTAGGTATTGGTAATATAAGAGCTGTATAAATATTTTTTTTATTTTTAAGAAATTATTAATATAAGCCAGGGGGTATTATGTTAAAAAAATCAACCGGAATAATCTATGGATTTCTAAATCTTATTGGGTTTTTAGCGGTAGTTACAGTGAATGCAATGGCAGTGATAATTCCTATAAATGATAAAACTACCCAGGAGCTTTCAGACAAATATCCTAATTTATTTGTGCCTGCAGGCATTACTTTCTCGGTATGGGGGATTATTTATATTCTTCTTGCATTATTTATTATATACCAGTTTGTGGTTGCGTTTAGAAGAAATCTAGAAGAAAGAGGTATCTTTGAAAAAATAGGATTATTATTCTTTATTTCATGTATTTTTAATGTAGCCTGGATACTTGCATGGCACTACGAAATCGTATGGTTATCTCTGGTTATAATGATCCTTCTACTTATAAGTTTGATATCAATTTATATAAGGCTTGGTACCGGGAGACAGGGAATTAATATTTCTGAGAAAATATTTGTAAATATTCCTTTTAGTGTTTATCTTGGATGGATTACAATCGCGACAATTGCAAATGTTGCTGCTTTTCTTGTTAAGACCAACTGGAATGGATTTGGCTTAAGTGAACAACTCTGGACGGTTATGATAGTTGCAGTCGGAGTCCTGATAACACTGGCAACTGTATTTTCCAGGAATGATATATTTTATTGTCTCGTTGTTATATGGGCACTGGTGGGAATTATACTAAAAAGGTCGGCGGACAACAGCATGCCCGATCAATCAGTAATAATTTCAAGTATCATTGGAATTGCAATTATAACAATTGCAATTGCAGTTCAGTTAATAAGAAAAAAGAAGATATACTGATTTATTCTTATTTACAGCTATTTTAATCTATAGTTCGCAGATTCATAGCTTTTTTCACAAAGGTTAGATTTTATAAACCGGATATAAGGACATGTGGAATATATTCATATATTCCACATACCTATATACATCTTATTAAATAACAGTGTCATGCAGAAATATATTTAATATAGCTTTTCTGCTGCCGATTATTTAATAATATCATTTTTAATATCAGTAAATTCTTTTAATACGATAATTTAAATTATACTTGATCTAGTATAAATGGTTTAGACTAAATCAACCTACTTTACTGGCCAGATAGGAAGCACTACTCTGCCGAATACCTCGTTTAAAAGAATTGCCATTGCTGTATAAACTGCAGAAAGCCCGCAGATAATACCTTCTATGCCTGCTATTGTACCGATTACTGCATTGCCTGTAATATCACGGATGGCAAGCAGGAAGAATAATATAACTAAAGTGGCAAATATAAATTGCAGTGCTCTGTTGGCCTTTAAGGTACCGAAAAATAGCCCGAGCGTAAAGATACCCCAGATTATAAAGTAAGCTATCATGGCAGCATTATCGGGACCTTCTCCCATGCCAAGAGCCGGCATTACCAGCAGTGCTACCAGTGAAATCCAGAAGAGACCAAAGGATGTAAAGGCAATCATGCCAAAAGTATTACCTTTCTTCCATTCAAAGATTCCGGCTATAACCTGTGCAATACCGCCGTAGAATATACCCATTGCAAGTATCATGGTGCCGAGACCAAACAGACCGGCATTATGAAGGTTTAGAAGAACCGTAGTCATACCGAAAGCTGCCAGGCCAAGCGGTGCAGGGTTACCGGTATTATCTGAAATTCTTATTTTTTCTTCTGGCATAATTTCCTTTCTTTTAATATTATAATAAAAGTCTTAATCTACATGTTTTTTATATTATATAAATCAACCATTCAATTTTTATTCAGCAATTTAAAATAAAATCATCTATTACAGATAATTAGTAAAAGAACTTTTCAGGCTATCCGCCAAAATAAATTTAGGTAAGATTATACTTATCTCCGGTTGTGTTTGTCAATGTTTTACCGGATTGGAATTTCTATATATAAGATTTGCAGATTAGTGTTAAAAAAGGTTATTAGCACCTGTAAGATTTATATACTCTCAATACAGCGATAATGATGTATATATCATTTTAAAACAATTATCAGGTGTTTTTGAGGTCAGGGAGCAGTTAATTATCCATATATTTAAAAAATCTTTGCAATATCACCAAACTACTATAAAAAACCAGTTTTTAATTGAGTTTTAATTGAAATCTGATAGAATATGCAATGGCACAAAGGCAGTATCTGTTCTAATAGCGATAAAATGTTAATTAAATTATATTTGTAGAAAGGAAGAGTTTATGACGGATGAAATAAAAGACAATAAATCTTTGATGCCTGAAACCCGCAAATTTCCACCTCAACCCGGATTTCAGAAGAATTCATGGATTTCCTCAATGGAACAATTCCAGGAAATGTGGGATCAGTCAATTAATGATCCTGACAGCTTCTGGCTTGAACAAGCAAAGATGCTTGACTGGTTCAAGAAACCGACAAAATCCCTGGAGTATAAGTGGGATACCAGGGGCCGTACTATCAAGCATACCTGGTTTGCCGACGGAGAGCTTAATGTATCGTTCAATTGCCTTGACAGACATCTGGGCACACCTGCTGAAAACAAGACTGCGATATTGTGGCAGGGTGAGGAAGACAGCTCTGTAAGAAAATTTACATATAAGGAACTGCACAGGGAGGTCTCAAAATTTGCCAATGTCCTAAAATCAAAGGGTCTTAAAAAAGGCGACCGTGTAGCTGTTTATATGCCGATGGTACCCGAGTTAGCGATTGTTATGCTGGCATGCACTCGTATCGGGGTAATTCACTCGGTAATTTTTGGTGGCTTCAGTTCAGATGCTATTAAAGACCGTGTCAATGATTCAGATTGTAAAATGCTGATTACCACAAATGTATCAGTACGTGCAGGAAAGCATATCCCGCTAAAGTCAATTGCTGATAATGCATTGGAGGAATGTCCTACAATTGAATCTGTTATTGTCGTAAGAACAAATAATCAACCATGTAATATGAAATCCGGTCGTGATTTCTGGTATCATGAAGAGATGGCTAAAGCAAGCCCGGACTGTCCACCCGAGAAGATGAATGCTGAGGACCCAATGTTTATTTTATATACATCAGGATCAACCGGTAAACCCAAGGGTGTTGTCCATACAACGGGGGGTTACCTGCTTCAGGTGGCAATGTCTCACAAGATGGTTTTCAATATCCATGATGACGATATTTACTGGTGTACAGCAGATATTGGCTGGGTTACGGGCCACAGCTATATTGTTTACGGGCCGCTGGCAAACGGGGCAACAAGTATTATGTTTGAAGGAGTCCCCACATATCCTGATGCAGGTAGATTCTGGCAGATCTGTGATAAGTTCAAAGTTACTGTTTTTTATACAGCGCCCACTGCTATAAGGGCACTGATGCGTCTGGGTGATGAATGGGTGGAAAAATATAAGCTGGACTCGTTACGTGTTATCGGTACAGTCGGTGAGCCTATTAACCCCGAGGTATGGATATGGTATCATGAGAAAGTCGGACATAGCAGGTGTCCGGTTGTCGACACCTGGTGGCAGACCGAAACCGGCGGTTTTATGATTACCCCACTCCCTGGAGCGATGACTCTAAAACCTGGAAGTGCTTCGCGACCATTTTTTGGAGTTGACTCGGTAGTATTGAGAGATGACGGGACAGAATGTGATATAAATGAAAATGGAAAACTATGTATCCGCAGACCCTGGCCGGGAATGATGAGGACTATGTGGGGAGATCATGAGCGGTTTATAGATACATACTTTACAATGTTTGAGAATGTCTATTTTACCGGTGACGGGTGCCGTATCGACGAAGATGGCGACTACTGGTTAATGGGCAGAATTGATGATGTGGTGAATGTGTCCGGTCACCGAATTGGTACTGCAGAGGTTGAGAGTGCGCTGGTCAGTCACAGTAAAGTTGCTGAGGCTGCAGTTACTCCTATCCCACATGATATTAAAGGACAGGCGCTTTACGCATTTGTAACACTAAAAGAAGGTGTTGATGAAGATGACGAACTTAAGAAAGAATTGATGTTGCACGTACGCAAAGAAATAGGTCCAATCGCTACGCCTGAGAAGATCCAGTTTGCACCGGCTCTTCCCAAAACGCGTTCAGGTAAGATTATGAGGCGTATACTAAGGAAAATAGCCGAGAAAAACACCGATAACCTGGGAGATATCACTACGCTGGCAGATCCAAGCGTAGTGGAAAATCTGATAGCCGGACGTGGAGAATAGAAATAATATAACAAACAAATCAGGGTGTACTGTTAAACAGTACACCCATTTTCTTTTCTGATTAAAAATATTTTTTATTTAAAAATAAGCATATGGTGGGCGGTATTGGATTTGAACCAATGACCTCTGCGATGTGAACGCAGCACTCTAACCACCTGAGCTAACCGCCCTTTTATTTATATTATATAAATATAATTTTAGAATATTTGTATAGATTTTGATCTTAAATCCTTGTTTCTAACGCTGTAGAATCAAATTTTTAACTAACTTTATGTTATAATTATAACTTAAATTTTTACTAAGTTCGAAACATTTTTCTGGGAATTATAAAAGATATCCATATTATTTTATAAATAATAACTATATAAAATATCAATATAAGATCTTAATATAAGATTATAAAATTGACATAGGGAAATTATTTTGATAATATTATTACCACTTAATGAGAGCGCTACCATTTCTCTAAATGAAGGATTATACTTTAAAAGACATTTCTAAATTGGCTGGCGTTGCTCCAATAACTGTTTCCCGGGTTATTAATAAGGATAAATGTGTAAAAACTGAGACCAGGGAAAAGGTTCTTAAAATAATTAGGGAAAAGGGATATCATCCAAATTTCGCTGCAAGAAGCCTGGTATTAAAAAAGACTAAAATAATCGGCCTTATAGTAGCTGATCTGGAAAACCCATTTTTTTCAAGATTAACGAGAGGCGTAGTGCAAACTGCTGAAAATAATGGTTATAATATAATTACCTGTGAATCCAAATTTGATAATTCTATTGGAAAAAAGTATTTGAATATGCTTATAGATAAAGGCATTGACGGACTTCTGCTGGCTAATATGAATATAAGTACCGATACGATAAATGAGTTGCACAGGAGAAGAATACCATTTGTATTATTAACATGCAGGATGGAAATGCCAGGTGTAAATTATGCTATAGCGGATGATTACCAGGGAGGTAGACTCGCTGCAGACTACATAATTAAATTAGGCCATAAGAATATTGCTTTTTTGAAGGGACCCGATATATCTTCGTCTAACGAAAGGTTTCTGGCTTATAAGAAAGAAATGGAAAAAAATGATTTAGAAATTAAAGATTATTTTATATCTGAAGAAGTTATCAATCAGAATGATGGTTATAAAAATACAACCAGGTTATTGAAAGAGCATAAGGATATAACAGCAATAATAGCAATAAATGATTTTGTCGCCATTGGTGCGCTGGAAGCAATACTGGATCTTGGTCTATCAGTTCCAGGGGATATTTCTCTTATTGGATACGATAACATAAATGTTACGAAATTATTAAAAGTTCCCCTGACAACCATAAATTATCCCAAGTACAGGTGTGGTGTAGCTGGAACAAAGATGCTTTTAGATATGTTAAATAATAATAAATCAAATTTCAAAGAGAGGATAATTCTAAAGAATAAATTAATAGTAAGAAAATCCTGTTCTCAGATAAACTAAAAAAATATTAACTTATTTTTTAATTTGTTGTAAGGAGGTGAAGGCAAGGTATAAATTTTTATATTTTAAGGAAGGAGGTGGTTATTATATTTAAGATAATTATTTTTTAAAAACTAAGAATAGGGAGGTAAAGTAAAAGATTATTTTTTTAAAAATTTTATTTGAAAGGAATAAATGAAATGAAAAAGTTTATTATCTTACTTTTGTCAGTAGTTTTTGTAGCTTCGATGTTATTTGCCGGGGCTGGTTGTAAGGCAGAAGAAGTGGCTGAAGAAGCAGCAGGAGAAGTTGAAGAAGCTGTAGAAGAAGAAGCAGAAGAAGTTGAAGAAGCTGCAGAAGAAGTGGCAGAAGAAGTTGAAGAAGCTGTATCGGAAGCAGAAGCAGCAAATATTATTCTAATGCATGATAAGGGTGGGACACCTAATTTCCAGCCTTACTTTGAAGCAGTGGGAGAAAAGACAAAAGAATTAATAAATATAAGTGTTGAACCAGTTCCTTATCCATCAACAGATGTATTTATTGCTGCTGTTAACTCTGCATTACCGACAAATGAAGCTCCTGAATTATTCACCTGGTGGTCTACTTACAGGGTTAAGGCATTGATAGACCAGGGTCTTGTAGCGGAAACCACTGAAATATGGGATAAATATAAAGATGAATATTCAGAAGGACTGAGAACTGCATTTACATTTAATGGAGAAGTATATGGAGAATGCTATGGTGTAGAATACTGGCCTGTCTGGTATAACAAGGATGTATTTGCCGAACTTGGACTCAGTGTCCCTAAAACATGGGAAGAATTTATTGATGTGTGCGAAACACTAAAGGCTAATAATGTCACACCCCTCATGCAGACTGTACTGGGGCGCTGGCCTACTTTCATTATGTTTGAAGAAATGATTATCGGAGAAGACCCTCAATTGTATCTGGATTTATGTGAAGGAAAAGCCAAATACACTGATGAAAGAGTAAAAAAAGCTTTTGAATTATGGGGAGATATGATCAATAAGGGTTATTTTACAGATCCAGGAACTGACCTCTTTACAGATTCAGCTAATCTTTTTAATAAAGATGAGCTCGGTATGGTTGTCTGCGGTACCTGGTATTATACATCAGTGCTTACAGCAAACAATGTACCGGAAGAAAAAATAGGAGCATTTATCCTTCCATCACACAATCCTGATGCCGGCAATAATATAATCCTTGAAGCAATGCCGATAGTTGCCGGGAAAAATTCTCCAAATCTGGAAGCAGCAAAACAGGTAACGGACTGGTTGATGAGTGCAGAGGGTAATGGATTTCTTGCAGAAAAGATCACTTCTTTTCCTGCTAATATGAAATCTGATACAAGTTATCTTCCGCCGGTTAAAGTAGACCTGCTGGATTCGATAATAAACGAAAACTATATAATATCTAACAGGTACTGGGAAGCTACGCCAACACCGATATGTGAAACTGCTGTTGATAAATTTGCTGAATTTATCAACAATCCGGACGATCTGGATAATATTCTGGTAGAGCTGGATGCGATTGCTGATGAATATTGGTCAGAAAATAGTTAATATAATAGGCAATTGATAGTAGAGGATGACTCGTTTTATAGGCGGGTCATCCTCTAAAAATAATTGAATTATATAATCTGGATAAGGTCAGATGAGAAATTATAAACATTCTTTTATTAGTTATCTTTTTATTCTACCGGCTTTCTTGCTTGTGTTTATATTTTTAATAATTCCAGTACTGCAGACGTTTTATTATAGTTTCCTGGAATGGGATGGAATAAAAGAACCTGTATTTATTGGTTTTAGTAATTACCTGAGGATTTTTAGTGATGATAATTTTATTGTTTCTTTTAGGAATACAATAATATGGGTTATTTTTACCCTTATTTTCCCTTTTGCAGGAGGTCTTCTTATAGCTGTATTTGTCAAGGGTCTTGCTCTTGAAAACTTTTTTAAGTCTATATTTTATATTCCCATAACCATTTCTTTTGTTGCAACAGGAATTATATGGACATACATGTTCAGCAGGGAACTGGGAGTATTGAACAATATAATCGAAGTATTCGGAATAGATAAGATATCATGGCTTACCAACGTCCCCTTAAATACATTTGCGATGCTGATTGCCTGGACCTGGCAGACGCTTGGAATAAATATGGTATTATTTTTGATGGGACTTGCAACTATACCGACCGAACAGATCGAAGCTGCTATGCTGGACGGTGCAAGTAAGTGGAGAACTTTTATACATGTTACATTCCCTATGTTAAGACCTATTACCACAATAGTAATAACAATGGCCATTGTTAATTCATTTAAGGCTTTTGATCTTATCTATGTAATGACTCGTGGGGGTCCATATAACTCTTCCGAGACTCTAGCAGTGACTATGTTTCGGGAGACTTTTACATTATCAAGGCTGGGATACGGTTCTGCGATATCAATCATCCTTTCCGTGATCGTAATAGCGGTTTCGGCAATTTATATTAAGAGGATGGCCTCAAAAGATATGCTATATTATTAAGAGGATAAAAATGATTTTAAGAAAGAGCATTTTATACATAATTATTACAATTTTGATTCTTATCTGGCTGCTGCCTATAGGGGCATCATTTTTAGCGGCATTTAAGTCCCCGGAAGATTTTATAAATCAAAAATTTTATGAGCTTCCATCTGGATTTTCATTAATCGAAAATTTTAAAAATGTATTTAGTATCTACAAATTACACAGGCATTTTCTCAATTCAATAATATACGCATTAACAGGGGGAACAATAGCAATTATTGCAGCTTCGATGGCAGGATTCAGTATTATAAGACTGAAACCAAGATTTAATTTTCCATTATTCCTTATTATCTATAGCGGTACATTATTCCCATTTCAGATCTTTTTGATCCCATTATATAAAATGTTTAATACCATAGGATTATATGATACCAGGATAGGCATGATCCTTTTTTATTCAGCTATATGTATACCGTTTAGTCTTTTTGTTTATAGGGGTTTTTATACTACTATTCCCAGGGAAATAGAGGAAGCTGCAAGGCTGGATGGCTGTGATTCATTCAAATTATACTTATATATATTTGTACCCCAATCTATTGCGCCAACAGCTGTAGTAGCATTGTTCCAGATGACATGGATCTGGAATGATCTTTTATTTGGGATGATACTTACACGTTCCAGGAGCACAAGGCCGATTATGATTGCTCTTGCATCGATGTCCGGTCCGAGCGGAGGTACTATAATACCATATGCTATGGCCGGCGCGATATTCACGTCAATACCTACAATATTATTGTTTATACTTCTCAGGAGGTATTTTATTCAGGGAATGGTGCTTCAAATATCCAATGAGTAAATTTAATAATGTTTTAAAAATATAAAATATAGTATTGATTATGATTATAAATAATAAAAATCTTTTAATATATGTTTTGGAGGTATCATGAATTCCAGACAAAGAGTCAGGATGGCAATAGACCACAGGGAAGCAGACAGGGTCCCTATCGATCTTGGAGGTATGCGTTCCACCGGTATAGCAGCCATAGCCTATAATAAATTAAGAAAGAAATTAAATATTAACAACAGTCTGCCAAGGATGTATGATTTTCTACAGCAGCTCTCATTTCCCGAAAAAGAAGTTATGGATATGTTTCATATCGATGCTATTGATGCCGGTCAGGGATTTCTTAAAGATAGCAGCAAGTGGAGGAAGTGGACTTTAAATGATGGTTCAGAATGCCTTATCCCCGGGTATCTGAATGTAGAAATAGGTAAAGATCAGACTGTATATTTAAAAAATGATGAAGGTATCATACTTGGTAAAAAACCAAAATCCTCCCTCTATGTAGACCAGTCCTGGAGGCCATATGAGGATATGGATAAAATTCCTGAGAATATTGTC
>CAYROY010000009.1:0-6621 GCA_964426155.1 uncultured Actinomycetota bacterium
TATCTTCCCTATTTGGCCTTTCTCCAGATGCGGTTTACAAGGCCAGACTGTCACCAGCCTGCCGGTGGGCTCTTACCCCGCCATTTCACCCTTACCGGACCAGGTCCGGCGGTATATTTTCTGCTGCACTGGCGCTGGGATAAACTTTTCAGCTTATCCCGCTGGGTGTTACCCAGCATCCTGCCCTGTGGAGCTCGGACTTTCCTCGCAGGTATAAGCCTGCGCGACTACCCGACTAACCCTGCTATATTATACATTTAATCTTCTACTGTTCCAAAACTTATTTTTTCTTCGCCCGAATATTTAAATTCCTGGCTGTCAAGTGCTTTATTGACAAGTCTATCTGCTTCTTTATTTTCTTCCCTGGGAATAAGTCTTAAATCCACCGCATCATACCTGGAAAGCTTTTTAGAAATCCTTATATAAATACCCAGTATCTCCTTATTTTTTATCTTCCATATCTTTTTTATCTGATTGTGTAAAAGCTTGCTGTCAGTTAAGATTATTAATTTTTCTGCTTCGTGCTTTTCAATATATTCAAGGGCCTTTTCAAGTGAAATATACTCAGCTTCATTATTGGTGTGGGTTCCGATATATTGTGATATCTCTCCTATCTTTTTATCATCCTCATCATAAATTACAGCACCTATTGCAGAAGGTCCTGGATTGCCCCTTGAACCCCCATCAAATAAGACCCTTATATATTTATGACTTGCCGTTACGATTCAAGCTCCTTTATTATCCTGTCTATTTCAGGCTGATGGAGAACCGCTAACCTGCCGCACATGGGGCAGATGTATAATTTATCCGAGTCCACAAGCTTCTCGGCCTCCACCAGGGGTACCTCCATATTGCAGGCGCTGCAGAAACTGTCCTTTATGACAGATACTGCTATGCCGCCCTTCTTGGTTTTTATAATATTATATTTCTTCAGATCTTCCGGGGGTATCCTTGATATAACATCTTCCCTTCTTCTTTTAAGACCTTCGATGTTGTGCCTTATTCCTTCCATTTTCTCTTCGATTTCGCTGTTTATCCTCTTTATATCAGATTTTAGGGATTCAATCTCTTTTTTTAATGTTTCTATCTCTAGCTCTATAATTTCCTGTTCCTCCATTAGTTCAAGTATTTTGTCTTCCATATTACTGTTACTTTTTTTAAGCATATCTATTTCTTCCTGATAGCTTTCCAGTTCCTTTGAACTGGTAATAGTCCCACTGAAAAGTTTCTTTTCATTTGACTTTATTTTCTCTACATTAGTATCTACATTATCTTCAAGTTTTTTTCTACTTATATCAATCTCGTGATACCTGTCGATTGTTTCCTTATATTTAGATTCCTTTTCTTCAAGCTTTTTAATAGTATTTTCTGCTTCAGTATTATTCTTTAGCCGTTCCAGTTCGGAAGACCTGGCAGAAATGGCATTTTCAACATACTGAAGCTCGACAAGATCTATGACATCCAACTTTTTATTCAAAATTATACCTCCAGCTCCAGTATCCCGATTTACTCATGGATACATCTATATTTATGTTTCTTTCCCTGAAATAATCTACAAGAATTTTATATACACCGTCTATTGCAAATTTTTCACTGCTTCCATGACCTATAACCAATACAATCTTTCCCTCTTCAGAGATCTCGACTGCATCATGATATCCTATTTCTCCTGTTATGATCAGGTCGCAGTCAAGTGACTTCAGGATGTCTGCCATAGAACTGGCGCTCCCTCCTATAAATCCAACCCTTTCAATAATCCTATTACCGGTATTTTCAATACCCCGGTCCAGCCATCCTGCGTCAGTGATCTGCAATTTTTGCCTGATAATTTTTAAATAATCTTTAAAAGTGACCGGGGGATCGACTCTGCCGTATTTTCCAAGTCCTGCATCTGTTAGCCTGTTTTCCAAAGCGTATATATCATATGCGGGTTCTTCATACGGATGTTCTTTCAGGACAGCTTCTACGAGCCTATTGAGATTTTCTTCACTTACTATGCACTCTATCCTGACTTCATCAACCCTGCTGAGCTGGCCTGTATTTCCGGTATACGGTTTTGCACCACTTCCAGGAATAAATGTTCCCAATCCCCGGGTGCTGAAGGTACAGCATGAATAATTTTTAAAATTTCCGCCGCCATTTCTGCATATTGTATTTCTTATCTTTTCCTGGCTTTCTGCGGGTGCAAAAACTGCAAACTTATACCACTTCTTATTATAATCCTTAATGTTTTTTACATCTTTTAATCCAAGATTTTCTGCAACTATGTCATTTAACCCCCCTACCATTATGTCATAGTTGGTATGTGCTGAATATGTGGATATCCCGTTTTCTAAAAGCTTTATTATCTTCCTACCTTTGCTGCTGGAATATACTACAGAGTCAAGGGAATCAAATATCAGGGGGTGATGTGAGATTATAAGGTCTGCTTTATAATCTATTGCTTCTTCGATTGTCCGGTCATCGATATCGAGTGTTACCAGTATCTTGCCTATATCACTTTCTTCTCTTCCGATCTGCAGCCCTACCCTGTCCCAATCTTCAGCAATGCCCTTATTAAATATATCATCTAATTTTGATACAAGCTCTTTGAGTATCATCCGCTGGTAGATAAAATTAATTATTCAGTAAGATATTATAATATTTAGGCTTAAATAAAAAGATTTTCTATTTTATGATTTTGATGCTTCGACAAGCTTCCTTGCAATTCTCAGTTCCGTTTTCATCCTTATTTCATCTGTATATATCCTTAGTTCTCCGACAAGCTCGTTATAACGGGTTATATATATCGTATCCCCTTTATTGTCCTTGAGAAACTTTGAAAGCTTGATCCTCAATGCGTTTGTATCAACCTTCTTTATATCGTCATCCATAATTGATCCCTTTCCTGATAATAAATTAATTTATTAATTATATGTTATAATTATATAATTTAATAATAATACATTCCTAATAAATGTCAAACATCAATTTTTTCTATTATCTATTCTAAAATCTCTCAAATTCATTATTTTTTAGGGAGAGAACTAATCCAATAAAAGAGTTTATTTGAAGAAAAATACAAAAAATTATGATTTTTGACGGATTAACTTTATCAATATAATAGTGAGGTTTTACCAGTCTTCTTTTATACCTCTAACATGGTGTTGTTTCTTGGTTAATAGTTTTATAAATACCTTACAGCTGGTTAAAATCAGGTATTATTATCCGCTTTGCACCTTTAAGTGCAGATTCGTGCGCGCATATACCGGCGGCTGTCCAGTTTGCTGCAGTTGCCGCATCTATCGCAGAGTCCCTCTCCTGCAATATAGCACTTATAAATTCCTGAACCAGGTGGGGATGTGATCCGCCATGACCGGCTCCCTGTATAAATGATACATGGGTATCATCTTGTATCTTTTCCCTCAGTGTAAACTTTTTGATTTCTTCAGGCAGCAAATAATCGGTATCACGGACTGTTATCCTTTGCGCACTCTCTCCGCCTTCAAAAAGCACGGGACCCTCATCCTGGATTTGCTCCCATTCGAAAGAAAGCCTGTCACCGTATATATCCAGGCTTTCCCGGTACTGTCTTACTGTCTCATATAATGAACGCGTAGCTTCTGCAACAATATTTGAATCCCTCAATTTAAAGGCTGCAGTTTCCACGGCAAAGGGTGAATTGTATCTTTCGGCCAGCTCCCTGCTTATAGAACCTGAACCATGACATACTACAGACTCAGCTTCCGCACCGGCAAGGGCCAGAAGCGGCGATATTGCGTGGGTACCGTACCACATGGGTGGAAAACCGAGCCAATAATCTGGCCAGCCTTCGAGCCCCATATCCTGCATATGCGAACCTCTCAGAAATTGTATCCTTCCCAGCTTCCCGCTGTCCACCAGTTCCCTGACATATAGAAATTCTCTGGTATAGACTGCGGTCTCCATCATCATATATACCTTTTCAGCTTTTCTTTTCGCCTTTACAATAGAGACAAGACCAGCAATATTTACAGCCATGGGTACGGTACAGGCGCAGTGTTTACCGGCATTTAAAGATTCTATGGCCATAGGGGCATGGTCCATTATAGGAGAGACTATATGAATGGCATCTATCTCATCTATTTTTAAAAGCTCCCTCCAGTCGGTAAAAAGATTTTTAATATTAAACCTTTTGCCCGTTTCTAAGAGCTTTTCTTTATTTCTTCTGCAAATGGCAAACACTTCTGCATCCGGATGTGCCTGGTATATGGGAATAAATTCCATTCCAAAACCAAGTCCTATAATACCTACTTTTATTTTCTTTTTCATAGCTTATCCATTTATATATTCCTGATATCTTATCCAGCACCATATATCTCTGTCCAGCCGGCTGTACTGATTCCGCAAATCTATAAAATTTTATATTTCTAGTATGCCGGCTGCGGCATCTAACCCATATTACCTGCCCGTATAGACAACAGACATACGACTTGCACCGCAAAAAGAATAATAAAATATTAATTGTCGTTCTTTATCAGTCCATCACAATCTGGACCTTCATTGGATTACCAACTCTTTTTTTAAGGTTTACTATGGCCTGCCCGGTTTCTTCAAGAGGATATGTATGGGTAATAAGGCTTTCTACATTTACCAGTCCATCACGAATGGATCTTATTGCTGCAGGCCATGCCAAAGGAGCCAGCCAGGAAGACCTTATCTCCTTATCCATAGTATGGAAGCTCAATGCCGGTATCTTTATTATATCATCTTCATTTGGAAGACCGAAGTGAACCAGAATTGCGCCTTCTCCTGTGACCTCTATTGCCTGCTCGAATGCTGCATTTGAACTGGTGGGAACAATAGCCCTCTCTGCCAGCTGACCATCCGTCAAATCAGAAATTGACTTTTTCAGGTCTCCTGTATAATATTTTGAGTTTTTATCAACAGTATTAAATACATAATCAGCCCCTGATTTCTTCCCAATCTCCAGCCTGTAATCTCTGGTGCCTATAAGTGCTACCCTGCCTGCTCCTATTGACTTTGCCATTTGTACCATCATCTGACCCATCGGTCCCGGGCCAAATATAACTACAAAATGTCCCGGTTCTATTGCCAGTTTTTTCATACCGTATGCAACACAGGCCAGAGGTTCAGTAAATGCTCCTGAAGCATAGCTTACATCATCGGGTAGCTTAAAAAGTCCGGTATATCTGGATACGCAATATTCAGCAAAACCTCCGTTGGTAGTTACTCCCGGCACATTTAGATTTGAACAGACATTAGTCTTGCCTTCGGCACACTTGTAGCATGCATTGCATTGTTGCACAGGGTTTACCACTACCCTGTCTCCTTTTTTAAACAATCCAAGCTTTTCCGGTACATTCCCGACCTCTACAACATCCCCTGTAAACTCATGTCCCAGTACAAGAGGTCCCTTACCGGTAGGAGTGCCAAGCGGGCTCAGCCCGTAATAATAAGATATATCAGAACCACATATACCTACATTTTTCACCTTTACCAGCACATCTATATCAGTTACTTCCGGTATATCTATCTCTTCGAGCTGCATCTTTTCTTTTTCATAGAATACCTGTGCCTTCATTTTACCTTTCAATTTTATTCCTCCCTTATCTAACTATTTAAATACATTTTTATCTGGCTGTCATTTAGTTTCCATATTTCTTGATAAGCTTATCCAGATATTTCTTATTGGATTTAGTCACCTCAAGTGCTTTAGGCCAGAAACATAGATCTATTGGCCACCAATCATCATCATATCCTGCTTCTTTGATGGCAGGTATTATCTTGCTGAAATCAAGCACTCCTGTCCCCAGCGGTGCATGGGTGCTTGTTTCATCGTCGTGCAGTGTATTGTCTGAATCTATCAGGTGTATATGCCCGATCTTGCCTGTAAGCATATGGGCAAATTGTACCACACCTCCGGGCAATATTTCCTTCTCACCCATCTGTCTGGCTCCTATGACTGCACACATATGAGCATGACAGGAGTCAAATAGAATAGAAAAACTTTCATGATCTACCATATATGCCATCCTTGTCACCTCGGAAGGTTTGTTCAAAATAAAACCAGGCTCAAACTCCCATACAAGTCCTAATGAAGCATCTTTGCATATTTCGGCAGATTTGTTCCATACTTCGGCCACTTTTGAAAAGAATGATCCGTAATCCATCCCGCCAGGTACTTCGGTGGGTGGGTCAACTGAATCTACCCTTAATTTTGGACTATCCAGGGCTTTGCATATTTCTACATTTTCTTTTACTGCATCAAGATAATCTTTCTCTTCCGAAGTAGCAGGAGAAGGAAAGGGTGCAGCCAGACCTGACACCTCAAGTCCAAAATCATCAAGCATGCTTTTGACTTCCCTTGCTTTTTCTACAGTCTTTGGCTCTATGTGAGGTGGAAAAGCAGCCATCTCTATTCCGTCAAAGTTCAGATCTTTTAGTTTTCTGACCACTTCCTCTAAAGGTATGGGTTCTTCTTGATAGCCTCCCCATATATAGGCCCATCCTCCTATTGATGTCTTCTTTACCATATCTGTACTCCTTTCTAATAATTTATTTATTCCAGTTTAAAAATTAACTAAATAATTAATTTTTATACTTTTTTATCTTCGGTGCATCCTTATTTATATCCGGTCC
>CAYROY010000010.1:0-20548 GCA_964426155.1 uncultured Actinomycetota bacterium
CGGTTCAAGATTCATAGGGCACACACTGACACAGCGTCCACAATTTATGCAGTTTCTTTCACGCGGGACTCTGCTCTCAATTGCCAGAATACAATTAAACCCCTTGATAACCGGAAAATCTGGATCAAGCAGAATATTTCCCATCATGGGACCCCCCAGGATGATTTTATTATAGCTTTCCTTTTTAAGCCCGCAAAGCTCAATAATACTGCTTATAGGCGTCCCTATCCTTGCAATAACATTTTTAGGATTATTAAATTCACCTGTTACTGTCATCACTTTGCTTATAAGAGGACTGTCTTCTATTACGGCCTCATATATGGCTTTAGCTGTACCTACATTATTTACAACTACACCCACATCCATTGGAAGTCCCCCCATCGGGACGGACCTATCCACTACCGTTTTTATAAGAGTCTTTTCAGCTCCCATCGGATACCTCGAAGGAAGTGATACTATTTTAAAAATCTTATCAAGAGACATCTCGCTTAAAAGACCCTTTATGTAATCTATCGCATCTTCTTTGTTGTCCTCAATAGCAATATATATATTTTCTGGCTGCAGTATCCTGGTAATTATATAGAGCCCGGCCAGAACATGTCTCCCATATTCTAAAAGTATTCTATGGTCGGCAGTTATATAGGGTTCGCATTCGCAACCGTTAAGTATAACAGTATCAATATCCTTGTCTGGAGGGGGACTTAATTTTACATGTGTTGGAAAAGCTGCTCCTCCAAGCCCGACTATCCCTGCTTCTCTTATCTTTAAAAGCATCTCTTCTTTTTTCAGGGAATCAATTATGCCCATCAGTCTTATATAATCCTGCGATTTCTCAATATCATATAACGGTTTTCTTTCTACCCATCCATCTTCTCCATCAGATTCAATTGTAGCAGCTTCCATAAGTTTTCCTGTAGCAGGATTCAATATTTTCGAGATTTTCTTTATTTTCCCCGATATCGAGGAATGAATAGGAGCTGAAACGAAGCTTTTACTATCTGCTATCTTCTGGCCAGTCTTCACTTGATCTTTTCTTTCGACTATAAAATTACATGGTGCACCGATATTCTGAATCAGTGGAATAATAACTTCTCCCGGCACTGGCAGAACTTCAATAGGTTTATAATCAGTTATTTTGTTCTCCGGCAGGTGTAATCCTCTGGATTTGCTCTTTTTTCTAATTAAAATTCCCATTTAGTCGATAAAAATTTAAAATCGGTTGATATTTTACTTTATATAATCCAAAAGTCCAGAAGATCTGTAAACATTTCTATCATTGTCTATTATCAATGCTTCTACTCCATCCAGACTTTCAACCAGGTCCATACCATCAGAAGCTCCCATTACAAAGACAGCTGTAGCAAGCACATCAGCCCTTGTACAGGTATCTGCTATAATCGTAACACTTATGCATTTATTGGCAGAGTATCCCGAAAGTGGGTCTGTTATATGGTGTACTTCACCTTCCGGATCATAATAACGGTAATAGTTTCCGGAAGTTGCAACTGCAGAACCCTCAAATTCAAAGGCAGGTAGCTCTTCCATGGAACTATCCCCGTTTTTTTCCCTGTCAGGGTCATCCAGTTCAATAACCCATTTACCGCCGTCTGCTTTTTCCCCTATGGTTGCAACATCTCCACCTGCATTGACCAGCGCATGTTTTATACCGTATTCCGATATAACCTTTAGAGCTTCATCAACAGCATAACCCTTTGCTATCCCCCCAAGATCTGCAGACATCCCTTCAACTTCATAATATATCCTGTCGTCTTCCATTATAATCATATCGGAACCAACAAGTTTCAAAGCTTCTTCGATTTTTTCTGCCTGTACCTGTTCGCTTTCCTTCCAAAGACCCTCGCTCCACAGTTTAAGCACAGGACTTACTGTTATATCAAAACAACCGCCTGAGATTTCATAATATTCAATAGATTGCTCTATAAGCTCCTTTAACTCTTCTGAAGGATTTTCTATGTAACCATCTCTGTTAAGTATCGAGATCTCGCTTTCTTCATCATATATAGATGCGACATCAACAACCTGCTGAATCCTTTTATAAGCAGCGCCCATAACCTCTGAATAATCATCCTCATCAGCATATATGATTATTGTCACGTAGGTACCCATCATCTCTCTTGTTTCTTCAAACCTCTCAAGAGTCCTGAATTCGCATGAGCAGAGCGTATTAACAATAATTGTCAGGGAAATTATAATTAAAAGAAAGTAAATAAACTTTTTTTGAACTGTACCTTTAAAATACAACTCTCACCTCTTCTAGATTTAATCAAGCTAACATTGCCGCAGGCTTCTTTCTTCCTGAATTTTCCTTAACTTTGCTACCAGGGAATTTGCAGCAAGATTCACATCATTATAAGTTATTGGACTGTTTTTTTCTATGTTATTTTTGAGCAGGGCACCTTCGCTAAGTCCTATAGGTAAAAAATTACTTTCTTCCGCGATCTCCTTTTTATCTATAAGGCCGTATACCTTATAACCTCCTATGCGGTCGATCTTCTCCCCGGCAGCCAGGTCTTTTTTTGCAATTGTTATAACATCTGATAGCAGCCCCGAAAGGGGTGCCATCGTTGCCTCACCATAAAAATATGCCCTCGCAACCGACACAGGTGTCTCCATGCTGGTAAGATGATACGGCCTGTAAAGAAGGTAATTTGGACCGCTTCCCATAAGAAGATATTCAAGCTCGTTTCTCAAAATCTCATTTTCGGTTGTAAAAATAAGAAATACACCAGGAGCAAGATCTCCTATTACAAACTCCACAACTCCCGTACTATTTAGTATACCTCCCTCACTTTTTGTCCTGAATACGTCCAGGAATCTTTTTTTGTTTACTATGGGCCCGTGCATACCCCGGCAGTCAGGTCTGAGTCCTGTAGCATTGGAAAGGCAGGCCATTTCTACCATTGATTTTGTCCCATCTACAAAAGAGGTCATCATATACGGATTGGAACCTTTCTCCCCTGCATACTCCGCAAGGGTATCAGGATTTGCCTCCCTATCAAGGGGATTATTTTTACCCTTTCCTGCAGCTATGATTTTCATTCCCATCATATCAGCAAAATCATAAAGTTCCTTTGCCGCCGGCGGTTCGTCACCGGCTGAAAGCGTATATACAACATTATGTTCCAGGGCAAGATCCCTTAAAAATGGCCCTATTGTGACATCCATTTCCACATTCAATGTAACAAGGTGCTTATTTGATGCTATAGTATTAACAGCAATGTATGCACCTGTTTCCGGATTTCCTGTTGCATCAATTATCACATCAATATCATCAATACAGAAAAGCACAGAAAGACTGTCTGAATAAATCAGCATCCTATTATCCAGAGCTTCTCTTATCATGCAGACCGCATTCTCTGTAAAAACATCTGCTATCATATCAATACCTTCTATGCATAACGGACTTTTTATAGAGTCCCTGCCTGATCTTAGAAGAATATAGTTCCTTATAGCAATGCCGGGATCTTTTAGAGTTTTCTCCGTCCTGGTGATATTTCTGTCTGCCAGCGCAATTATTTCCATTCCTCCGAGATTCTTGATCTGTGAAATAATACCCTTCCCCATCTGGCCCAGGCCAGCTAATCCTATTTTTATAGTTTTACCTTCTTCGGCAAAACTTTTTAACTTTTGATTCAAATCTTTCATAAAAAAAATTATTCAGTAATCTTTATAGAGTCTATCATATAGTCGGTAACTTTTTCAGCATAATCGATATAAAAAAAGTCAGTAAGACGCATAAACAGGAACAACACATTATTTCTTTTAAGAAAACTGAAAGTTATCTGCCACCCGTCTTTTCCTTTCCCGGTATTATCATATGTTATCTCGTATATGCTAATATCTCCCATACTTTTCTCTTTCTGTGTCTTACTTAAAACTCTTTCAGCCTGTTCGCCGGTCTGTTCAGCAAGCAGTTTGTCTGCAAATACAGAAAAATCTTCCTCTTCAGGGTAATAACCTTCCTTCAATACCCACATATTTATAATAATCTTCTTGATATCATCTAAAGGAGAAACCCTTATCTTTATCCCTGATTCCATATCAATTTTATCAATAGACCATACATCAGGGTATATAACACTGAAATTATAATCATCATCCTGGTAGTAATTCCTTCCGGCGAATATATCCTCTGCAAATGCTACCGGATTCATCTCAAAAGTATACTCCCCTAAAACCAGTCCGGAACTGGATACCCTGGCATTATAATTTCCTACGGGTAAGGGACCCTGTTCTTTATCTATAAGCTTAAAAATAATATAGCCCGGCACATAGCAGCTCTTCCTTACAATATATTCCTCTTCACCCAGTAACCTGCCGTCGTTAAACCATTCTATTATATAACAGTCTCCTTCTATTTCGTAATTTAGCTTCATAGCAGCATATATCTGTTCATTTTGTGAAAATACTTTTGCTGGTCCCGAAGGATTACCATTATTATCTACACCTTTATAAAAATTGAAATCCAGAATACTAATATCAGGTCTTTTGATTGTAAAATCTGAAGTTCTTAAAAGTCCATTATTATGATAGAAACTGACCCGATAATCACCAGGCGGAATAATTATCGGATTTCTCTCATCCTTTAGAAGTTTGTTTGAAAGATATCCTTCAGCAATTCCCGCAGGACTATTCGAATAATTACCTGACGATTCTGCAATTATTTCACCTGTATCAATATTTTCCCAGATAAAAAGCCATACGTCACTGCCTCTGGCTCCGGTTATATCTATTGCTGCAACTATCTGACCTGAATCAATACTATATTCACTTCCTATACCGTCGAGTTCGGATGTAAGTCCGTCTATATCGCTACAGATCAGGAGTTCTCCAAAATCCTGTTGGGGATAGCATGAGGAAATTAAAGAAAAAGCTGGCAAAGAAACCAGTATGATAACCAGGGCTTGTATAACGATTGCCCTTTCAAACCGGTTATTTATGATCGGACAGTACATTATTCAGGCTGTCCTTGGTTGGGTACCACACATACCATATTCATCCCTTTTTTGCCTGCTATAAACTGGTGCAGCATACCAGGAGGAATAAGTATAAAATCTTCTTTAGCAAGAGCCGTTTTTTCATTACCCCTGATAACATAGCCGCTTCCTGAAAGTATCACAACTTCATGCTCCCAGGGGTGTGAATGCTTTGGGGTATGTCCTGAAGGACTGATCTCGAACAACCTCATGGCAAAATTTGGGGCTCCATCCTTTTTGGTTATCATCGGGAAAAATCTTATCCCGGATGATTGGCCGTCATTCATTATTATAGGTTCTATATATGATTTATTTTTTATTTCCATATACTGCCTTACCTTCAAAAAAACATGATTGATTATACAGGAAAAATATATATTAAAAAATATAACAACCTCCGGTTTTAATCATAAATAAGCCGGAGGTTATGCAAAAATCTACCATTTACCAGATCACTGATTCAATATATTCTGAAAAAACTGGTTTTTCTCTGCTTCATTATAGACAACAGCGCTTGCCTCACCTGACCACCATGAATTAAAAGTAGTAATCACTATATCTTCCCTCTGCATTGAAAGCAGTACAGGAAGTATTTCAGCTGCCTGGGATAGTGAAATGTTTGTATGGATAAACTGTCCCAGTGTGCCAAGGAAATTTGATAGATTACCAGAGTTTACCATTCCTTTTTTCTGCAGCAGAAGTTCTGCAAGCATCATAGCCGATTGCTTTTCTCTTGCATATGCTCCCCCACCGTAGAGGGTCCTTCCATACCTTGCTCGGGTAAGTGCAAGAGCCTGCCCCCCATTTATATGATGGACACCGGGACCGAGATAGCAACCCGAGAAACCATCGGCAATATTTTCCTCCACAGTCACTGTCACGCCCCCCATCCAGTCTATAAGCGGGGTAAAACCGTCAAAATCGGTTATCGCATAAAAATCTATCTTAGTACCAATAAACTGCTCAAATCTAGATACTGCATAATCATGCCCTCCAATAGCATGGTAACCATTTATCTTTCTTCCGCCGAAAGATGTATCTCTTGGTATGGTTACAAGATAAGCTTTTCCTGTATCCAGATTAAGATGGACAAATATGTTTATATCCGTCCTTCCGCTGATTCTTCCACCGGGACGGTCTACCGAACTGTCGTCACCCCAGATTATAAAATTAACCTTTCTGCCGGCATGAAATCCAGAGAGTCCACTCGATGAAAAGCTACCTCCTGGAAGTGTTGCCGCTGCAGGGGCGCCCGCATATGGAGTAATACCAAAATTTGTACAGAGTTCAGCAAATTCGCGCGATTTTAGAAAACCATCTAAAACTTCTTCCCGACTCATGCCGCCGGACATCCTTCCCAGCCAGATATTGTATCCCTCTGAGTCAGGTTCACGATTAAAGAATGCCCTGTAAAGAATTGTAAGAAATTGGTCATTGGTATGATTCTTACCCATGAATTCCTCGCTGAATACAAAACCATGGGCAACATCAGCTCCTGTTTTGGAACCGTTAAGAAGTCTTGAAACCCATTCATTTAAACCGTCCGCATCCGGCTGGCGTCCGAGACATTGTACATAAAAACGCGTTACAAAAGCCTGCACCTGCTCTGATGAACCACCTGCAAGAACTGAAGGAACAATGGTTACAAGAAGAGCCGTAATAACTAAAAATACAAGCAGGAATCTTGTTTTTGAAAACATTCTTTTCCCCATTACTACCTCTCTTTATTTTATATATTATTTAATACATCTATATATTTTTTTTATGTTATAATAAAAATTATTTATTTGCCATGTTTTTATTTGTGTAACATAAATATTCTGCTTCTTCAGGGAGCCTGTTAATACCTGCCCTTGTAAGTGCGAAGTCATATTTTACCGGATCTTCCATTTCAATCTTCTTAAAAGATTCAGTTATCTCAATAACAGTCTTTAAGTCTGCCTGTTTTCTTGAGGTAAATCCCAGAAGTTTAGAGATGCGGTACATATGTGTATCCAGAGGTATCAGAAGTTTAGAAGCAGGTATTCCATACCATCCTCCTGGATCAACATTATCTTTTCTGATCATCCACCTGAGATATAGATTAATCCTCTTGAATGCGCTTTTACCGGTATGTAAAGGTATAAGACTACAGCATGAGCCACAGGATACCGAAGAAATTTCTTTACAAAAGGCAAGTACTGCAGGAATTATATTAAGATCCGAATCATTATAGCCGTTCAGAAACGCCTTATTTAGTGACCCGAAACGATCAATCAATTTTGATGCAGAAAATAAAAGACCGGCTATCTCATGGCCGGTTGTAAATCTGTGTTTAAATTCAGAAAAACTTCTCTTCAAAGTCCTGTGATCTGAACCCATCAAATATCTATACGGTGAATTTCCCATCTTTTCAAGGACATATCCTGTACTTTTTAGAATCTGGGATACTCTTCCGTAAGCAAGTGATGATGCTATTAAACCAGCTATTTCCCTGTTTCTGATATCACTGTAAGTATAAAGAAATTCCAGAGGATCCGGATGCACAAATCTCCGGTTATTGTATTTTAAATATAATCTGTCCAGAATGTGCTTTAGTTCTGTTCTGTTAAAATTTATTTTTTACCCTTTTTTAAGTTAATTTCGTATATTACTTATAATACTTAACAGGCCATGCATTAATATAATATTGTTGAATGTGCTTCTTTTATCTTATCTGCAAGACTGTCAAGTGCCCCAAGATCCATATCCGTGGGTAGCCCTTTTATCACTACGGGTTCTATAAGCTCAGCTTTCAGCGGAGACAATATATCCGACAGCAGCTCAAGTGTCTTTTTACCACTCCAACCGTAAGAACCTATTACACTCATGAACCTTACACCGGGTCTCAGGGCTTTTACTAAATATGCAGCATAAACCGCAAGGGGATGGGGTCCTGTAAGAACAGTAGGTGTCCCTATAACTATAGTGGCTGCATCTATTAGAGCAGCAGCAAGTTCACCTATATCGCCATCTGTAAGGTTAAAATCAAAAACCTTTACTCCCCTATTTTCAAGTGAATTTTTAAAATAATCTACCATATTTTTTGTACTTCCGTGCATAGATATATATGGAAGGACAACAGTATTGCCTGGTTTGCCTGAAGACCATTCCCTGTAAGCATTAATTATAAAAGACGGATCATCATGGACTGGTCCGTGACTGGGGGCAATCATATCCATCTCATAATCCTGTAGTTTATTCATATTTGTCCTGATATTACTGGCAAATGGGAGCATTATTTCGCCGTAATATCTTTTAGCTGCCGGTATTACCTTTTCAATATCATTTTCGGTTATCATAAGTCTGTCAAAACTATAATGGGAACCAAAAAAGTCACATGAAAAAAGTATCCTGTCTTCCTTAAGGTAGGTTGACATCGTCTCGGGCCAGTGAACCCAGGGGGTCATTATAAATTGAAGGGTCTTATCTCCCAGGGAAAGAACCTGCCCATCTTCTACTATTCTGAATCTTTTTTCCGGTATGTGAAGAAGATTTATGAGCATTTCCTTACCTTTTTTATTTACAATAATAACAGCCTCAGGAAATTTTTTAGCAATATCATATATAACGCCAGAATGATCCTGCTCACTATGGTGAGAGACTATAAAGTCTATTTTTTTTACATCCAGGCTGTCCAGATTATTCATTAGGACATCTATCATTGTGGGATCTACAGTATCGAGTAAAGCAGTTGACATACTGCCTTTTATCAGGTAGCAATTATAGGTCGTGCCATCCGGCAATGGTATTAGTTCATCGAATAATTTTCTTTTAGGATCAACTGCTCCTACAGAAAATACATTCTTTGATATTTTTCTGTAATCCATTTAGAATCACAACCTCCCTTTCTGATAATTACAGACATTTTCTTATATTTCTATTAAAAAGTAAACTGATCGAAATCAGTTTTAACCAGAATATTAAAACGATACTTAAGTCATATTGAAAAAGACTTTAAATATTAGGAATTGATATTATGAAGTATATTTTAAAGTAATATCTTATTTCAGCTTTTCAGCTGTCTCTATTCTTTCCATTATTGAAGGGTGGGAGTAAAGCATAAATTTTATGATTGGATGAGGTTTTACATTGGAAAGATTTGATTCTGCAAGACTGGACATCAGACTTATCTGGGCTTCATACTCACCAGTAATCCTCAGGGCCATTTCATCTGCCTGTCTTTCAAAGTGTCTTGATATGATATTCTGAATAGGACCTGTTATAAAGCTAAAAAGCGAAACCAGCAGTATTATGATAAAAATGGATTTTAGATTTCCTGTTATAGCAGCTTTAGAAAATAAAAATTTCATCCCCAGAAAACCGGCGAAAACTGCTGCTGCCGCAACTGCCATGCCCTTGGCAATATGTGAATATTTCCAATGTGCTGCTTCATGAGCAATAACATTTAAGGCTTCTTTATCCGAAAAATTATTCAAAAGATTATCATATAATACTATACGTTTTGTATTACCTAAACCTGTAAAATATGCATTTGCCTTAACTGTCCGCCTGCTTGCGTCCGCAATCAATATGTCATTCACCTCAATACCTGAACGATCGGTTATTTCCAGTATCTCCTCTCTCATTTCTCTGTCATCAAGCTTCTCAAATCTGTAAAAAAGAGGATCGATCAATACTGGATAAAGATAGGCCCCGATTACCATAAACACTACCACAAGCGCTGCCGATATCAGCCACCAATATCCAGGTATATAAACCATAAGTGAGTATATAGCTGTAAATGCAGCAACTGATATCAACATATTTATAACACTGTCTTTCAAAAAATCAGAAAACCACATTCCAACCGTCTGATTGGAAAGGCCAAATTGGTGTTCAACAGTAAAACCGCTGTAAAAGCTCAAGGGAAGGATAATCAGATTAAAAGCAATATAAAAAATCGCTATATATCCGGCAGCTGCATATACAGGTATAAACTTAAATTTTGCAAAGTATCTCCATGCAGCCCATAATGATGCCGCCATAAAAATCCAGGTAAGAATTTTTATGGTTATAGATAAAATAAGTTTTATCCTGTTATATTGCGTGGCCCTGATAAGAAAGGCGGTGTCGAAATATTTTAAAGTCAAAGGATCATATGAAGGTCTGTAAATAATTGCTGCAACCAGAAGAATTATTATCATAATAATTGCTACTGCACCGGAAATAAACAACATCCATAATATACCTGGATTTGATTCAAATATCTTTAGCTTCATGTTCATAAAAATTGAGTAAAATAATAGAAATAAATCT
This sequence comes from uncultured Actinomycetota bacterium, assembly GCA_964426155.1. Taxonomy (GTDB): domain Bacteria; phylum Actinomycetota; class Humimicrobiia; order Humimicrobiales; family Humimicrobiaceae; genus M55B120. The sequence goes on from CAYROY010000010.1 coordinate 10,275, forward strand.
AAAAGTCCTTTAGCAATAGTTAAGGAATTTATCTACAAGGAAAGGGTTAAACTGGCTGCCCGAACATCTTTTTAGTTCATCTCTTGCTTCTTCTACTGACACAGGCTCCTTATAAGGTCTTCCCATTATCATAACATCATAAGCATCTACTATTGAAGTAATGCATGAATTTACCGGTATCTGGTCACTCTTAAGCCCCTGGGGATAACCACTTCCATCCCACCATTCATGATGTGCCAGTATATCATCGGCAATCATAGATATATGAGGGGTAGATTTTGCAATATTATACCCGATTTCAGGATGCCTTTTTATTATTTTCCATTCATCGCTATTAAGCTCGCCTTTTTTAAGGAGTATGCTGTCAGGTATTGCAACTTTTCCTATATCATGCAGACTGGATAAAAGCACAAGTTCATCCAGCTTGCTCTGTGGCATATTAATACACTTTCCGAGTTTTACGGTCAGCCCTTTTAGCCTTTCAGCATGTTCCCGGGTTTCATGACTCTTTTCCCATAGCATTCTCTCAAGGGATATTATAATTGAATTATAGATACTCTTTCTCTCAAGGAGCTTGTTTTTATACAGGTTGTTTTCTGCTTCTCTTATAATCTTTCTGAAATCCTGACTGCTGTCATATCTAGTTGACACTCCTGTCGAAATATTTAAGGGTATTTTTTCGCCTTCAGTATTAGAACATATACCCCTGATTTTACTAACAACCTCTTCAACTTCCCTGGAAGTAGTCTCCGGAAGAAGAATAAAAAATTCATCCCCTCCCCATCTTGCAACTATATCTTCTTTCCTTACACAGTATTTAAGGATCCGGGCGACCCTTTTTAAGAGCCTGTCCCCTTCCATATAGCCAAAGGCGTCATTTACCAGCTTAAGACCATTCAAATCACATATTATAAAATTTAAAGGCAGGTGTCTTTCCCTATATATGTTACCGAGTATCTGCTCCATATATGTCCGGTTATAAAGCTCTGTAAGACTATCATGAAATTTAAGATATTTTATTCTTTTTTCTGCTTTTTCTAAAACTGATATATCGTGAAATATTTCTATTCTTGCTTCCTGACCTTTATAAGTAATGTTTTTTCCTGATATTTCAAGATAAACTTTGCTACCCGTACTTCTTATACCGTATGTTTTCAGCGGTTTAATAGAGTTTTCCATAGCACTCTGGGAAAAATTTTGCCTTTCATCTTCAGATATAAAGTCAATTAAATCCTTTCCTTTCAGGTTTACGGACATTAAATTAAATATCTCTAAAAATGCATTGTTTGCCTTTAAAATAACTCCTTCTCTATGAATTATCATCCCATCCCTTGAAATTTCCATTAACGAATCCAGCTTTTCATCCGATTTTTTTAGTTCTTCCTCAAGATCCTTGATGGACGTTATATCCTTTACAATTATTTTAAAACCGTCAAATTTGTTTGTTTCATCCAGGATCGGCCCAAAATATACCTCTCCGTATCTTTTTTCTGAACCTGTGTTCTCTTGTATTATCTTAATAGGCTCTGCTTCTCTCCCTGCAAGAATATCTTTAAAGATAGAGATATATTTGGGAATGTCTCTGGTACTTACAGAGATCCTTTTTGTAAAATACTTCCCAATAAGATCTTCCTTTTTATACCCTGAAAACTTGAGTAAAGCCTCATTGCAGGAGGTAATAATCCCACTCTTATTTATTATCATTATTCCGATTGAATTTGTCTTCAGAAGGCTCCTGTATATGTGATCACTTTTATAAGTGATATCAGTAGAAGTAGATTTATTTTCTTCAGATTTTTCTTCAAGAAATTTTATCTTCCGGTGCTGTTCAATAATTTTTTTTATAAGTTGATCTTTTGTAATACTATCTATATCCATCTTCACTGCATTTTCAGCTACTTAAAAGACCTTTCTTCCAGATCTATTTTTCCATTATCTATTTTCTTCAGGAATATCTTTAGTTCCTCTACGACTAGCTTCTTCATTTTATTTCTAAATTCATCATATTCCATCTGCAAATAATTTATTTCTTCCTCAAGCTCCTGCTTCTTTTCTATCAACGATTCATACTCTTCTTTTAAATTTTCCAGTCTGATATTGATATCATCTTCTTTTTTTATCTGTTCGTATCTCCCTGGATCTTCTTCCTCAACATCTCCTTTAAAAACTTCTTCAAGGCTCTGCTCGACAAAACTATTTGCTTCATCTTCTACGCTATCTTTTGACTCTATTTCATTAAAAAAATTATCAATATACTCTCCGCTTATTCTTAGGGCCCTTCCAACCTTAAGCACCGGTATATTTTCATCTTCTATTAATTTCCTAAGCTCATCTTCACTTATTCCAAGCAATTCACTGGTCTCTTCAATTGTATAAAATTTTTTTTCCTCAATCATTTTTATATGGTAATTATTGTTTTACATATGCCTTATAAAATATCTTATATAATATTTCCCGTAAAAATTATCAGCAATTATTATAGCACATTCATCTTACAATAAATATTAAAAGGGTAATTTTTATTAAAATTTTATAAAATAATTATTAGAAAAGTAATGCTAAAAAAAACTTCAGGGTGAAAAGCAATTATTACTAAACAACAGTTTCGGATTATTGTAATATTTATTTAGTTGATAAAAATTAAAAAAATCTGACAAAAAATCTAACAAAATCTAACTTTGCTATTGACATTGGTTTATATATCTGGTAGATTAATAATTGCTTTAGAACAGAAGGCAACTTTTAAGATTTAGTTGAAATATAAATTCGAAAGAATTTATAAATTAAGTTAAGTTTTAAAAAGTCCCTTAGAAAAGTTCTAAAGTGAGGCTCCAAGTAGTTGATTAGCCTAAAGTGTAAGCAATGGCAAAAGATTACTTGGAGTTTTATTTTTGCCCTTAATCAATCACATATTCTAAAATTATATAGTCTTTTTCTATCAATTACAGTTCTGATAATATAATATATATTGCTAAGGAAAATCAGAATGGAGATTTTAGATGAAGATAAAAATACCGATACTTATTATTGCTATCAGCCTGATTTTAACACCGTCTTTTTTTAGTTGTTCAGAGACCCAGGTTGAGGATGAATATATATCATTTGCTGAAACAGCTGCTGAAAATTATCTTCTATCCATAAATAATAATGATTATGAATCTTTTTCAAAAGATCTAAGTAAAGAGATGATAGAAGCCATACCTGAAGATGAATTTAAAAAGCTATCAGAAAGATTTGAAAAAACAATCGGTAATTATATAGAAGATTCAAAAAGCATAGTAGCTGCTGAAAGAAAAAGCGGCTATATTGTAATTATTTTTAATTTAAAATACACTGATGAACCGGACGAGGTCAGGTTTACAATGACCCTGCAGAAAATCAATGGTGAAATTCAAATAGCAGGTTCGTGGTTCGATTCCCCGAAACTTAGAAATGAATAAATAATAGACCTTTCATAATCTAAGAACTAATTAATCTTCCTGAATTAATAAACAGATATGGCCGAAAAAAATTATTCATTTCTTATAATTAAGCCGGTAAATGGTCTCAAAAGAATTAAAAAGATCAAGATAGTTCTCGAGACAGCTGGAAAGAAGATATTTTTCCCTGACTTTTTCTCTTGCATTTCTGCCCATCTCTTCCCTTAAATTTTCATCTTCAATAAGTCTTACTATTTTTTCTGCTGTCTCGTCAATTGTAGAAACAAGAAATCCATTTTTACCATCATCGATCTGATGTTTTATTCCCCCAACATTTCCTCCAACTACTGCTGCTTTTTTCCACATTGCTTCAGTTACTGTCAACCCAAATCCCTCCTTAAGTGATTTCTGAACGACAACAGTTGCCTTTCTCTGGAGTGCATTTACCAGTGCAGAATCCTGGACACTTAAAATCCTGATATGCTCATCTCTATAATCAAGCAATCTTTTATATATCTTTTCCCCTTCGGGGTCATCTGTAGCCACATTGCCCAGCAGCACAAGGTTGCAATCTATATTTTCTCTGACTTTTTTAAAAGCCTTTATGACACCCTCCGGATCTTTTGAATGGTCAAATCTAGATATCTGGACAATCAGTGGAAGATTGCAGGTTATGTTATAATGCTCGAGCCTGTCAATAATTTCAGAATCACTCAATTCTCTATTTTTAGTACATAATGGATCTATGCCGGGATTTAAAAATATCCTTGGAGGCTTAAAATCCTGGTCATACTCTTTAAGAGTAAGGATTACTGCATCATATTTGTTTATAAATAATTTCAAATAGTTCAAAAGATTCTTATTAGGGCCTGAAAGATCTAAATGGCATCTCCATATCCATGGCTGTTTTTTATCATAGTAGTTTATTAAGGGGAGAGGCTGGGGATCGTGTATTATTATAAAATCATGATCTGCCCTGTTTCTTAAAGAATTCTCCTTCAGCACCCACTCATAAATTTCCTTCTTAAGATCAGTAAGATTAACACTGTCACCCTGGAGTGCATTGTGAAACTTTTTTGTTATGCTAAAAAAATCCGGCGTACCCTGGATGACACGCCATTCGGTCTTTATACCAATCCTATTCATAAGGATTGTCAGGGGTGCAAGTATTTCTGCTACCCCACCGCCATAAAGGGTTGAATTACAGTGTGATACAAATAAATTTTTAAGAGGTTCGGCTTTCTCTCTTATCTGCTCAACCTTTTTATCTCCTATATACTGCCCGTAATCTTCTATCCCGAATAATCTGAATCTTGGGTCATTATCCATTATCTTTTTTCACGCCCTTATCATGAACCTTCTTATTTTTTTTATAACCACATCTTTACTAATTTTATATGCTGTTATATCATGTCATATCTTAGTTTTTCACCATTAATCGAATTATCCTTCACAGCATTAATATTGATCCTATTTATCAAAATCCGTATTTTAGTTTATTCTACCAGCAGCTTTTATATGTTGTTATAAAAGTATAATTAACAGTTTCTTTATTAAAAATGGGAAAAGATTTTGAAAATTTTATCTTTTCCCATTTTTTAACCCATTATTTACCAGCTTCAACAGTAATCTTTTTTGGTTTTTTAGGCTCTACCTTGGGTATTGTGACTTCAAGTACTCCATCTCTGTAGGATGCTTTTACTTCATCCTCTTTTACCGGAATTCCAAGTGTAAATGATCTACTGAATGATCCATAGGCTCTCTCTACTCTTACAAAGTCCTTGCCTTTTTCTTCTTTCTCCATTTTTCTTTCACCGGAAATATTTAACCTACCCTCTTCAATTGATACATTTATATCCTCCATTTTCATACCTGGAAGATCGGCCTTTAACATTATTTCATTGTCTGTCTCTTTTATATCCATATCGGGTGCCCATGGACTTTCCTTCCCTGTCCTTCTCCTCATAGGCCACCAGTAATCAATATCCTCGGCTAATCTTTCCATATCCCTGAAAGGATCCCATCTTTCTATAGGCATAATTTTAACCTCCTTATAAATAGTTTTATCAAAATCGTTTTATATTATTATTGTAAATTTATCATATTTAATAATATTTTTCAATAATATATTGATATCAACCGAAATTTAACGTGAGATCCCTGCAACAGATGCCCTGTTTATTATAGTACTCTTTAAATATATGGTTTGTTTTTTGCTCTTTCCTTTTGAAATAAGATCGATAAGCACCTCTGCAGCAAATTTACCCATTCTTGCCTTCGGTATATGTATTGTTGTAAGAGAGGGGTAAAAAGACCTTGATTGACCTATATTTCCACATCCCGATATTGATAATTCATCCGGAATTTTTATTTTCAATTCCCTGAAGCCATCCATGAGTCCGAGCGCTATTGAATCTGTCTGTGCTATAAGGGCTGTGACCTTTTCTTTTAATATTACCGGGTAGATCTCTCTTGCATATTCTCTGTATTCTTTGAATTCCCTTATGGGTATAGTAAATTTTGAGAATATAATATTTTTATTTTCTATCAGATTATTTTTCTGTAGACCTTCTAAGTACCCTGAATATTTCTCCCTGGGTATTATTGCAGAATCATTTCTCCATCCAACATATCCTATAATACTGTGCCCTTTATCCGATAAAAAATCAACCATCTTTGTCATTGCTTTTTTATAATCGATGGTTATTTCAGTATATTTTGATCCGGTTATTCTCCGGTTTATAAGCACAACTGGAGTATCTATGGACAGCAGCTTGTGTATATGGGTAAAATCACTTAGCCCTCCTACAAAAATAAATCCATCCACAAGGAGATTATTAAACTGCTTTACTCCTTTTACCTCTGTATCTTTATTGAAACTTGTACTATTGATCACAAGTACATAATCCTTTTTTGAAAGTATATCCTCTACCCCTGAAATTACTTCGGCGTAAAAAGGATTTTGTAAGTTTGAAGTAATAAGACCTATTATGTTTCTTTTTTTGCTCCTTAATGCTCTGGCTATAAAATTTGGCCTGTAATCAAGTTCCGCTGCTAATTTTTTTACCTTTTCTATTGTTTCTTTTTTAACATACCTCTCACCCGTAAGGGCATTGGATACTGTAGCAGGTGATAAACCCAGCTTTTCTGCTATATCAAGAATGGTTATTTTTCTTCTATCCCGTTTATATCTATCCATTTTTCAATCAATATTCATAAAATTATCATCGTTAAATGTTAACTTTTTATTATAGAAATAACAATGCTTATATATTAATATCTATATACTTTTACCTGCATGCTTATCATCTTTTTTCAATCTTGACCTCTGTCTGCGACATTTCCTTCACTGCTTCATCATAAGTAAGCAGCTTCTCTTTTGCACCCCTGTACTTAAGTATGGATTGCGAATTTATTGAAGCCAGTTTAAGGGCATACTCTATATCTTGTTTCTTGATCAGGCCTGCCAGAAATGTTGATGCAAATGCATCTCCCGCACCCGTAGCTTCAACTACTCTTGTATCCGGTGGATACAATATAAAATGATTATCCCTGTCATCCAGGCAGTGAACCTCTTCGCTGCCTGCTGTAATAACTATTATTTCAGGACCCATTTCCTTTAATGATCTTAGCTTTTTTAATTTTCCCTTCTTTCCCACCAGCAAGTCGGATTCTTCATCATTAAGTATGAGCACATCGGTGTTACCGATTATACCTTCCAGGTAATCTGTGCCCCTTTCACAGAGGTAATTACTGGGATTAAATAATACTTTTATATTATTTTCACCTGCATACTTCGCAAGTTTTTCAAGAGTTATAAATGACTGCTCCATCATACTTGTCAGGCAAAACCATTCTGCCCTCATTTTCTCGACATCGATCTCGTCATAAAAAACAAAATTATTTATACCTTTATAAGTCAGAATCGTCCTTCTTTTCTCGAGACTATCAAGTATCACCGAATAACCGGATTTTTCATTTTCATCATTTCCCCTGACTCCTAAAAAATCCACTTTCTCTTTTTTCAGTTTTTCAAGAATCTGATTTCCCTGGATATCATTTCCGACTTTACCCAGGTAACCGGTTTTTAGACCCAGCCTGGAAAGGCAGACTGCAGTATTTGTGCCTCCCCCTCCAGTATAAAAATCAAGTTCATCTATTATTAATTTGGAACCTATGGGAAAAGCTATATAGCGCTCTTCGTCATCCAGTGTCTTTATGGAGAACGTTCTTGTTTTATCAGTATATACAAAAACATCAACCGTATTTGAACCAACTGTAATTACGTCATACATTTAATTTCCCAAACTAACCCTTTCAATCACTATAACCCGGGAAATAATCCACATTAATATTATCTTTTTTGATATCCATGCCCACAAGCATGTCTTTTACTTTTCCAACCATTACTGGAGGTCCGGATATATAATAAATACTGCTATATATATCTCTTATATTATTCTTTACTGTTTCAGCATCTATTAAATCCGGTTCTATCACATACTTTATTTTCAGCCAGTCACTTTCTCTTTCCAATTTATCCAGGGTTTCCTTAAAAACAATATCCTTATTTTTATTTCCGTAAAGAACTGTCACCCCGGGTGTTATACCCCTGTTTACAAAATCAAGAAGCATGGACCTGTAAGGTGTTATCCCTATACCTCCGGCAATAAATACAAGATTTTTTTTTGTATCATTTATAAAAAAATCTCCACTGATATCATAAATCTCGACCCTTTTTCCTATTTCAAGACCAAAAAGCGCCTTTTTAAAAGAGCTGCCATTTTCAAAATCAAATCTTGATGTAAGCATAATATCTTTTTCCCAGGGTGCAGATGAAATCGTAAAATGTCTATTTACACCTCTGCTGTCCGGATTGCTATGAGGTATACTGTAAAATATAAATTGGCTCGCCTTCCAGGAAATATTTTTTTCAGGTTTAAAGATAAAAGAATATACATTCTCTGTTTCTCTTATTTTCTTTATTAGTTCTGCTTTCATTTTATTAAGTTCTTTATATATATTTCTTGATTATTCCCGAAAAAGGATCAATTGATATCTAGCCTCCGGGAACTTTCCCACAATCCATGTATATTGCAATATGATGACGCTATCAGAATACCTGATTTATCTGTCTTGAATTCTAATGTACCGCTATGATTAGTATAAACAGAACTTGTATCTGCTCCCGCTGTGGAACTTCCATGTGCTTCAAAAAGAAGATCTCCTAAATGTATGGGATTTTTTTCTCCATCGGGTAAAAAGAAAAGTGATATCCATCTGATATGGTGCTGGGTTGTATTTGGATGTTCTACCTCTTTTCCTACACTGACATTTACTTTAATGATCTCACCTTTTGAAGCACTGTCTGGCGCTTCAATCACCGGGACATGCTTCTCATTTCTATAATCATCGGTATGAATATGCTTTGCAAGCTCGCTCATCTTTCCTCCTATTTTGCCGGATTTGATATATTCTAATAAATCTAAATCATCATTATTGGTCACCAGTTTTTAATATAACCAGGTTTTACTGCAAGAAAGCCTTAAAGCTTTCAAACTCCTTCTTATGTTTTAACTTCTCAAGGGATTCAACTTCGATTTGCCTTATTCTTTCACGTGTTATACCAAATAATCTTCCTACTTCCTCAAGCGTCTTGGGGGCACTATCTCTGAGTCCAAACCTGAGTTCAATAATTTCCCTTTCTCTGCTATCAAGAATACCAAGCATATTTCGAATATCGTTCTGGGAACATTTCCTGTATGCTATCTCAGAAGGCCTGTTCTCTTTTTTATCCATTATAAAATCACCAAGATTTGTATTGCTGCCATCAGTCACGGGCATCTCTATAGAAAGTGGATAATTACTGCTTAAAATTTTTAATCTCGTCACCATCTCTAAAGTAAATTTTGTTTCCTCGGATAACTCTTCATCCGAAGGCTCCCTACCGTATTTTTCAATCAATAGCTTTTCAGCTTTTTTAAGCTTATTTATCCTTGTTACCATATGTACCGGAACTCTTATAGTCCTTGATTTATCAGCTATTGCCCTGGAAATAGCCTGCCTTATCCACCAGGTTGCATAAGTAGAGAATTTATATCCCCTGGTATGATCAAATTTTTCGACAGCCTTCATAAGCCCGAGATTTCCTTCCTGGATAAGATCCAGGAACAGCAAGCCCCTGCCCATATAATTCTGTGCAATGCTTACTACCAGTCTCAAATTAGCTTCAATCATCTTTTTTCTGGCTTTCTTATCACCATTTCTTATTTTGACTGCCAGATTTTTTTCCTCTTCCGGGCTTAATAATCTTATCTTTGTTATTTCTTTTAAATAAAATCTCCTGGAATCCCGGATACTTATCTTTTTATCTCTAACATATTTCATACTTTTCAGTTAGAATTAACACTTTTTACTTTAATATAATCAGAATGCTTTCATTAATCTTCAAGGATAAAAGTAATCCTCATCAGTACCCTGTATTCCGATATTTGTCCGCCATCACCTACCCTGATTTCGAAATCACTTATCCAGGCAGATTTGATATTTCTAAGTGTCTTACTGGCCCTTTTCAAGCCCTCCTTTATTGCGTCATCAAAACTTAATGTCGAAGACGCCTTAATCTCTGATATTTTTGCTACTGCCATTTTTCCTCCTTTAATAAATGATAATTCTCTAATTTACCGCCATCTTATTCTTCTTAACTTACTCTTATACTAAAAGCTCCTATTAATACTTGAGTATTTTATTTTTCAATATATTTCAATAAAATACTTTTTATATTTTATTACAAAAAACGTTTTATGTAAAACTTTTTACATAATTTTAATTAAATGTTATACTCAAATAGTTTTT
>CAYROY010000011.1:0-11860 GCA_964426155.1 uncultured Actinomycetota bacterium
TTTTTTTAGAAAGTATCACACCATCACATCCGAAAGCAAAACAGTTTCTCAAAATCGAAGAAAAATTCCCGATGTCTGTAACGCCGTCCAGCATAACAAGCTTAGAACACGGGCGAATGTTATTTTTAAGATAATGGTAAATATCTCCAGTATTGTATTCTGATACCTTTGCTATTACATTCTGTGCGCTTTTATCCCCTCCAGTCATATCCTTAAAATCCTTTTCACGCGCCATTATAACCTTTATATTTTTTCCTCTGGCAAGCGCGGCTATTTTTTCTATTCTTTTTTTCTTGCTTTTGTTTTCGGATATTATGACTTCGTGAATTTTCCTGTTGCCTGCATTTATATCCAGAAGGGTGGCCACGGCGTTTATACCATATATATATTCTGGAACTTTATCATTCATGGTCATTATAATAGATATGTTTAAACATCATGCTGATTCTATCAATCTTTGTACTTCCAGATGGTGCCCTCTTTTCTGTCTTCAAGTATTATTCCCATTGAATCAAGTTTCTCCCTTATTCGGTCAGCTTCTTTAAAATCCCCATTTTTACGGGCTTTATTCCTCTTTTCTATGAGTTCATCTATCTCTTGTCTTTCATTTCCCGCTGTTTTCCTGCTCTCTGGTTCTTCCAGTTCTCTGGAGAAATTAAATCCAAGCACTCCGCCAAGTTCTATTATTTTTTCAAAAGCATCCTTTAGTACTCTTTTTACAGATATGCCTATCTTAAAATCATGGCTCTGTATAACAGAATTTATACTCCTTATAAAATCAAATATAATACCTATGGCTCCCGCTGAATTGAAATCATCGTCCATAGATATCCTGAAACTGTTTTCGAATTTCTTGATATCATCTTCTATCTTTTCTGATATGCCTCCGTTTTCCCTGCCGGCTTCGGATCTGCTTCCCATAAGGAACTCGATGTTTTTCAGAGTGTTTGTTATCCTTTCAACTGCCTTTTTCGCTTCTTCAAGTTTTTCTGTGCTGAATTCGAGAGGGCTTCTGTAATGAGTTGAAAGTATGTACATCTTTATAACATTAGGAGAATATTCCTTTAAAAGGTTCTTCAGTACCCAGTTTTTCTTCAGCCCCTTTGATTTAGACATCTTGCCATATTTTACCTCTATCATGCCGTTATGCATCCAGTAATTGGAAAAATTCCCTTTCCCCGGATATGCAGCTTCATACTGAGCTATTTCATTTTCATGGTGTGGGAAAACGAGATCGATCCCTCCTCCATGGATATCGATATTATGGTCAAGAAGTTCTGCAGCCATTGCAGAACATTCTATATGCCACCCGGGTCTTCCTTTACCCCAGGGGCTATCCCATGACGGCTCCCCCTCTTTCGCCTTTTTCCAGAGTGCAAAATCGACCCTGCTTTTTTTTTGGAATTCCGGTTCTCCTGAATCATCCATCTCTTCTATTTTCTGATGGGATAATTTACCGTAACCTTCAAATTTTTGAACATCAAAATAAACACTCCCGTCTATTTCGTATCCGTAACCGTTTTCCAATATCCTTTTAACAAGATCTATGATCCTATCAATATTTTCTGTGGCAAATGGCATTTCATCAAAGCCCTCTATTTCAAGGTTTTCAATATCCTCAATGAAAGCTTCGGTATACTTTTTTGTCAGAGTCCTGAAATCTACACCTTCCTCATTCGATCTCTGTATTATCTTGTCTTCGATATCAGTTATATTCTGGACATAGGTAACCCTGTAACCGCTATACCTTAAATAATTTCTTATCATGTTAAAAACCACTACAGGCCTTGAATTACCCACTGAAATATAGTTGTATACTGTCGGCCCGCATACATACATGTTTGCCCTTCCGGGTATCCTTGATCTAAACTCTTCCTTTTCCCTGACAAGTGTATTATATAATTTCAGGCTCAATTTTTTCTCCTATTCGTCCTTATCCTTATATTTTTTAATTTCTTTTTCCAGCAGCTTAATGCGTGCCACACAATCACTAAGAATATCGCTTACAGGATCCGGCAGGTGCATCTTATGCGAGGCGTCTGAGAGGATCTTCTCCCCTCCTATTCTGACTATATTGCCCGGGACCCCCACAACGGTACAGTCGTCAGGGACAGATTTTATAACCACTGCTCCTGCCCCTATTATCACATTCTTTCCTATTATTATGGAACCAAGGACCTTCGCGCCTGCTGATATCACTGTATTGTCTCCTATAGTAGGGTGCCTTTTGCCTTTTTCCTTCCCAGTACCTCCCAGGGTCACACCCTGGTATATTGTGACATTATCGCCTATTTCTGATGTCTCTCCTATAACGACTCCCATTCCATGATCAATAAATATACCGCGCCCTATCTTTGCCCCCGGGTGTATCTCTATGCCTGTAAAAAACCTTGAACACTGGGATATCCATCTCGATATAAACATTATCCGTTTTTTGTAAAACCAGTGCGCTATCCTGTGATTTATTATTGCGTGGACTCCGGAATAGGTAATAAGCACCTCAAAAGCATTTGTGGCCGCTGGATCCCTTTCCTTTGCAGCTCTTACTAGCTCTTTTATTTCTTTTATGACCGCCATAATTTATTTCACCTTTTATTGGGGCTGTAATATATTTTAAATATTATATCCATAATACTAACATAAAAAAAATAATATATTATAAATAACTACTAAACGGATTGATTAATGATTATAACTGATATTCACAATCAGTAAATCAAAAATGGTATTATTCGGGAAAGATTATCTCAAACTGGAAATATTTCTCTAAAAAGATTATGTGATTTATAATTAAAAATGAAAGCACCTTGTATTATTTTCTATTTTAAAAGTGCCACGCTCTGTGCAGCAATTCCTTCTTTCCTGCCGCAAAAACCCATGTGCTCTGTGGTAGTAGCTTTTACATTTACCCTGTCATGTCCAATATTGAGGGCAGCTGCTATATTTTTTTCCATGCTTTCAAAAAAACCGCTTATCCTGGGCTCCTGGATGATAATAACTGCATCAACATTTACTATCTCAAAACCTTTATTCCTTACCATCGCTGCAACCCTGTTTAAAAGTCTGATGCTAAAAATATTTTTATAATCCATATCTGTATCGGGAAAGTGGATACCTATGTCACCGAGTCCGCTTGCTCCGAGCAGTGAATCCATTACTGCATGAGTCAGTACATCAGCATCTGAATGCCCTTCAAGCCCTTTTTCGTACTTTATTTCTACGCCGCCCAGTACTAGCTTTTTCCCTTTCTTGCTTTCAAATGCATGGGCGTCAAATCCAATTCCGCATCTCATAATAACATCTGTCCTTTAAGGCTTTCCATTTTTATTCATAATAAGCTCTGCAAGAAAAAGGTCAATAGGCGTTGTTATCTTAATATTTTCGTGCCTGCCTCTGAGGATATTTATCTTCCATCCCATCCTTTCCATGAGGCTTGAATCATCTGTACCTATAAATCCGTCACTGAAAGCTTTTTTGTAGGCCTCCATTATATCTCTGTAAAAGAAGGTCTGCGGAGTCTGCGCGTTCCAGACCCTCTCTCTGGGGATGGTGGAATCTATTGTGTTTTTTTTTATCTTCTTTACAGTATCCCTGGCTGGAGCTGCAACTATTACTCCCCTTACCTGCGGATCCTTTTTGTTATCTTTTATAAGCTTTATAATCGTTTTTTTTATCTCCATTGGGGTAACAAGCGGCCTGACACCATCATGTATCAGTACAATCTCAGTGGTTTCTGGTATAACTTTTAATGCATTGTAAATAGATTCCTGTCTGTTTCTGCCTCCTACAACAAGTTTTTCTACTTTTTTTAAATTGTATTTTTCAATTATATCTGCCCTGCAGGATTTTAAATAATCAATGGGAACCGTTACATATATTGAATCAATGTCAGTGATTTTCTCAAATATTGAAAGGGTATGTGCCAGTATCGGTTTGCCGTATATATTTAAAAACTGCTTGCTGATATTGCTTTTAAATCTTGTGCCTCTTCCAGCCGCTGTAATGATCGCTACATTCATAAATTTTATTGACTTTCAAAACCGGTATATTTATTGATAGGTGCATATAGGTGGTCCTTTCGGCCAATTATATACCTCCTCTATTATAAGGTTCGTTATACAGGTAATATTCCGAGTACTTCTTTAAACGGTCATATATCAAACGCGCCCTTATCTTTCCCATTCCTGTCACCTCTGATAATTCATCAACACTGGCCTCCAGTATGCCCTTGAGATTCCCGAACTTTTCTATCAGGTTGACGATCACTGAATTCGGCAGCCTTCTGACATCTGATAATATCCTGTAACCCCTGGAATGCAAGTTCGTTTCCTTAAGGTTCCCTTCAGGCTTATAACCCAGTATATTCGCTATCTTGCTAAGCTCCAGCAGTTCATCCGCAGACAGGTTGCAGAGTTTTTCTTTTATGCTATCAGCTTCAAGTCTATTATTTGAATGCCTGTAATCGTTTATTATATTTATGAAGTCACCCGGTACATTTGCCATCAGTTCCTCAGTCTGCATACTTAATAGCCTGCCGTCAGTACCAAGCTCGTATATATATTTTTTTACTTCCTTTTCGGTTTTTTGTACCACACTCGATTTTTGCAGTATTATGCAGACATCAAAAAGTGTGACCAGGTCCTCCAGCTCTCTTATAGTAAGATTAAAGCTTAAGTCATCAAGCCCTTCCTTATATTTCTCAAGTGTCTGAAGTGCCTGGTTTGCCTTTGAAAGAACCACTCTTGGTTCCTCAAGCATATATTTTATTCCGCCCTTATAAATCGTGACTACATCCCTTTTTTGAGAAATCGATATGACCAGGGTATCGGTCTGTTTTGCTACTCTTTCTGCGGTACGGTGCCGCGTACCTGTTTCTGTGGTCTTTATGTCAGGATTGGGGAAAAGATGGGTATTTGCATAAAGTATCCTCCTGCCGTTCGTACTCAGGATTATAGCACCATCCATCTTTGCGAGTTCATAGAACTTACTTGGGGAAAAACTGCATCCTATATAAAATCCCCCGTTTACTAGCTTTAGTACTTCTTCCGAATCTCCGAGTACTATAAGGCCGCCTGTTTTACCCTGCAGGATATACTCCATTCCCAGCCTTATATCTGTCCCCGGGGCAATCTTCTTCAGGCAATCCAGAAGAAGCTCTTCCTGATTTTTATTGTTCATAGTCTAAAAAAATACAGACGTAATTATGTCAAAAGTATACACCTGCAGCTAAATCTTTTAAAATACTATACGGTATCTGCAGTTTTCAAATTATACCTTTTAATTATCAGGCAAGAATAAATAGTAATCAATCAATAATAATAATTATTCAGCAGAATCACCAGAAATAATTATACTTTTAAGACGCTGCCGGAACTTGTAAGTTTTCTTATTTCAAACTGCATATTCTGGTCTTTTGCCTTAACTATTACCTTCTGACCCGATTTTATCTCCTCATTTATTATCTTTTCCGATATTGGATCTTCTATGAGGTTTTGTATGGCCCTCCTCATGGGCCGGGCTCCCATTGTAGAATCAAAACCTTTCTCAAGCAGAAGTTCCTTCGCACTCTTTTTTAAATCAATAAGAATACCCTGCAGTTCAAGAGCCTGTGCAACCCTGGAAATCATCAGATCCATAATGTCAAACACCTGATCTTTTGTAAGCTTGTGGAAAACTATAACTTCATCCACCCTGTTTAAAAATTCAGGCCTGAATGCTTTCTTAAGTTCACTCATCACCTTTTCTTTTATCTCGTCATAAGAAAGGTCTTCAGTATCTATCTTTTTGAAGCCCATCGGGGTGTTCTTTTGTATCTCTCTTGCACCCAGGTTCGACGTCATTATCATCACTGTATTTTTAAAGTCTACCCTTCTCCCCTGTGAATCGGTCAGATGGCCGTCCTCAAATATCTGAAGCAATATATTGAAAACATCGGGATGGGCTTTTTCTATTTCATCAAGAAGTATTACACTATATGGTCTTCTTCTAACCATCTCGGTCAGCTGGCCGCCTTCATCATATCCGACATAGCCCGGGGGTGAGCCAACAAGTTTGGAAACAGAATGCTTCTCCATATATTCAGACATGTCTATCTGTATAAGTGTCTCTTCCCGGTCAAAAAGAAATTCCGCAATGGTCTTGGCAAGTTCAGTCTTTCCTACTCCCGAAGGCCCGAGGAACATAAATGACCCGATCGGCCTCCTGGGATCCTTAAGCCCTGACCGCGATCTCCTTATTGCCTTTGAAACAGTGTTTATCGCCTGATCCTGTCCTATCACCCTTTTATGAAGTTCCTTTTCCATATTTATCAGCCTGCTTGACTCTGAAGATGTTAGCTTGTAGACAGGTACACCGGTCCAGCTTGATAAAACTTCGGCTATCTCGTCTTCATCGACAATCTCCTTTTTCCTCTTTTTGGTGCGGTTCGCCTGTTCCTCTATTTTTTTCTTTTCCTTTATAAGCTCTTTTTCTTTGTCTCTTAATTGAGCTGCTTTTTCAAAATCCTGGTCCTTTATTGCTTCATCTTTCTGTTTGATAATACTGTTTATGCTTAAATCAAGTTCTTTCAGATCTGGAGGTGCTGTAAGTGTCCTTACCCTTACTCTCGAACTTGCTTCGTCTATAAGATCTATGGCCTTATCAGGAAGAAATCTATCGCTTATATAGCGGTGGGAAAGTTTTACTGCTGAGGTCAGAGCTTCATCTGTTATTGAAAGATTGTGAAAATTCTCATACCTTGCTCTCAGCCCCTTAAGTATTTCAATACTCTCAAACACTGTAGGCTCATCAACAATTATAGGCTGGAATCTCCTCTCCAGTGCTTTATCTTTTTCAACATACTTGCGGTATTCAGAAACTGTAGTAGCGCCTATAGTCTGTATCTCACCCCTTGAGAGCATCGGCTTTAATATACTGGCAGCATCTATGGCTCCTTCTGCCGCACCTGCGCCCACAAGTGTATGTACTTCATCTATAAAAAGTATTATGTTACCGCTATCCTTTATCTCGGAAAGGACTTTCTTTAATCTCTCCTCAAAATCTCCCCTGTATCTGGAACCGGCTACAAGTGCTCCCAGGTCCAGAGTAAATATCCTCTTATCAAGAAGGTTGGAAGGAGCCCTGCTTGATATTATATACTGGGCAAGTCCTTCTACTATGGCTGTTTTGCCCACACCTGATTCTCCTATAAGTATAGGATTGTTTTTGGTCCTTCTGGAAAGTATCTGTACAATGCGGTCTACTTCTTTTTTTCTTCCTATCAGCGGATCCAGTTTGCCTTCCGATGCCAGAAGGGTAAGGTCCCTGCCGAACTGGTTCAGCATCTTTAAAGTTTTTTTTGGCACACTTGTCTTTATATCAGAACTTCCGGCACCATAATATGACTGGCTATCAAGTATCTCTTTTACCTTCACCTTCACGCTGTTTAATGTGATACCGACACTGGTCAGCACCCTTGCCGCAACCCCCTCGCCTTCTCTTAAAAGCCCGAGGAGTATATGTTCCGTACCTATATAATTATGGCCCATCTGAAGAGCTTCCCTGAGTGATAGCTCGAGTACTTTTTTTGCCCTTGGTGTGAATGGTATATGTTCGTAGGATTCCGAGGTACCTTCCGTTATTACATCTTTTATGGCACTCCTTATCTCTTCGACGGAAATACCCAGCTCCTGAAATACTTTTGAAGCAATCCCTTCCTTTTCGTCTATAAGACCAAGCAGTATATGCTCCGTACCTATGTAATTCTGTTTTAAAAACCGGGCCTCATCCTGTGCTTTTACAACAACCTTTCTCGCCCTTTCAGTAAATCTTTCAAACATTCTATCTCAATCCTCCAGTATCGCCTTTCTAATAAATTCAGCCCTTTTCTGGTCTATATCATCTTCCGTTGCTTCTATCCCCATCTCAAATTCCGATGCTATATTATAATCATTAATCATATTAATAATACCAAATAAATCAAAATTTTTTACCTTATCAATTAATCCCAGGTCTACCCCCAGTCTCAATATGGACAGAAGCTCAATAGACTCCTCGAAGGATAATATCTTTGCATACTCTACCAGCCCATAAGACCTGTAAATATTATCCTCTGCCCCCAGAAGGTCTTTCTTTACCAGAATCTTTCGGGAATCCTTTTCTTCCTCAATTATATTTAAACAAATTGAATGCATTTCTTCAACTATATCTTCTTCACTCCTTCCAAGAGTCTTTGCACTTGATATTCTTACTATGTTTCCTGTGATCTCATCATTATCCATACCGCCGAATCCCCTTACAGTGCATCCTACTTTTATCAGTCTGTTTATAAAATCAGTGATATCCGAACTTATTGAAAGAGCCGGTATGTGGGCCAGAAAAGAAACCTCGAGGGCGGTGCCCAGATTTGCCGGATCTGATGTGAGATATCCCCATTCGCTGTCAAATGCAAACGATAGTCTTCTTTCGAATAATTTTTCGATCTCCACAGCCTTATTATATACTTCTCTGATGACATTACCCGGTCCTGAAACCTGTATCTTAATATGATCATCCCAGCATAATGGAACCGCTATTGCATTTTCCTTTGTTGAATGGCGGGGCATTACCAGAATACCACGGCCTGACAATTTTGAAATAAAATCTTTTTCAATCTGGTAATCGTTTATCAGTATAAGTCTCTGATTTTTTTTGACTTCAGCCATATCAAGAAAACAGAGATCCGAAAGCCCCCCGGTCTTTGATGCACAGTTTCTTATGACATCCATTATTTCCTTACTTTCCTTTATCTTACAGGAGGTAGGAAATTTATAATTTGCTAAATTGCGGGAGATGCTTGCCCTTGAACTTAATATTATGGAACCCATATCCGGGCCATATCCAGGAGACCTGTTATCCCTCCGGATAAAATACCATGAATCATTCATAAATGTTTTTCTCCAGTTGCTTTATCTTATCCCTTATCCTTGCAGCTTCTTCAAAATTTTCTATAAATACTTCATTTTTCAGCCTGTGCCTGAGCTCATTTATGTTTTTTTCGAGTTTTATCCATCTTGAGGAATTCCTTGGAATCTTTCCCCTGTATTCCAGTTCTTTATGCATATCCTTTATTATAGGCGTTAAAACACTTCTAAACTCGCTGTAACATCGTGTACATCCTATCTTTCCTGTCTTCTTTATTGTCTTAAGGTCTGTACCGCAGAACGGGCACACCATGTTCTTTGCTGTATTCATTTTTTTCATTTTAATGCTGGCACTGGAGCCAGGTGCCTTACCGCCACCATAGTTAAATATCCTGTAGAGTATACTGCTTAGATCCTTTATAAAGTCATCTTCCGATAAAAAAGAAAAATTCTTTGCACATTCGGAACATATATTCAATTTTTCCACTTTATCATTCTGAACTCTTATAAGATGTATTGTCGCAATATTTTTTTTACAAAAATCACATAACATAACTTATCACCGGTACATTAATTTACTGATTTATTCAGTCCTCAGCAGCGGGAACAATATTACATCCCTTATAGAATCACTGCCGGTAAGAATCATTATTAGCCGGTCTATACCTATCCCTTCACCCCCTGCCGGAGGCATGCCATATTCAAGAGCTTTTAAAAATTCTATATCTATTCTTCCTGTTATCCTCTCCTCCTGATCACTGCTCTCTATCTGTGATTTGAATCTTTCGTACTGTTCAGCTGGATCTATCAACTCTGAAAAAGCATTTGCAATCTCCTCGCCGCCTATGAATAGCTCAAATCTTTCAGTCAGATGTTCATTATCCGGATGCCTTCTTGCAAGAGGTGATATGTCTACCGGATAATCCTTGATAAAAGTCGGCTGGATAAGTTTTGGCTCCACAACCTTCTCAAATATATCATTTATTATTTTGCCTTTCCTTTTTTCGTCAGCTACATCTATATCAAGGTCATTACAGATAACCTTAAGTTTTTCTATATCCGTATTAAAATCTATTTCCAATTCTCCAAAACGGCTTATGGACTCCAGCATCGTATACTCATGCCACTGCCCTTCAAGGTCTATTTTTTTGCCACGGTAGTTAAGGACATGACCGCCTGTTGCTTTCACGGAGACAAATTTTATCATTTCTTTTGTAAAGGGCATCAGAGTATTATAATCGCTAAAAGCCTGATAGAACTCTACCATTGTAAACTCGGGATTATGCCTGTATGAGATACCTTCATTTCTGAAATTCCTGTTTATCTCATATACTTTCTCAAATCCTCCTATCACAAGCCTTTTTAAATATAATTCGGGTGCGATTCTCAGGTACAGATCCATATCAAGCGTATTGTGATGGGTGATAAAAGGACGCGCTGCCGCTCCTCCAGGAATAGGCTGGAGCATCGGTGTCTCAACTTCGAGAAACCCCTTTTCGTTTAAAAACTCCCTTACGGCATTTATTGCTCTTATACGCGTAGCAAACACCTTTCTGACATCCGGATTGACCATAAAATCAAGATATCTCTGCCTGTACCTTATTTCCTTGTCTTTCAGCCCGTGCCATTTCTCAGGCAGTATCCTTATAGATTTACTTAAAAGCTGGAACTTTTTAATTCCTACAGACAATTCTCCGGTCCTGGTAACAAAAACACCACCTTCTACACCCAGCCAGTCGCCTGCATCAAGGATCTCTGTAAATTCGTTATAACTTTCTTCCCCCACACTTTTCTCGCTTATAAAAAGCTGTATTTTGCCTGAAAAATCCTGTATATCACAGAAAATAGCCCTGCCGTGCCTCCTGAATATCATAATCCTTCCGGCAATCCTTACTGTTTCATCTGCCTTTTCACCTGCAGAAAGGCTATCATATTTTTCTCTTATATCAGAAATATCGGTATTCTTATCAAACCCTGATTTGTATAGATCCATTCCCTTATTTTTTAATTCTCTTATCCTGGAAAGCTTAACCTCAAGAGCCTCTGCAAGCGGTTTTTCTGTTTCAATAATATAACTTGAATCATCCTGAGGAAGCTGAGTATTTTTTTTATTATGCTCTATTTCGTGCTCATGCATTTTATTTAATATCCTTTAATTATCTCATCTACTATTCCATCTATAAAACAGCATTACTTTTTGATTAAAAACGGAAAGTGCTCGTTCTAAAGAATCTTGCACCGGTAGAATTGAATATCTGAAAGTTTAACAATCTAGCTTACTTTAAGCACTTTTAACTTTATAACACTCCCCGGGGTTTTGACTTCTACTTCATCTCCCGCCTTTTTCCCCAGAAGAGCTCTTCCCATGGGAGATTCATCCGATATCCTGTTATTCTCGGGGTCAGATTCAACAGAGCTGACAATCATGAATTTTTTCTTTTCGCTTGATTCAAGATCTTTTAGCTGAACCGTTGATCCCAGATCTATAATATCCTTGTTGTTATTTTCTTCGACTATTACATAGCTACCCAGGATCTCATTTATCTGTTCTATTCTTCCCTCTATAAATGCCTGTTCATTTTTCGCATCTTCATATTCGGTATTCTCTGCAAGATCTCCGGCATTCTCCTTGGCATCCTTAAGTCTCTCTGCTATTTCTTTCCTCTTATTATTAATGAGGTCTTCCCTCTCTGCTATAAGTCTGTTATATCCTTCTCTGGTTAAACGATATTCTTTCATGGATATTACCACCCCGGTAAATCACAATTATTTAAATGTGTTAAAAATACCTTTAAAAAGTAATTTTATGGTATTAATTGAGGTATTATATTGTATGAATTTACAGATGTCAAAACAATTACTTTTACTCAAAAAACAGGTGCCTATAAAAAAATACAACCTGATTTGTTCAGAATATATTCTTCAATATATTGTTATTTGCGCTTATTAGCCGAATCTGCCTGTAATGTAATCTTCTGTGC
>CAYROY010000012.1:0-13328 GCA_964426155.1 uncultured Actinomycetota bacterium
CTGCTTATCTTTCTTCAAAGATATGCAGTATAGAATCTTTTGCATACAGGGATCTGGGAGCAGAAGCTATATATAAGATAAAGGTCAAAGACTTTCCTGTATTTGTAGCCTATGATATTTACGGGGGAGATATTTTTGAAGAGGCTTCTGCCGGATAAATATTATTTTTAATTATTTTCGCCCCTCATATAGACATTTGTGCACGGATAAGGTATCTCGATTCCAACTTCATCGAATTTATCCTTTATCCTCTTCCTCATCTGCCTGGATACATCCCACTGGTTGGGAGGAACGACCTTACATATTATCTTAAAAACCACAGCAGAGTCTCCAAGGCTGTCAACACCGCCCTTGCCGAGTATCTGCGGCCTTTCAAGAATAATATCTTTAAACTGTTCGTCAGCTATCAGTTCATCAAAAACTTCCTCCAGGACTTCTATCACCCTGTCAGTTTTCTCCTTATAATGTACACCGATCTCAACCATCGCTCTCGCCCATACATGCGTCCTGTTGCTCAGGATACTGATCTCACCATTGGGAATATAATGTGCAATCCCTTCCAGATCGCGCAGTACGGTCGTCCTGAGGTTGAATTTCTCAACGACTCCTGAAGTACTGTTTATGGTGACAATATCATTGACCTGGAACCACTGTTCAAAAAGAATAAAGGTCCCGTTTATTATATCTTTGATAAGGCTCTGCGCCCCAAATCCTATAACTATACCGGCAACACCTGCTCCTGCAAGAAGAGGGGTGACGCTGATGCCAAGCTGCTCGGCTATTATAAGTATGCCTGCTACAATGCTTACTACCATTATCAAATTGGAGACTACTGAAGTAAAGGTATAGGTCCTCTTTTTGGTCTCCATTCTTTTATCGCTTATTCTTTCCTCGAATATTCTTCTGGTCCTCCTGGCAAATATCTTTATAATGATCACAGCCGCCACTACTATACCTATTATGATCAGTATGCTCACCCAGTTTTCGAGAAAGTTTTCACAAATATCGTTTGGAATAACCTGGGCCTGTGATGTATTATTTTCTTCCATCTCAATACCTCCTGAGCATTAGATTAATCATTCCTATTTTTAGTGCCTGCTTACTTATTGTACTAATTTTTACTTCAAAGGTCACCCGGGAGGAGTTATTTTGTGCAGAGGAGTGCTTGACTTTTACTCCAATATTCTCGATTCAGCTCTTCTCAGGGAATGGCACTGAAGGAATACAGATACCGGAAGTGTTGCCATATGGCAGGGCGCGTACTCAATATTACATCCTATAGCAGTAGTATCTCCCCCCAGCCCCTGAGGGCCTATGCCTGTACTGTTTATTTCTTCAAGTATCTCCTCCTCGAGTATCCTGTATTTTTTATCATCGTTTCTTATATCCAGTCTTCTGAAAGCTGCAGACTTTGCAAGTCTTACCACTTCCGTAGCGGTGCCTCCTATTCCTATGCCTGCTATAACAGGAGGACAGCATTTTGTTACATTTTCCCTGACAATTTCCATTACAAGTTCAATAATCCTTTCCGGACCTGCAGAAGGATTTTCCATTGAAAGATACGAGCAGTTCTCGCTGCCCCCTCCCTTGAGTGTCACAGATATACCCAGCCCGGGTTTTACGCCGTATCTTATGGTTACAAGTGCAGGTGTATTGCCTCCGGTATTAACTCTTTCATAAAGGGGATCGTCAACCACTGACATTCTGAGATAATTTTTTTTATATGCTCCGGCAACCGCCGTGTCAATATACCTGTACAGGTCTGCACTGTCCTCAATAAATATATCAGGGCCCACGTCAAGATCTATGTACGTATTTCCGCAGTCCTGGCACAGGGGGAGTTTTTCATTACGTGCTATCTGCTCATTTTTTATAATAAGATCCAGGATTTTAACCGCAGAACTTTTGGTCTCTTTTTCCCGAAATCTTAATATAGCTTCTTTTATGTCTTCAGGAAGATCGAAGCTAGCCCTTGCTATCAGTTCGGCTATCCTTGTTTTTATTGTTGTAATTTTTATATTTTTCATCTTTACCCGGACAATCAGGATTTATACATAGATTCCAGGGTCTCTTTCCCTTATTGATTATCTTTACCACAGGATAACCGCAGTGTTTGCAAAGCTCCCTGGTAGTCAGAAGAAGACCTTTCTGGGGAAGGGGGAATGTGATCCTGCATCTGGGATAGGCGCTGCACCCTATGAACCTCTTCTTTGAGGTCCTGGCAACTCTTACTACAAGATTGCCGCCGCATCCCTCCACCGGGCATTTGCCGACAACCAGGTCTTCCTTTATGCCTTTCTTTATTTCCCTTGAGATCTCTTCCTTTTCTTTTTGAAGGTTTTCCATGATTTCCTTCAGCATATTTCTCGACCTGTCTACTACCTCATTTTTGGTCTCATCCCCGTTTACAATGCCGTCCATATACATCTCCAGCTCTGATGTCATATCTGGAGTGGATATTTTACCGGCATGCTTTTTAAGCATTTTTACAAGGGCAACAGCCTTTTCTGAAGGTTCCAGTAATTTACCCTTCACATATCCCCGGGTAATAAGGGTCTGTATTATGCTGTGCCTGGTAGCCTTTGTACCAAGGCCGAGCTCCTCCATTTTTTGAACAAGTCTGCCCTGGCTGTACCGCGGTGGTGGTTTTGTATATTTGTCTTCCATATCCCTGCCGGTTATCTTTAATATCTGTTCTGCCTTAAGTACAGGGACAAATACATCCTGATGTTTGTAATAAGGGTAATGTCTGGTCCAGCCTGGTTCTATCAATATCGATCCATTAGCAATAAAGACTTCGCCGCCTGCGTCTATCTTTGCAGACACACTGCTGTAGCTTGCAGATGGAAGCAGGGTTGCCGCAAATCTTCTGACAACAAACTCATATAATTTCCACTCATCTGTAGACAGGTCTGATCTACTTGCAGGCGATGTCGGGTATACCGGCGGATGATCCGAAGTTTTCTTTCTTCCTCTTGCTGGCTTTATCTTTTTAAGGGACAATATATCTTCTGAAAGCTGCTTAAAATCGGGGATACGGCCCAGCGCGCCTGATATGTCAGCAAGGTCAATAGACGGCGGATATACAGTATTGTCTGTCCTCGGATAGCTTATGTAACCATTCATATAAAGACTTTCTGCAAGACTTATAGTCCTTGAGGCGCTAAAGCCCAGAGAGTTGCCGCCCACTATCAGGCCTGTAGTATTAAGCGGGATCGGGGGCTTTATGTTTTTTACTGATTCCTTAGATTCAATCACCCGGGCAGTATTTCCTATCCTGGCAAACACTTCTTCAGCTTCATCCATCCGGGTAAATTTTTTCTTCCGGTGGTATGCTTCGAATTCCTCGCCTTCTCCGGTTTTAAGCTTAATCTTTATCACCCGGTAAGGAGTGGGTTTAAAATTCTTTATTTCCATCTCTCTGTCCACAATAAGGGCAAGGGTAGGAGTCTGAACCCTGCCTACTGAGAGAAATTTGTCCTTCACCTGATATGTTGTAAGCGATATAAACCGGGTAAGCACCGCACCCCATATAAGATCGATGTCCTGCCTTGCCATTCCTGCAAAGGCAAGATTTAAGTCTATCCTGCCGGGTTTTGAAAAAGATCTGTTTATTTCCCCCGGTGTTATGGCTGAAAATTTTACCCTTCTTGTCAGAAGCTGGCTGTTTAATTTTTGGACGATCTGTGCTGCATCGTAACCTATAAGCTCCCCCTCTCTGTCGTAATCCGTAGCCACTATCACTTCACTTGCATCTTCTGCAACTTTCTTAAGAGCCTGTATTATCTTCTTCTGCACCGGGGTCTTCTCCGGGTCCACATCTATCAGCTTTACTGGATCTACTTTAAACCAGTTTGAAAATTCTTTAGGATAATCAACCTTGAGTATATGCCCCTTGAGCCCTATCACTCTATATTCCTGGCCGTTTGAATTAAAATAATGGACCGGCACCCCATAGACTTTCTTCTCGGAGACACCGTTACCGGAAAGTATATTTGCAATTCTTTTTGCAGCTATTTCTTTTTCACTTATAATAAGCTTCATAAATTATTATCAACACCTTAGATTTATATTCTCTGGTTTTACAACTTCTGAGACTGAAATGATAACACTAAAATAAATAAAATTACAATCGGAAAAAAAATCTTCAGTCCTGTTATAATATTATATAGAGGATTTTTTATTATATTACAGAATATGCTGAATGATATAAGCAGTGCTGTCAAAAAAGGTATTGATTTATTTTTTGAAGCCGATGGTTTAAAATAACTAGAATCAGAAACTGCGGGAACAGGGATATATGAATAATAATATTATTGACAGAATAATCAGATTAAAACAAAAAAAGGATGCTATAATCATTGCACATAATTACCAGATAGGCGAGGTCCAGGATATTGCAGATTTTATAGGTGACTCACTTCAGCTTAGTATTGAAGCAAGCAGGACCGGAAAATCCATAATAGTATTTTGTGGAGTGCACTTCATGGCTGAGACGGCAAAAATTCTCAATCCGGAAAAGAAAGTCCTTATTCCTGATGTCAGATCCGGTTGTCCCATGGCCGATATGATAACTGCAGAGCAGCTAATACAGTTAAAAAGTGAGCATCCGGATGCAGTTGTGGTATGCTACGTAAATTCTACTGCAAGCGTAAAAGCCTTAAGTGACATATGCTGCACATCTGCAAACGCAGTCGATGTCGTAGAATCGATCCCCCCGGAAAAAGAAATCATATTTGTTCCCGATAAATATCTTGCAAGCTACGCCCGATCAAGGACAGGAAGAAAGATGATTATCTGGAATGGATATTGTCCGACCCATGTCATGATAAGCGCAAAGAACATCATCAATTTAAAGAAAAAACATCTGGATGCCGTTGTAGTAGTACACCCCGAGACTACACCTGAAGTTATAAGGATAGCTGATGCAGTGGAATCAACAGGAGGAATGCTGAGATATGTTAAGAAATCCAAAAAAAGGGTGTTTATAATAGGTACAGAGATAGGTATCATACACAGACTAAAGAAGGAAAATCCTGAAAAAGAATTCATCCCGGCTCTGGAAACTGCAATTTGCCCGGACATGAAACTTATTAACCTCGAAAAGATCCTGGAGTCCCTTGAAGAAGAAAAGACAGAAATAACAATACCTGAGGATATCGCAAGAAAGGCAAGGTCTGCAATTGACAGGATGATTGCCCTTAAATAGTTTATTATCAAATTATATTTTAGCCATGACACCCAGATACTTAATAAACCCGGGATTTTCAACAAAGATACTCCCTTATTCTGATTGTATAATAGTGGGCAGCGGAATAGCCGGCCTTTCTACTGCAATAAGGCTCTCAGGGTACAACATCAAGGTGCTTACCAAAAGTTCCTTTTCCACCTCGACCACATGGTATGCACAGGGCGGTGTTGCTGCCGCAATAAAGAAGCCTGACGGCTGGAGAAAGCATTATGAAGATACGATAACCGCCGGCCAGGGCCTGTGCGACAGAAAGGCTGTAGAGATACTTGTAAAGAATGCCCCTGCAATGATTGAAAACCTTATAGAGATAGGCACCAATTTCGACATAATAGATGGTGAGATAAGCCTTACCACCGAGGGCGGGCACAGCCATCCCAGGATCCTGCATGCCGGAGGAGATGCAACAGGGGAGGAAGTAGAAAAAAGTCTTGTATCTTACACAAGAGAGTTAAAGAAGGTAAAGTTCATACCTGATTATTTTGTACTTGATATTCTGACTTCCGGAAACAGGTGCCTTGGGGTAACAGGTTTTGATGAAAAAAGCGGGGAAATCGAAATACACCCCTCTCCAAATGTTCTTATTGCCACAGGAGGCATAGGCCAGCTTTACGAGATATCAACAAATCCTTCCATTTCAACCGGAGACGGCATAGCAATGGCATACAGGGCCGGAGCAGAGATAATGGATATAGAATTCGTCCAGTTTCATCCAACAGTTTTCAGGACCAATAACGGAGAGCTCTTTTTGATAAGCGAAGCCCTGAGAGGCGAAGGAGCATACCTCAGGGACTGCAGGGGCAACCGTTTCATGATCGGCAAGCATCCCCTCGCAGAACTTGCGCCAAGGGACATAGTGGTCAAAGAGATGATAAAGACAATGGATATGAGCAGATGTAATTTTGTATATCTTGATGCAACCCATATTCCTATGAGCCTTCTTAAAATAAGGTTCCCCAATATAATATCAAAACTGAATGAAAACGGGCTTTCCCTGGAAAAAGACCTGATAAAGGTATCACCGGCAGAACATTATCTTAACGGCGGTATATGGACAGACTACAACGGCAGGACAAGTATAGAAGGGGTATTCTCCTGCGGGGAGACAGCGGCAACAGGGGCGCACGGGGCAAACAGGCTTGCAAGCAACTCCCTTATGGAAGGCCTTGTATACGGTTGGAGGATATTTCAGAATATAGATGAAAAGCTTAAAAAATCAAATAGTGGCCAGAAAGAGATACTATCAGATTTAAATAAACTGATCGAAAGATCAAATAAAGACATCCGGTCCAGCAGGCTCCCTGAAGGAAGACCCATGGATATAAAGACCCTTATATTAAGACTTAGAAGTATGATGAGCCAGAACGTCGGTATACTCAGGAACCGCGCAGGCCTTGACCTTGCAGGAGAGTTTGCAGACTTCCATATTGAAAATAAGAATCTATATAATAGAAAAGATAAAGACGCTATCGAATTTGCGAATATGCTTACTGTTGCAAATCTCATAATCAGGGCAGCATTGATAAGAGAAGAAAGCAGGGGAACACACCTTAGGTCAGATTTCCCCGAAAGAGATGATAAAATCTGGAAAAAACATATAATATTAAAAAATGATAAAGTGAAGTTTAAGAAAGTCAGGTAGAATACTTAAATGATTTTAAGATTAGAAAAGAATGAATTGTACGGACTTATAAAGAATGCAGTTTATGAGGACCTTTCAGGTTACGGAGACATTACTTCAAAATATGTTTTCTCCGGAGGCGATCCTGGCAGCTGCAATGCTTACATGATATGCAAGGAGCCAGGCGGAGCAGTTCTTGCAGGAATTGATATTATCTCATTTGTTTTTGAAGAAATAGACCAGGGAATTTCTGTAAAATACTTGAAGAAAGACGGAAGCAATCTTGGTTATATGGAGAAGATCTGCAATATAAAGGGTTCTGCCCTGTCATTATTGAAATCCGAGAGGACCTGTCTTAACTTTATACAGCATATGTCGGGAATAGCTACACTTACCCGAAGATTTGTAGACATAGCCAGACCCTACGGTGTACGCATTGCCGATACCAGAAAAACAATGCCGCTTTTAAGAAAGATCGAGAAATACGCTGTTTTAAGCGGCGGAGGTTTTAATCACCGCTTCGGTCTTTTTGACGGGATACTTATAAAGGATAATCATATTGCTGCATCGGGCAGCATCTCCGGAGCAATAAGAGCTGTTAGAGAAAATGCTCCCCATACTTTAAAAATAGAAGTCGAAATCCAGGATTTAACACAGCTGGATCAGGCTTTAGAGGGTGGCGCTGATATAATAATGCTTGACAATATGGATCCCGGCCAGATGGCAAAGGCTGTAAAGGTAATAAGGAGTAAGAAAAAAGATACCATTATAGAAGCTTCAGGAAACATAAACCTTGATAATCTGGAAGAATTCTGCAAAACAGGTATAGACATAATCTCAACCGGTGTTATTACTCATTCCGCTCCTTCGGTCGATATCTCACTGGAGTTCGAAATTTAGCTGAAATACATATTATCAGCAATCATATACTGGAAATCCTTCCCTTCCACCTCGTTTGGTTTTTTATGCTGAATTATATCTTTGAGATTTTCCGCATCCTTTCTAAGTCTCAGGGAAAGCAGCATATCCATTGCACCGGCAAGAGCGCCGTTGCCAAATCTTACAAATTTACTCTTATCGGCCCCGGGGAGCAGCCCTATGGTAATGGCATTCTCTATATTCATAAAGTTACCGAAGGCCCCGGCAAGATAGATCCTATCTACATCCTCCAGAGAGACTCCAAAATACTTTATCAAAAGGTCCTGGTCGGTCCTCAGGCCCGCCTTGGCTATTATAAGCTGGTTTATATCATCCTGTGTTATATATACTCCTTCATTCAGGTAATAGTCTTTTTCTATCCTTGTCTTTGAATTCATTATCCTATTTTTATGCATCTCTGCCATCAGATCAATAACACCCGAGCCGCATATCCCGACAGGAGGCTTGTCTCCGATGGTACTGTATTCAATCCGGCCGTCATCTATCCTTATAGCTGTTATGGCACCCTCGACTGCACCCACGCCGCAGCTGATCTGATAACCTTCATATGCTCCGCCGGCAGCACAGGAAGCACTATACATCTTCTCCTTATTTCCGATTACAACCTCGCCATTGGTGCCAATATCTACTATCATACTTATCTTTTTGCTCTTATATATACGGGAAGCTATTATATCTGCCAGGCAATCTGCCCCTGCATGGCCTCCTATAAGTGGAGCTCCGTATACCATAGCATTATCGTTTATCATTAGACCGAGCTGCTTTGCTCCGGCCAGTATTGGTCCTTTATTCTCTGGCTCGTACGGAATAAGGCCCAGGCTTTTCACATTATTTCCAAAAAATATCTCCCTCATCGTACTGTTGCCAACTATTACTAAGTCATAAATATTATCTTTTATTGTTCCCGGCTCGACTCCGGAATCCTGCTCCAATCTTGCCAGGCTTTCGTTAATACCTTCTATAGCTGCAGCCTGTACTTCCCTGAGACCATCAGGATTTTCAATTGTATAACCTATTCTTGATATAATGTCATTGCCATAGGTTATCTGTGGGTTTTTAAAAGCCACGGGCCTGTAAATATTCTTACCCGTCTCGAGGTCGATTATCTGCATGACTATTGTAGTTGTTCCTATATCAACGGCTGCCCCATAGATCCTGCCTATATAGGGGCCCATGTCTTTGCCATTTTCATAGATCACCCTGCCGCCCGACCTCTTTACGGCAGGCTCCGGCCTGGTATCCCTTTCAATAATATCAGTAAGTATGGTGTATTTTCCGAAGCTGGACATAAATACTACGACGTCTGAGGTATCATCTATGATCTTTGCGTGACTTGCCAGGCGCTGTCCTTCTTTTAGCCTTCCGTTTGAAATCATTTCCTTTTCATATGCGCTCAGGGGGCTGAGAAGCTCTGAACCTTTGACAATCCTAACTATGTCTTCTCCCTGCTCTGTATCGATCTCCACACCTCCGAGTTCCTTGATATGCGTAAGGATACTTTTACCCTTTGCAAGCAATACACCTTTTTTTCTCCCTTTAATATACTGGGGGAAAAATATCTTTCCCATTTCAGCCAGTGCCTCCCTTTCTTAATTTCCGTTCCCGGTCCACCTATATTCCAGGATCAATTTGCCATCATCTGATTTTATTCCAGATTCATTTATATTAAAACCGATTTTTTAAAAATTTAGGTCATATACCCATAATATTATAAAAAAGTCCGGTATAGATCATTAATTCTCACTAACTTTTAAAAATTAATTTTAGATATCCGCAAGAATTTCAAAATTATAATAAGTACTTTTTGAAAACCCGCTAACGTTTTTCTCTCTGTAAGAATGCTTCAACTTTTTTTCTCGACGGCAGGGCAGGGATTACCCCCTTCTTTGTAGCTGTTATTGCTGCAGCGGCACTTGCGAATTCAATGGTTTCCATTAGTTTTTCTCTGCTGCTTATCAATTCTTGCAGCCCGTAGGCTGCAGTACCCGAAAGGATACCCGAGACAAAACTGTCGCCGCACCCTGTTGCATCTACCGCATCTACATGATATGCATCAATTTCTCCTGAAAATTTACCTGTCTGGTAATAACAGCCCTTTTCACCCATTGTCACCAGACATATAACAGGACCTTCACCAAGTATCATTTTTGACCCTTTTTCAAGTTCATCTGTCCCTGTTATAAATTCCAGTTCTTCATGGCTTACTTTTATAATATCTGCAAGGGGAATCGCATCGGTTATCTCTTTCTTAGCATGATCAAGCGAGGGCCACAGCATCTGCCTTAGATTTGGATCGTAAGATATTACTGCACCAGCTTTTTTTGCTGCCTTTACTGCATAATATGTAGAAGTCCTTGCGGGTTCATTTATAAGTGTTATGGAACCAAAATGGAATATTCCGGTATTACTGATAAAGTCTTTATTGAATTTTTTATAATCAAGGTACATGTCTGCTCCAGGGTTTCTGTAAAATAGGAACTCGCGTGTATTAGGGGTGGGAAGTGATATAAAAGCAAGTGTCGTCCTGGCCCCGCTGTCGTACTGCATCTGTGAGATATCAACACCATTATCTGCCAGAACAGAAGAAAGGTACCTGCCGAACCTGTCATCCCCCACCCTTCCGACAAAAGCGGAAGACATGCCGATTTTCGAAGCAGCCGCAGCAACATTTGCGGTCGCACCGCCGGGAACTCTTCTGAATTCCCTGACATCCTCAAATCTTACTCCTGACTGAACCGGTAGAAAATCAATAATAAGTTCCCCGATGCATATCACATCCATTACTATTCCCCCTTCCGGCCGTTCATAAAAGATGTTTGAATTTATATAACAGAAGTCCTTTACATAAAATATCAGCTATTTAATGACACTATCCGGCTTTCTGGCGCTAACCACTACAAATGAACCCGAACCGTAGCCATTTATTGATTTTTCAACTTCTTTAATATCACCGAGATCTTTAAATATTGTCTGTCTGTAGGAAAAATCTTTAAAACCCGATCTCTTAAGGATTGTTTTAACTTCTTCCACCGAGTAAAAATCAGCCAGGCGGTAGAATACGTTCTTGTTTTTGATCTTCTGGTAGATCCTGCCGAGCCTGCTATCCCTGTCTACAAAACCGTTTATAAAATAACCTCCCGGTTTCAATATCCTGTACACTTCGCCAAAAGCCTTATCCACATCGTCCAGAAAACACAGGGTGGTGACCATAAGCACCAGATCAAAGCTTCCATCATCAAACGGCATATCTTCTGCTGCCCCCTCCGTAACAGAAATACCCCGCTTTTGGGCAATATCTGCCATCTTTCCAGAAGGTTCCAGCCCCTTTTTTATTCCAAGCGGTGCGGCAAACCTTCCGCTTCCCACGCCTATCTCAACCGCATCATTAAAATCAGGTAAAATATCTTTTATCGCAACTAATTCTGATTCATAGGCATAATTGTTATTTACAAACCAGTACTCATATTTTTCATAATACTTTTCAAAAGGTTCTGTCCTTGCCATTACGCTCACTCCCTGCAGGTCTATTTTACATTCTAAAAGGCTAAATACCACTCTCCCGTCATATTGATTTACAATACAGATTATTACGGAAAATAATGGAATTATAATCTTATATCGCATTTTTTACAATTTGATCTGCTCGTGTTCATGTTTCAGCTGCCTGCCGAATGGACTTTTACTGATAACAAAATCCTGACCGGCGTAAAATAACCCACCTTTTAAATCGAAAATATCTTTCATATCATAATCAATAACATATTTATTATGCTATAATAATCAATTATAATTAATGCCAAAATAAATCATATTAAGAAACTTTTAAAGATAATAATTGTCTTATATATTATGTTAGGAAACCATTTTTAATAAAATAATCAACAGGAGAGATATATGAATAAGATAGCAATAGTAACTGACAGCACTTCGGACATACCCCTGGATATCTGCAAAAAACACAATATTTACGTCATACCGTTATTTGTTAATTTTGGTGATAAGAGTTATATAGATAACGGTGTAGATATCACAAAAAAGCAGTTTTACGAAAGACTTGAAAATGTCACGGAACTACCAAAATCAGCACAGCCGACACCGGCAGATTTCATTAAACTTTATGAGAGACTCTTAAAAGACCATGAATCAATCATTTCCATCCATATCTCAAAAAAGATGTCCGGGACAATCTCGTCCGCACTTGCAGCAAAAAAAGATTTTCCGGATAAGGATATAACTGTAATCGATTCTGAACTGGTGCACCTGGTTTGCGGGGTTATAGTTATAAAAGCCGCGGAAATGGCAAATGAGGGCAGGTCCAAAGAGGAGATACTGGACAAAATAGATGAGATGAGACCTAAAGTAAAAGTGCTATTTATTCCAAAAACGCTAAAGTATCTAAAAATGGGCGGCAGGATTGGAAAAGCAAAGGGGCTTATCGCTTCGCTGCTTGAGATCAGGCCCATACTTACCCTTTCCAATGGGGAAGTCTCGCAGTATAAAACTACCCGCAGGTTTAACCAGGCCAAGATCGAGCTCGTCAACTCGATGAAGAATATGATATCAAAAAAAGAGAATCTTAATGTCATAGTCACTGACTCAAATTCTAAAAAAGATGGCGACGACCTTGCAGAAAGCATCAGGAAAGAATTTGTGATAGAAAATATAATGAGAGCAGAAATCGGCGTTATAGTGGGAACCCACCTCGGGCCGGGCGGTATTGCTTCAATTTTCTGGGAAGACTGACTGCAGATCTATTAAGAATGTTTGTGATCGGGTATGATTATTTTTATTAAGTTCTAGAGAGGGAATTTTATCATGCGCGGGGTAGCTATTGTTACTGACAGCACCTGTGATCTTCCTGAAGAATACAGGGAAAAATACAATATTGATGTAGTTCCTCTATCCATAATATTTGGAAATGAAAGATATATTGACAACGGCTCTGATATAACTATCAAGCAATTCTATGAAAGACTTTCAAATTCAAGCGCCCTTCCCACCACGGCGCAACCGGCTCCCGGAGATTTTCTAAAGATCTATAGCTCACTCATGAAGAATCATGATAGTATAATTTCCATACACATATCAAAAAAGATGTCGGGTACAGTCGACTCGGCCGAAATGGCAAAGAAACAGCTTGCAGGGGCCGACATAACTGTCATAGATTCAGGACTGGTACAGATGCCGCTTGGTTTTACTGTTTTAAAAGCAGCCGAAATGGCAGCCGAGAATAAGAGTAAAGATGAGATTTTAAGCTCAATTGAAAAATTCATTGGAAAACTGCATTCGCTTTTCGTACCGGCTACTCTTGAATATCTCCGCAGAGGCGGAAGGATCGGAAGGGCGCGGTTTCTCGTAGCTTCACTTCTGGAGATAAAACCTATCCTTACACTGAGCCTTGGTGAAGTATCACAGTTTAAAACTACACGTAGGTGGAAACAGGCAAAAAATGAGATGATAAACACTATGAGATCTACTGTCACAGATGGAACCAGACTAATAGTATCAGTCTGCGACTCC
>CAYROY010000013.1:0-3662 GCA_964426155.1 uncultured Actinomycetota bacterium
GGCGTAAGCTCCTCCTCTCCTGAAGCCAGCTCCTCATACATCTTTTCACCCTCGCGGGGGCCCGTGTAGGTTATCTCTATATCCCTGCCCGGGGTCATCCCGTAAAGCTTTATCATGTTCCTTGCAAGCTCGAGTATGTTTATAAGCTCGCCCATGTTAAGCACAAATATATCTCCCCCATCTCCCATTACCGAAGCCTGTATGGCGAGCTGGGCAGCTTCTGTTATGGTCATGATATATCTTGACATATCCGGATGGGTGACACTCACCGGACCGCCGGACTTTATCTGGTCCTTAAAAATATTTATCACGCTTCCGTTGCTCTCAAGCACATTGCCGAACCTTACTATCATAAACCTCGTCTTTCCGTTTCCGTTTATGGCCCTGAGGTATTTTTCTGCCAGAAGCTTTGAGATTCCCATTATATTCCTGGGATTTACCGCCTTATCGCTTGAAAGCATGACAAAGCGCTTAACACCGCACTCAATCGCCACCTTTGCCAGGGACTTTGTACCTATGAAATTATTCTGTATGGCAGCTTCAGGGTTTAGCTGCATCAGGGGTACATGTTTGTATGCTGCTGCGTGAAAAACTACGTCCGGCCTGTATCTTTTGAATACAGACATCATGACCTGCCTGTCCTTTATATTTCCCACAATCGGTATATTGGCAGCATAGCTGTATTTGCTGCTTATCTCACTTTCTATATAGAAAAGGCTGTTCTCGGAGTGGTCAACCATTATAAGCCTTGCCGGGTCAAACCTCAGCATCTGCCTGCATATCTCGGACCCTATTGAGCCTCCCGCACCGGTGACAAGGATCACTCTGTCTTTGAACTCGGATGTAAGCTCGTCAGCATCTATTTTCACCTTCTCGCGCCCCAGTATGTCCTCTATGTTTATATCCCTTACCTGGTAGAGGTGTATCCTTCCGTCTATAACCTCATACATCGTAGGAAGGGTCCTGGCGTTCACTCCGGCTTCCTTTGCCCTTATCGCTACTTCCTTTCTGAGCTTCCCTGAAGCCGTGGGCATGGCTATAAGCACCTCGTCTACAGAAGTCTTTTTTATTATCTCCTCCATTGAAGATATATCGCCCAGCACCCTTATCCCGTGTATCCTGTTTTTTAGCTTTGCCGGGTCGTCATCGAGGAATCCCGCAGGCTCGTATTCGCTGTCCTTCTGCTTTATCATCTCCCTTACTATTGCTTCCCCGGCATCCCCTGCGCCTACAATCAGCACGCGTTTTTTCCTCGTTTTGGGGTTTCCGAACCTTATCTCGTTTAAAAACCTTACCGAGAACCTTGAAAGGGCCACGAGCATAAGGGCAATCAGAAAATCTATTACCAGCACGCTTCTGGGGAAAAGCGGAACGTCAAAGTCAATATTTATACCCGATATGCTGATAGGATAGCCCAGAAGTGAGAATATGCCCACAAGTATTGCAGATGCCACAAGGAGCGCACCCAGTATGGCGGTCATATCTTTAAGTGATGCGTACTTCCATATCCTCCTGTAGAGCCCGAAGGCCCAGAATACTACAAGTTTAGACACCACTACAATAACCGTATACCAGATAATAAAATTGCCGTACTGGGAGAAGAGGTCCTCATTTCCTATAAGCTGTATCTGCCCCCTCAGATAAAAGGCAATTATAAATGAGGAAAAGACAATAAGTGCATCAAAGACAACCTGGAGTATTTTTTTAAAAGTCGATTTACTGCTCATCTGGATATTATAACACAGAAGCCCCTGCTAAATTAATAACCTGCTCCTTACTCTAAATAATCTTCATAATCCTCTCCCAGGATAAGTGCAACATCAGCATCCGTCCTGTAAAAGGCCCACTGGCTATTATATTCACTTAACTCTGCATTTTCAAAGATTATTTTAAGCTGGCGGGCAGCTTCGATTTCCCCTTCATTATATATGATCACAGTGCTGTCAAAATCATAACTTCTGGCATTCGCCAGCGAATCTATCTTAAAGCCCTTAAGCGAAAGTGCCTCTTTTGCCTCTGTTGCCGCCCCCGCGGCTCCGTTTCCGTTAAAGATCTTTACAGAGGTCGTCTTTACCACGGACATATCAAGGGTCTTTCCCACATCGACGTTTACCTCCAGGGGTATAACCCCCTGCTCGGAAAACCATGTCACGCTTTCATGCACCATGTCATACTGGAGTATGTATCTACCCGGCTCACCGGGAGCTTCTATAATAATATCTACGTTAGCTTCCTGCCCCTGTCCGGTATCGCTTTCAAGAAGGCCCCTGTTGCCGTCCCAGACAACGACCTCCCCGGTATCCCTGTCCACCCAGTGGGTCCCCAGATCTATCCTTTCACTTCCCTGGCTCTCCCAGAAACTCATGCCGGTATTTTTAACCTTTACCCGGACCTCGCACTCCTGCCCCGGATCCATATAATTAGGAGTATTGCCGCTGTCATCATACTGGGCAGAATAGCCGACCCCCACAGAGACAAACTTTTCGAAAGGCGGCACCCCCTGGTATGAAAACCAGGTGACCCCCTCGTGCACCAGATCGATCTGCAGTATGTAATCTCCCGGTTTCGAAGGAGCCGTTATCCTCATATCAAATTCTATTTCATCGCCCACACCCACCCCGTCATTTGATATTATGCTCCTCCTGCCGTCAAACACGACCATCTCTCTTGTATTAAAGTCTATCCAGTGATAGCCGAGGAATATGGGATTGGTGCCGTTCCTGTTCCAGGTCAGGTCCCCTGTATTTTTAACCTTTACCCTGTATGTGTATGTCGAGTCCTCTGTCATAGTTTCACTTATGGTATCGACCTCGCTGTAAGCCGCATTATATCTGCTGGCAGGCTCCCCTGCTATAATCCTATCCCACATGGCCCTTGCCTCATCCCTGTCCGGTATCTGTACGCTGATGGTATTATTTTCTATCCAGTCTGAATGGGTCGGTATTATGCCTGTCTCAAAACTCTCTGCACCAAAGGAAAGCGCCGCTTTCGAGTACTTGAGTATGGTGAGCACATCAAGGTCGGTGCGCGTGTTATCAATAAGTATATTAAAATAATGGGGTACACTGGACAGGTATTTGACATTTAACTTCTGTGCAGCAAGCTCCCTGAAAAGATTCTGCTGCCTCTGTATCCTCCCTATATCTCCCAGCTCAGTCGCCCTGCTCCTGGTATAGGAAAGTGCCTGCTCCCCTGTCAGGTGGTGCTTTCCCGGAGAGAGGTTTGCCCCGCTATTGGGATCCACAAGGGGCCTGTCTATTGTTATATCCACCCCTTCCATTGCATCAATAAGCTCCACAAAACCCTGGAAATCAACGGTCACGTAGTGATTTATATCGGCCCCTATAAAATCCTGTATGGTCCTTATCATGAGCTCCTCGCCGCCGTATGCATATGCTGCGTTTATCTTATCCTCGCCATGGCCGGGTATATCGACCAGTGTATCCCTTGGTATTGAAAGCAGGCTTCCCCTGTTATTTACAGGGTCAAGATAGAAAAGCATTATAGTGTCGGCTCTTCCCCTTTCGCTTTCCACATCCCGGGTGTCCCTGCCGAGCAGAAGTACTGTTACCGGCTCTTCCGGTGATTCGACAGGTTCAAGGATACCCTCCACCTCTGCAGTATTTATGGAGTTTATTGTAGTATTTGCCGAATTTAAATAA
>CAYROY010000014.1:0-5031 GCA_964426155.1 uncultured Actinomycetota bacterium
CTACATATAGTTTGTTACCTTGCATACTTACCTCCTTCCAAATATTACTATTTCTCTAGCTTTACAATATTTCTTTTAGAGAGGTAGTTGCATTTAGCAGTACTTGCTCTTAATTAAAATACTATCAAAC
The DNA here is from genome assembly GCA_964426155.1 of uncultured Actinomycetota bacterium. GTDB lineage: Bacteria > Actinomycetota > Humimicrobiia > Humimicrobiales > Humimicrobiaceae > M55B120. The sequence continues at coordinate 131 of CAYROY010000014.1, forward strand.
AAAATAGAGAACTAAATAAAAACCCCAAGCTATCTTTTACCATAGTCTTACAACTTTAGGTTACTTAACGCCTTGGGGTATCTTCTTTGAACTTCATCAGTTTCATAAAGATTTTTTTACTATCCTACATTCTTTCGTCTGTAAGTTTCAATTATTACTAAATGTTGCTTCCACTCAAAGATTAATAATCATATTATCAAAAATTATTAAATTTGTCAAAAAAAATATTTATAAAAGTTTTTATAATTATTTTAAAATTTATTTTTATTATTTTTTTAAGTTAATAATTTAAATAAAAAGTATAGACAGATATAAATAGAATTGAATTACTTATTTTTATTATTAATTTTAATCTCCAATATTATTTTACATTAGAAGTAATATCTATAATAGAGTATTTAATATTAAAATCTTTTATATTTAAAAAACGTCTATTAGATTGCCCTCGTTAATTTTAGTGTAAGGAGTAAAATATTAATAAAATTGCAATAGTAACCGACAGCACAGCAGATATACCCAAAGACTTAGTTGGAAAGTATAAGATAAAAGTAGTTCCCTTATATGTAAATTTTGAAGACAAAAGCTATTTTGATGACGGGATAGACATAACCAGCAAACAATTTTATGAGAAATTAGAAAAATCAAAAAAGCAAGTTACAACATCTCAACCAACACCGCAAGATTTCATAAAAGCATATGAGGAACTTCTAAAGAATAATGATGCTATAATTTCGATACATATCTCACAAAAGATGTCAGGAACTTTTAATTCAGCAGAAATTGCTAGGAAAGAATTATCCGGCAATGATATAGAAGTTATAGATTCCGAGCTGGTGCATATGCCTTTAGGAATTCTTGTAATAAGAGCAGCTGAGCTTGTTCTTGATGGTAAATCAAAAGAAGAAACACTTAATGTTTTAAAAGACCTAAAACAAAAAATAACAGTTCTTTTTATACCAAGTTCTTTAAAATACTTAATAATGAATGGAAGAATAGGCAGGGCAAAAGGATTGATTGCTTCAGTTCTTGAAATTTACCCCATACTTACATTGCATATGGGAGAAGTTTCTCAGTTTAAAACCACAAGAAGGCTTAGTCAAGCAAAAAAAGAGTTATTAAACTCCATGAAAAGCATGGTAAAAGATACAAATAAGCTAAAGGTTATTGTTTCTGACTCAAATGCAAAAGCAGAAGGAGATGAAATAGCCCAAAGAGTAAAGGATATATTAAACCCAAAACAAATTATGCGAGCAGAAATAGGACCAGTTGTTGGAAATAATCTAGGTCCTGGTGGCGTAGCAGTAACTTTTTATGAGCAGTAATTTTTGCTTTAATTTATTTTATCAAATCACATTTAAACTTTTTTAGATATTTAAAATATATATCAAAAGTAGCTGGTCGCCATTGCGATATTAAAACTGAGATTTTAAATTTTTAACAGAAAAAGCAACAATCGGCATCAGATGTCTAAAATGGCTGGGGAGGCAGGATTCGAACCTACGATCACGGGACCAAAACCCGTTGCCTTGCCGCTTGGCCACTCCCCATTGAAAGCTAATAAATTTTATATCATATCAATGCAAAATTCAATCAAATGGATAAGGGAGGTAATAGATATGCAACATAAATCCCTATATATTCTGGTTAATTTCTTTGACCGTATATAAGGAATATTATTGTATTGACAGACTGTTTGGTGCAGTATGTGTAAGGATCAGTCTATCTGCATAAGATTCAAGATTTTTCAATATGCTTTTTGCTGAAACCAGATCCTTACATAGTGCAAATACCGTTGGACCGCTTCCTGTCATCTGCGCAGTTATGGCTCCAAGCTCAATTGACTTATCTTTTAAAAACTGGACTTTCTTATCCTCTATCACAACAACTTTTTCAAGGTCGTTTTCAAGCTTTTTAAAGAAAGTATCATACTGTTTCTTTTTTATATCACGGAGAAGCTCTCTGTGGATCGGTTTTACTGACTGACCTACCAGGTCAAACATCTCATATATATCTTTTGTATGAAGTTTCTTACCGTCCGTTGCCAGCACCAGCCAATAAAAAGGAAGATCCGGCAGCTGGAGCAGTCTTTCCCCTCTACCTTCTGACAGAACTGTACCACCTTTAATACAAAAAGGGACATCTGAGCCTACAAGGGCAGCCATCCTTAGCAGTGCCGCGTACTTGATGTTTAAATTAAAGATCTCATTTAAAGCTACTAGCGTGGCTGCTGCATTTGTGCTGCCTCCCGCCAGGCCTGCACATACAGGAATATGTTTCTTAATGTTTATCTCCAGCTTATATCTGCCTCTTAGCTTATATTCATCCAGTATTACTGCTGCGGCTTTATGTACATGATTTTTCTCATCAAGGGGGATATTTATATCATCTGAAGTTATATAAATCCCATTTGGATTGCCTGCATCCGCCACTTTTCTTCTCCCTGATACCCTGAAAGTAAGCTCATCGGAAAGGCCGATACTCTGCATAATAGACTTTATTTCATGATATCCATCAATACGTAGTTTCTTTGAAACATTTAAATAGAGATTTATTTTCCCTGAAGCTCTTACTGTTAATTCTTTTTGCGGTTTCATTTTGCATATATAATAACATAGCAGGCCTAAATATTGTATCTATTAATATTTATACAAGAAAGACCTGTGAATTACTTGCAATTCGGGTTCGCCTGGAGATTTTTAAATATATATAGATAATCATAAAGTGTGAGGTTTTCTGCACGTACGCTATTATCTTTTCCTCTTTCTTTAAGAAGCTTTGAAATATTTACAAGTTTTCCTTTATAATCACTGCTAAAGCTCAGCGAATTTAACATTTTTTTTCTTCTGTGAAGAAATGAGCTGTTTATAAAATTAAAAAAAATCCTTACCTCACTGTAATCAATAAATCCATCTGGAAGAGGCCTGCGTCTTGCCTCCAGAACTAAAGAATCCACAAATGGCTTCGGTATAAAGCAGTTTCTGGATATCGTAAAACACTGCTTATAATCTGCCAGCAGGTTAGACTTTAATGTAAAGGAGCTGTAGTTTTTATCTCCCATTCTTGCCATAATCCTGTCAGCTATATCCTTCTGAATAGTTAGATATAAGCTCTTTATTCGAGGGGCCTCCATCAATATTTTTAATATCAGGGGAGATGCTATCTTATAGGGAGGATTTGAGATCAACTTCTCTATTCCATACTCTGATGAAAGCCAGTTATAATCAACATCCATTGCATCCATCGTAAATAAAATTATTGAGCTGTTATCAATCTCTTCCTTAAAGATATCTTTAAAAGCCGTGGATATCTTTTTATCTATTTCTATACATGCGACTTTTCCTGCACCATTACCTATGATTATCTCTGTAAGGCTTCCTATTCCGGAACCGACTTCAAGTATTGATTCTCCAGGTCTTATACCTGCAAGAGCAACCATTTTCTTTATGCTGTTTGTATCGATTATATAGTTCTGTCCAAGACTTTTTCTGAGTCTTATTCCATAATCAGATAATATTCTTAAGGTATTTTTTGGGGAGCTTATATAATGCTGCATAACTGCCACCTGCAGCTATTCATTATTTTTAATTCGGTTTATTCCAAAGAAATTTTCTGCGTTTCTTGAAGTAATCTCTGCTATCTCTTTCATATCCATATCCTTTATTTCTGCCAATTTTTCCGATACATGTTTTACAAAACCCGGAAAATTCTCTTTTCCCCTTACCGGCTGGGGGGCAAGGAACGGGCTATCGGTTTCAACAAAAATTTTTTCAATGGGCACTTCTCTTACTGCTTCCAGGGTTTCCCCGGCATTGGGAAAGGTTATAATTCCTGTAAAGGAGATATATAGGCCCTGCTCCAGGCACTCTCTGGCAAATGAAACTCCGCTGGAAAAACAGTGTACTACTGCCCTGAATCTTTCATGCTCCTTATAATCTTTGACTACCTTAAGCGTTTGTTTATTTGCATCCCTGTTATGTATTATAATGGGCAAGTCATATTTTATGGCAAGCTCTATCTGGGATCTGAAAGCCCTCTCCTGATCTGTAGGAGGCACAGGATTGCGGAAAAAATCAAAACCGGTCTCGCCTACAGCCGCCACTTTAGGGTACACATTAACATTCTCACTGTCGATACTGCTTCCATCGGAATAGCCTTTTATAAGGGATTCAATGATATTTATTTTTCCATCGTCAAACCCTTCTGCATGGTGGGGATGCAGGCCTACCGCTGCAAAAACACCGGGAAACCTTTTTGCATATTCAAGTGACTTTCTGCTTCCTTCCATGCTCGAGCCCACATTTATGATATACTTTACCCCTTCTTCTTCCGATTTTTTTACAGCTTCTTCAGGTGTAAGGCCTTTTATCATATCAAGATGAGCATGTGTGTCTATAAGATACATGCATTTACTCCTCTTCAATCCTTGGAAACAATATTTTTCTTTCTCCGATATTTGTACCGCCTGCAAAACTTCCCCATTTCCCGTCTACATCCATCCTAAGATCACCAACTTTTTTATCTATACCCAGCTGATCCATTATATTCTGGCATGAACCGGGTATAAAGGGGGCAAGCAGAAGCGTAGAAAGTCTTATTGATTCCACCGCCTCATAAAGTACTGCATCCAGCCTTTTCTGATCCCCGGGGCTGCTGCTTTTTGATAGTGTCCAGGGCTGGCTGTCTTCTATATGCTTGTTTGCCTTATTGATAAAATCCCATACCTCTATAAGGTACTCCGAGAGTCTGAACCTGGACATCAACTCAGATGCAGCATCTTTCGTATCTTCCCATGATCTTTCGAAATCGGGACTTTCTGTTCTTTTGGGTACCGCCCCTTTTCTGTATTTTTCAATCATTGCCATAGTCCTTGAAAGGAGGTTTCCCAGGTCGTTTGAAAGATC
>CAYROY010000015.1:0-4434 GCA_964426155.1 uncultured Actinomycetota bacterium
GAATCACAATTAACAATGAGAGACTATGAAGGATTTTTAAAATGAGAATAGTAATGCTGGGAGCTCCGGGAGCAGGAAAAGGGACACAGGCAGCAAGGATATCCGAAAAATTTGATATTCCCCATATTTCGACCGGTGATGTTTTGAGGGGCGAAATAAATAAAGGCACGGAAATGGGATTAAAAGCAAAGGAATATGTTGAAAGTGGGAAGCTTGTCCCTGATGAATTGATTATTGATATTATAGAAGACTTCATTAAGAATGATTCTGTAAAAGAGGGATTTATAATGGACGGCTTTCCGCGCAATTTAGCACAGGCGAAGAAGTTTACGAAAATGATTGAGAAGAATGATTTAAGTCTTGATAAGGTCGTAAATATAGCGGTTGATTATGATGAGGTGATCAAAAGGCTTGGCAGCAGGCGAATCTGTGAAAAATGCGGGAATATTACAAGCATTTATGAAAGTAAGGATGGGAAATGCCCTGAATGCGGCGGCAGGCTTATAAAGAGGGAAGATGATAAAGAAGAAGTTATAAGGGAAAGATTGGATGTATATGAAGAGCAGACCCGTCCCCTTATAGAGTATTATAAAAACAGGGGAATCCTTTTAAATATAAAGGGGCACGGCACGGAGGATGAAGTAACTGAAAGGATATTAAATAATCTATGATAATTTGCAAGTCGGCTTCTGAAATCGAAATAATGAGGGAAGCCGGAAGGATAGTTGCAGAGGTTCTTTTAAAAATAGAAAAAGTCATAATACCCGGGATTACAACAGCTGAAATAGACAGGCTGGCAGAGGAAGAAATCAGGGCATACGGAGCAATACCTGCTTTCAAGGGTTACAGGGGAAGCCTTTCCAATAAACCATTTCCGGGTACACTATGTATTTCTATAAATGAGGAAGTTGTCCATGGAATACCCGGTAATAAAGAAATCAGGGATGGCGATCTGGTCTCTGTGGACATAGGAGTAAAAAGGGGCGGTTTTTTTGGAGATGCAGCAAGGACTTTCAAGGTAGGCAAAACAAGTAAGATTGCCGATAGGTTGCTCAAAGCCACAAAGGAGGCGCTTGATATGTCAATTGAGTTTTGCAGGGCCGGGAGCAGACTTTCAGACATATCAAATTGTATTGAAAAAAGAGCAACTACTTACGGGTTTTCAGTTGTAAGGGATTTTGTTGGTCACGGCATCGGGAAGAATCTTCATGAGGATCCACAGGTATTAAATTATGGGCCGCCAGGCCAGGGACCGGTTTTAAAGAAGGGAATGGTTCTGGCAATAGAGCCTATGTTCAATGCAGGCAGAAGTGCAGTAGTTATAGCAGATGATATGTGGACCGTGATTACAGGAGATGGGAAACCGTCATGTCATTTTGAAGATACAGTGGCTATTACACCTGATGGGCCGGAAATACTGACCAGGTTGTAGAAATTTTTGTGGACATATTAATTATTTTTTGATAAACTGCAAATTTGCGCTAATTTAGAATATTCATAAGATGACAGGAGATATAAAATTTCTAAAAAAGAAGGAATAATAGAAGCCGAGGGCACTATTCTGGAAGCTCTTCCCAATGCCATGTTCAGAGTGGAGCTAGAAAATGGCCATAAGGTACTGGCTCATATTTCAGGGAAGATGCGAATGCATTATATAAAGATATTGCCTGGAGATAAGGTAACAGTAGAAATATCGCCATATGACCTTTCCAGGGGAAGAATAACGTACAGGAAGAAATAAAAAGACATTATAGTAGCATATTAAGCATATTTTGGTTAGAAGAGGAAAAAAATGAAGGTAAAACCATCAGTTAAAAGGATGTGCAAGAACTGCCGTGTAATTAAAAGAGAAGGCAGGGTAATGATTATATGTAAGAATCCCAGACATAAACAGAGACAGGGTTAGGAGATAAAGATGGCCAGAATTGCAGGAATAGATATACCAAATGAAAAGCATATAGTTATATCGTTGACTTATATATTTGGTATTGGGAGGTCTACTGCGGATAAGATACTTAAAGATCTTAAAATAGAGCCTTCGACAAAGACAAAAGACCTGACAGAAGAAGAAATCGCAAGGATAAGGGAATATATAGAGAACAACTTGAAGATTGAAGGAGATCTCAGACGTGAAGTAAATCAGAATATAAAGAGGCTTATAGAGATTAACTCATACAGGGGAATAATGCATAAACGCGGACTTCCGGTTAGGGGACAGAGAACCCATACAAATGCAAGGACGAGAAAAGGCCGGAAGAGAGGCGTGGGAATAAGAAAAAAAGTAAGTACTCAGTGATATAATTCCAGGAGGAAAATTTGGCAAAAAAAACTAAAGGTTCTAAAAGAGTAAAAAGCAGGGATAAAAAGAATATTCCTTACGGTATTGCACATATTCAGTCTACTTTTAACAATACCATTGTAAACATAACGGACCAGAATGGAAATACGATAGCATGGGGAAGCTCAGGCGGGCAGGGTTTTAAAGGTTCAAGGAAAAGTACCCCTTTTGCTGCCCAGGTGACAGCTACTGCTGTTGCGAAGAATGCACAGGAGCATGGAATGGTTAGAGTAGATGTCAGAGTAAAGGGTGTAGGTTCGGGAAGGGAAACTGCTGTAAGGTCGCTTCAGGCAGCAGGCCTTGAGATAGGCGCTATAACAGATGTAACACCGGTTCCTCACAATGGCTGTCGGCAGAGAAGAAGACGCAGGCCGTAAAAATAGTTTATCCTTTTATATATTAACAATAAGGAGTTTGAATAAATGTCTATAGTAAAAAGTGCAGCATGCAGGCAGTGCAGACGTGAAAAGGAAAAGTTGTTCTTGAAAGGGCAGAAATGTTTTACTGATAAATGTCCGCTTGAAAGAAAACCTTACGCACCGGGCCAGAGGGCGAAGAGAAGAGTAATAGAGACAGAGTATTTTACCCAGCTAAGGGAAAAGCAAAAAGCAAAAAAATATTACGGTCTGGCTGAAAGACAGTTTGCAGGTTATTACAGGAAAGCAGTAAAAAAGAAGGGTATAACCGGTGAGGTCCTTCTTCAGCTTCTGGAGACCAGGCTGGATAATATTGTATATCTGATGGGCTTTGCAACTTCAAGAGCACAGGCAAGGCAGCTTATAAACCACGGTCATGTAACTGTGGATGGCAACAAATTGGATATAAGTTCATATCCGGTAAGGGAAGGCCAGGAAATAGGCATAGCTGCTTCAAGCACTGAGATAAAGCCTGTGCTTGAAGCCAGGGAGACCGGTGGGACAATAAATATTCCCGACTGGCTTGAATCGGATCTCGAAAAGCTGAAAGGCAAGGTCGTAAGATTCCCTGAAAGGGAGGATATACAGGTCCCGATTAATGAGCAGGTAATAATCGAACTTTATTCCAGATAAAAAAATTTTCTTTCTCCGGGAGGTAGATATCAATTGTTAAAAATGCATAAACCCAATGTAAAAGTAAAGTCAAAGGATGATTTCCAGGGTGATTTCATATTGGAACCGCTGGAAAGAGGCTTTGGGAATACGCTAGGCAATTCTATCAGAAGAGTTCTTCTATCTTCGATTGAAGGTGTTGGAGTTACCCGCATAAGGTTAGAAAATACAATGCATGAATTTTCTACCATTGAAGGCATGAGGGAAGATATGATAGAATTTGCGGCAAATCTAAAAGATGTTGTGTTCAGAATGGATTCTGATGATCCATTAATATTGAAACTTGAGAAAAAGGGCCCTGCGGTGGTAAAAGCTGCAGACATAAGCCTTCCGTCAGAAGTAGAAATAGTAAATCCGGATTGCTATATCTGCACCCTGACAAAAAAGGGGAGCATGAAAGCAGAAATAAGGATAGAAAAAGATAAGGGTTACAGGACGGCAGAAGAAAACAATATGGAAGGGGAACCTCTGGGAGTCATACCCCTGGATACTATATTTTCTCCGGTAAAACTGGTTTCTTTCAAAGTAGGAAATACGAGAGTGGGGCAGGTAACGAATTTTGACATACTCATAATCAATATAAAAACCAATGGCAGCATCAAGCCGGAAGAAGCCCTGAGCCAGGCGTCAAAAATAATTAATGACTATATGGGTCTTTTAATGGATCTTTCGGATAAGGCAAATAAGGATGTGCCGATATTCGAGAAGATAGAAGAGGAAGATACAAAGCAGGAATATCCTTCAATAGAGGAACTTGAGCTGTCTGTAAGAGCATATAATTGTCTTAAAAGGGAAGGGATCGATACGGTCGAAAAACTTCTTGAATATGCTGAGGATGACCTGCTCAACATCAGGAATTTAGGCCAGAAGTCGATCCAGGAAGTAAAAGACAAAATAAAAGAGCTTGGTCTGTCTTTTAAGAAAAAATAAAGATTGGGTGTAGAAGCATGGTTGTGCCAAAAAAAGCGAAAAAAATTGGAGGAAGCAGCAGCCACCAGAAGGCTATTA
>CAYROY010000016.1:0-6252 GCA_964426155.1 uncultured Actinomycetota bacterium
GTACGGTGTAATCATATCTTTAAAAACAGTAATGCCTGTAAAAACAGGTGCAGAAACATAACCGTCTGGTGTAACAGCCCATACTGCAATTTCATTATCGCCATTCTTTAGCACTATATCCTCCAGCGCAAAAATCCCGTTCTCACCAGTGGTTATTTCTCCTATTATGCGGTCATTTGCCTGAATATACATAATCGAGCCCGCTGAATAGTTGCCTCTGATATAAACTGCCGGATTACTCTCTTCTGTATAGTAATAACTTTCTATCTTTTCAAGGTCTGTTGGATTATTATAGACTTCATATTCAACTTTATCCGGTACTGACAAAAATAATTCGAATTTTGTTGGACTGCTCTTCCTGCCTGAAGAATTTAGGGCTATCAGTTCTATAATATTTTTCCCTTTGATTATTTCAACACCATTAACAGTTTCAAAATTTCCATTCTGATCTACAGCTATCCCGGTCTGCTCAAGTAACCCGTTAACATATACTTCTATATTATTACCTTTTTCCGCAAGTCCGTATAGATATATTACCTCTTTCTCTCCACTCGCAAAAATCTTCTGACCTGATACATGTGAAAGTATTACCGGAGAGCTTACCAGACCCTCCTTTAAATTGCTTAATCTTGAATCAAGGCCCTCTATATTTTCATCTGAAGTATCTCCGAATGGTGTAACTTCTTCATCGACATCCTTATTGCCGGTTAGTTTTGAAGAAAACAAATCTCCTGCATCAGGCATACATCCAGTCAGATACATTGCCATAAATAACAATACCACAATAAACTGAAGCAATTTTTTTATGTTCTTCACCATATTCTTAGATAAATATTTTATCAAATATTATAAATTTTTTAAATAATATATACATTTATTATATGAAGGTTTTTTCGAGTAATATTTTCCACATATCGTTCTCCTCAATAAGGTAAAAATACTTCTTGTAATTCTTTATTTCTCCGTTCTGATATGTTACATCAAATTCTGCAACTACCTTACTCATCTCATCCTCGTAACCGAGGTATACTGTACTTATAATGCTTATCGATGAAATATCTTCAAGGATAACTGAAAACTCTTCCAGAAATTTCTCCCTGCTAATAGTACTTTTGTCCTCTGAAATCATCAGGTTGTTATAAATATATACAGCGTCTTTGTTATCCAGTGATTCAAGAAAATCAATTACTGTTTTCTCGGGTTCAGTTTTGAAAAAATAGACAATATCAAAATCTCCTCCGTAATTTCTGCAGGATGAAGCAACTACTAGCAAAAGTGGTATTATCAGTATGGCTAAACCACTATATAGCAGTGCTCTTATTTTCATATTATTAATCCAGGTTAAAGTATTTTTTTATTTTATTAATTATATCCCTGTTTCTCACCGATTTTTTCCTATAATTATCATCTATCCCGAATAGAGTTTTCAGATCGTCAACTGTTTTAATCCTGCCTTCAGCATAATCGTCCATACAGGCAGAAATAGTGCTGACCACACTTCTTGAAGTCGATATGTGATTATATCCGCCCTCAAGAACTATGCCGAGTCTGCCATCACATGACCACCTGGAAAAAGCAGAAAGGGCCAGCATTATCTTATAGTATGATTCTTCCAGCAGTCCCAATGACGAGATCCTATCATCCATATGTGAATCATATCCTGCGCTTACCATAACTAGACCGGGTTCAAATCTTTCGAGAAGTGGAAGTATTATATCAACAATAGATACAAGGTAATCAGGTTCTTTTGTGCCTGAAGCAAAAGGTAAATTCAAATTAAAACCTTCACCTCTTCCATATCCCACCTCGCTAAGATCTCCCGTCCCTGGATAATAAGGATACTGGTGCATTGAAATGTAGAATACATTGGAATCCTCGTAAAAGATCTCCTGTGTGGCATTTCCGTGGTGAGCATCAAAATCAACTACAGCTACCTTTTTTATACCATATTCCCCCCTGGCATATTTTATTCCAAGCGCAATATTGTTAAATATGCAGAATCCACTTCCCCTGTATGGAAATGCATGATGCCCTGGAGGCCTGCAGGCGAGAAAAAACCTCCGGCATAAAGTGCCAGGCTTAAGTATATGATCCAGGCCGGTAAAACAGCCCCCGGCAGCAAGAAGAGCACAGCTATATGTATGTTTATTTACACCGGTATCTGCATCAAGAAATGATAACCTGCCTTCCGATGATAACCTTTTTACCTTTTCTATGTATTCTGGATAATGGACCATTCCTATTTGCTTCTCATCTGCTTTCAAAGGTCTTATATGGTTAATGGTGTAACCCGGTTTCATGCTGTCTACTGCTATTTTTATATTCTTTAATCTCTCCGGGCTTTCCGGATGGAAGGGGCCATTTCCATGTTTGAGATAAAATTTATCGTAGATAAAATACATTTTTATTTCAAATGACTCAAATTCAAGTAAAACTTTATTTACATGTTTTCTTTATTTACCGTAATAAATTAATCTTCTATATACATTTTTATAGCTTCTGATATTTTTTCACTCAGCTTTTTCTGGTACTCGGTATCCTTAAGTCTTTCCCTCTGTTCCCTGTTTGATATAAATGCAGGCTCCACAAGCACCGATACCATCTCAGTATTCTTCAATATTGCATAACCGGCACCGTGGACGCGGCAGTCAAGCAAACCAAGTCCGCTCACCAGATTATCCTGTATCGCATTTGCAAGCCTAAAACCTGCAACTGAATATGATTTTAAACCTCTGAAATAATAACAACTGGATCCATTTGCCCCCGGATCAGAAGAATAATTCAGATTAATGCTTACAAGATAATCGGAACCACTGTTGTTTGCATTTAAAATCCTATCAAAAAGAAACACTCCCTGGTTTTCGTCTTCATTAAAGGTGGTCCTGACTGAATAACCGTATCCAGAAAGTATTTCACTGCAGAAACCGGTTATATTTCTGCATATATATATCCTCTCATTTATGAATGAATCTCCACTTTTCAGATCCGGGTTATTTATATCTCCATGACCTGGATCGTAATCAAGAACAATACTGCTTTTTATTATGCTGTACTTTTTACCTGCATCCTTTATATATGGAAAATCTGATGTCTTTCTGGCTTTTATTATCCTCTGAAGCCTCATCAGATTTTCTACTGTCCTTTTACCCATTATGCCGTCATCACTTATATTCATATTAGATTGGAATTCAAGCAGTGCCCTATGGGTCTTTTCGCAAAAGATACCATTTTCATCATGAGGGTAAAAGCCGAGTATTTTGAGCCAGAGCTGGAGTGTCCTTACGTCATCTCCCCTGAAAGGAGGGTTCTTAAGATATAGCAGCCTGTCTCCTATCTTATATCCTGCATCCACCACCTCATTCCAGGTTTCCTGATCAACCACTCCGCTGACTAAAAGACCCCTGTCCTGCTGAAATTTTTTAACAGCATCTTCTGTCTGCTGACCAAATATACCGTCTACTCCCGGGCTGCCTAAATCATAGCCAAGAAGCTTCAACCTCCTCTGTAGATCGGTTACATTGCTTCCTGATATATTTTTCCTCATCAACAACATCTAATCAATCTAACCCTTCTCCATAAAATATTTATCAATATACATGGATGCTACTGCTCCATCAGCCACTGCGGTTATGACCTGTCTGAAGGGAGTATTCCTCACATCGCCAACAGCAAATATTCCTTCTTTTGATGTTTTCATGGTCATGTCAGTAGCGATAAATCCTTTTTCATCCAGATCTACGAGATTCTTTACAAGCTCAGAGTTTGGCTGCCACCCAACATATTCAAAAACTGCAGAAACATCCAGCTTTCTAGACTTACCGTTATTTTTATTTTTGATTATTACTGCTTCAAGTTTTTCATTTCCCACAAACTCCTCTATGATAGAAGACCATATAAATTCAATCTTTTCATTTTCTTTGGCTCTGCATTGCAGCATATTGCATGCTCTGAGCTCGTCTCTCCTATGAATCAGATATACCTTTTTCACCAGGTTAGTAAGGAACAAAGCTTCCTCTACAGCAGTGTCTCCACCTCCTACTACTGCAACTATCTTATCCCTGAAAAGCGCTCCGTCACATGTGGCACAAAAAGACACCCCTTTACCCATAAGTTCAGTCTCTCCCTTGACTTTTAACCTGGATGGCTTAGCACCGGTTGCGATAATGATAGCTCTTGAATAGAATGAAGTATCTTCGCCCGAAGATCTGAATAAATTGCCTGATAAATCTGATTCATCCTCCAATTGCTCGATCGAATTTATTGGAGAGTATTCCTGTATTTCAATATCAAGTTTTCTGCAGTGTTCTACAAATTTCTGGGCAAGTTCAAAACCGGATATATTATCCATCAGCCCCGGGTAATTTTCTACAAGGTTTGTATTTATTATCTGACCCCCGGCCATGTTTTTTTCAACTATTATAAAATCAAGCCCGGACCTTCTTGCATAAAGCGCAGCCCCGAGTCCTCCCGGTCCCGCACCTATTATAAGGAGATCTGTCCTTTGCTCCTTCATCTTCGATTTCTCCTCCCTTAAATATTTTATTTTATTCAGAGTACAACATGCAACAGCATAAGCCTATAGACATCATCAATATTATAATGAAAATGCTCTTAAAATAAATTACCATTTTAGACAAAAAGAAAAAAACAGCATTACAAAGTATCTTATTTATAAATATCTTAAAGGAAATTATAATTATTTCTTTTTTGATTCATAAAGGTGGTAATATATTAATCAAATAATAACTCAACATTAATGCTACAAAAAATATCGGTTCATTGATGCATTAAATAAACAATATCGAAGATATTGATGGTGCTAAATATATTATTATTTTTATTGGCTGGTGCCTGATTATATTGGGAAAAATCTAGTATTTTCTTGCTGCTTTTTTTATCCTGTCCTCAAGCTCTTCTTCCGTCTTCACTTTAGATAAATCCAGATCCATATCCATCAGCAGCCTTATGGCACATCTAACAATCATTGTATTCGCAATCTTATGCCCTCCTGACCTCTTACATTCTATACCAAGATTTTCTAAATAGGCAACCATATCAGAAGGCATCGTTATGGGAACTCTAAAATAATCCTGCTTTTTTTCAATCATGGACATCTCCATTTATAATTTCCTTGCATTTTTATGTATATGAGTATATTTATTTGTAGTCAGAATGTCAAATATCTAATTAGGCCGCAAAAATCATAATAAATACTTACAGCACATAGCATATTTTATATATAGGACCAGGCGGCAATAAATAGATTAAAACAAAATCAAAAAGCTTTTACAAAATTTAGCTGAAGATTTGAAAGGGAATTCTGGTAATTCTCAGTATCCTGGGCGCTGATCTCATCCTTAATGACCTCAAAGAGAGCAGCAAAGGCATCTACAGCCATCTTAGCCTGAATTTTATCTTTAAATTTATCATTAACTCCTGAAGGTATTCCCATCTTTTTATAAGCAAGACTGGAAAGCGAGGTCATCATCTGTGAAATTATATCTTTAGTTGTAAGTTTATCTATTTCCTCCTGAAGCTGCCTGATCATTTCCTCCTCTTTATTCTCTATTTTTTCTTCACTGTCAGCTCCTTTTGCGGATCCTTCATCAGCCTGTCCCCCGGCTTCTTTTTCTCCCATGTTTTCACGGGTCATCTTTTCCTTTAATTCCTGATCTTCGCCATCGCCTTTGCCTTCCTCATTTTTCTTTTCCGCCATATTAACCTCCTATAAATTTGAATAACTATTAAAAATTATTCATTTTATTATAGTTAAATAATCCATTTGCAGTCAAACTTATAAAGAATCTTAGCTCTTTACCTTATTCTGATTCATATTTTACAACCGAAAAAACATCATATCCTTTAAGGGCCTTACGGGGGTTTAAAAATTCCAGTTCAATTAAGAAGCAGAAACCCTCTACTATGCCGCCCATCTGCTCTACAAGTTCCGCTTTTGCTCTGGCAGTTCCGCCCGTCGCCACAAGGTCATCGACTATAAGTATGCTGTCTCCCTTTTTAACAGCATCTATATGCATTTGCAAAACATTCTGACCATACTCAAGATCATAAGATGCCTGGCAGGTTTTAAAAGGAAGCTTCCCTGGTTTCCTTACGGGAATAAAACCTACTCCCAGTTTATATGCTATAACAGCTCCAAAAATAAACCCCCTTGCCTCGGCTCCAAGTACAAGATCTATTTTTCTGTTCTCATAATGTCCTGTCATCCTGTCTACTGCATATCTAAATGCATTT
>CAYROY010000017.1:0-16628 GCA_964426155.1 uncultured Actinomycetota bacterium
AGCCAGTACCGGTCAGGTATATACTACGTGGATGAGGAGGATAGAAAGGTAATCGAGGAGGCTACCTCAGATGAACAGAAAAAGTATGACAGGGAAATAGTAACAGAGATCGAGCCTCTTAAGAATTACGTTTTGGCAGAGGATTACCACCAGAATTATTTAGGAAAAAATCCTGGTGGTTACTGTCATATAGATCTGACCAAAATACCGGAGGAAAAGCCAGTTGTAAACCCTGCTGATTATCTTAAGCCATCCGTAGAGGAGATAAAAGAAAAATTAACTGACCTTCAGTTCAGTATAACCCAGGAAAATTACACAGAAAATCCATTTAATAATGAATACTGGGACAATAAAGAAAGCGGTCTTTATGTTGATGTAGTAACTGGTGAACCTTTGTTTCTATCCGTTGATAAATTTGATTCAGGTACCGGCTGGCCATCATTTACAAGGCCGATACATTGGGATGTTGTAACCTATAATGTAGACACAACAGCTGGCATGGAAAGAATAGAGGTAAGAAGCAGGAGTGGTGATAGCCATCTGGGACATATGTTCTATGACGGTCCTGAAGAAGAAGGTGGTCTGCGCTACTGCATAAATAGCGGTTCTCTGGATTTTATACCGTTTGAGGAGATGGAAGAGCGCGGATACGGGAAATTTAAAGTTTTATTTGAATGATTTCTTTAACCATAAAGACTTATTGCATCATTAATCTTTTTTAAGGCTGGTGCCGAGTATTTTTTCAAGCTCTGCAACCTTTTCTTTATCCCTCATCATAAAAGGGCACTGGTGCTTTAAGATTATTTCCGGATTTTCTGCCAGAGCTTCGGCATATCTCTGGCATCCCGGATACCCGCAGGCTCCGCAATCTCTTTGCGGTATGATCTTAAGTATTTTTTCTACCCTTTCGGGTTTTTGTTTCTCCTTGGGTAGAATTGTGTTTACAAGTACTATTAAGATACCCAGAAGAAGTGCAATAGCAGATGATACCAGTATAATTATTATAGTGTCTGTCATTTAAAAAATATTTTTATAGATAGTAAACAGGAACTTTCCAGGTCCGATTATTAAATAATATAAAATAAAAAAAATTTCACCGGACCTTTTTATAATATTATATATTATAGAACTATTATTTTATATTTCCATCCTTCATCTCTTAGAGGTTGATTGGTTTGAATATTTAGAAGATTTAATTATACTTAAAATATTAATATCAATAAATAAAGGAGGGCATAGATGAACTTAACCGAGATTGCAAAGACCAGTGAGGTTCCCGAAGGGACAATGAAACCATTTTCGGCCGGAGGAAAGGAAATAATGGTTGTAAATTATAATGGCAACTATTATGCACTCAATAAAAAGTGCACCCATAAAGGCGGCAACCTGTCCATGGGTACGCTTGATGGAAAAGTAGTAACCTGTCCTGTACACGGAGCAAAGTTTGACATTACAACAGGGAAGAACATTTCAGGGCCTAAGATCGGTATAATGAAATTGAAGACAGGCGACCTCGAGGTTTATGAAGTAAAGGTCGAGGGTGATAGTATCAAAATAAATATATGACATATTACGGTTATCTTTAGAGTTTTAAAAATCCCGGATCTAATTTTATTGATTTTTAAAAATGCTGCTTATCTGTAGATATATCAGCCCAAACATTTTGGCATTCATTCTTCCTGATTATAATCTGCTAAAGCGAGGTCTAATTGAAGTTACTGCCTTTGGTCTTCACTTTCTTATAATTATTCTTAATCATCAAGTTACTTAAAGAATTTCATCTTATATATTTTAAATCAATATTATATTTGATAGGTATTCAATCTACGTATATTGCAATAAGTGCTATTGACTGAAAACGCGACACTTAATAATTTTGATTGAAACTAATAATATCATATTTATAACAAAAAATTTTGATATAAATCTTGACATTGAGCGATTTTGTATTATATCATCAATTATTGATATCAAAAATTGATAATATAAGTGGGTTACAATGGGGGAAACTATAGATTTTAAAAATTTTACCCAGCAGTTAGAGAGAGGATTGTTCTGTCTCTATATTCTCTGGAAAGCAAACGAGCAGGCAATTAGCGGGATCGATCTCTCAGAACTCGAGCATGATCATGATCATAGAGTAAGTGCCGGGAGTCTTTATCCAAAACTGCATGATCTGACCGAAAAAGGGTATCTTGTTATGGATGAGATCAATGAACATGGAAAGATCCATAAATATTATAAGACAACCGAGGAAGGCAGAGAGCTATTAAAAAAGGTCAGGGAAGAGCTTGGCGAGCCCATGAAGGATTTTCTTACCGGATGGATAGGGAAGCCCTTTTACAATATTGAAATCGGGGAAAAAGAGGAAAGGCGTTTTAGGGAGTCAGAAAAGTCAATTATTCAGATTGTTAAAGATGATATTTTGCATATTTGTGGTGAAGATAAAGGTAAAAAGGTTTCTTTAAAGTCTATAGAAACAAAGATTAAGGCTTCCGACTCTTTTATTTCCAGAGTAATCAGACAACTGGAGGAAGAAGGTCTGATCAAGCTGCAAGAAGGATTTATTACATTAACAAAAAATGGAAAAAATAAAGTAGATTATATAATCAAAAAATACTCTATACTTGAAGATTATTTTAAGGAAATAAGAAATAACAAAAATCTTTATAAGGAAATTGATTTTTTAGAGCATTATATCTCCGAGGAAGCCCTCAATAACATAAAGAAGTTATCAACATTTGACGGAACAAGTGTTCCCCTTGGAAAATTTGGACTAAACAGGGAAGGTCTGATTACTGATATAGAATTTTCTGTCGGAGGATTATTCGAGAGAATGGTAAGTATGGGAATATTTCCGGGAGAAAAAATTAAAATTATGCATGAGACCCCGGATGGATTTGTTGTCTATGTAAATAATAAAAAAATTGCAATAGGTAAGGATATAGCTAAGGGGGTTAAGGTAGTAAAACATGCATGAACTTAAGATACTCCTGATCGGACAGCCGAACGTAGGGAAATCAACCTTGCTTAATTCTCTGGTCGGTCCAAAGGTTATAGTATCCAACTATCCCGGGACAACTGTAGAAGTTACAAAGGCAAAAAAGACATTCGATGGAACAAAAATAGAGTTTGAGGATACTCCAGGGATATATTCTATTTCAGATAGAAGTGAAGAAGAGAAAGTTACAGAGAGAGCATTATTCGAAAGCGATATTGACGGGGCAGTAGTAATTGCTGACGCTATATCACTCGAGAGGAGTCTGTATCTGGTCTTTCAGGTATTGGAAGCTAAGATCCCGGTTATTGTAGCCTTAAATTTTATAGAGGGTGCCGAGGAAAAGGGGATCATTATAGATCATAATAAACTGTCTCAATTATTGAGCATCCCTGTAGTTCCTATTAATCCAATAAAAAACAAAGGAATTAAAGAACTTATAGAAGCATTATTAAGAATCAAAGAAGAAAATACCATAGCTTTCTCTGTTAAATATGATGATGATATCGAAAGAGCGATAGGGGAGATATCAGGCAATGTAAATAGTGAATTACCGCATAGATTTGTTTCGTTAAGAATCCTTGAAGAAGACGAAGATTATTATAAGTATTTAAAAGATAAAAGTATAATTGAAAAGGTAAGAGAAAGCCTGAAAGAACATCCAAAGGTTGACTGGGACATATCTATAACCAGATATGGTACTGCTGCCTTTATTGCAGAAAAGATTACCCAATTAGTCAAAATAGAGCAGAGAACAAGGAATCTGGAAGATAGAATTGACCGGGTTCTCCTGCACCGTGTGTGGGGCCCGGTTTTAACTGTACTTGCTTTTGGAATAATATTTGGAATATTGATCTATCTTGGAGGATGGATAGAAGAAACCCTTATGGGGTTTGCTGAAAGTACGATTTTACCTGTATTGGATCTGGGAAACAGCTTTCTCGGCATGGCCTTTGAAGCGGGGCTGACAGGAGTCATGGCCGGTGTCTCTATTGCTCTGCCATATGTCTTTATATTTTATATAATTTTTACTCTTATTGAAGATAGCGGGCTTCTTTCAAGATTTGTTATAAACGCTGAAAGGTTCTTAAGGAAGTTAAGCCTGCCCGGTAAAGCGATTATACCGCTGGCTCTGGGTCTGGGCTGCACAGTTCCCGGTGCAAGTGCTACAAGAATCCTGTCTTCAGAAAAAGAAAGATTCTATACAACATCCCTTTTTACTGCCATCCCATGCTCTTCAAGGCTTGCTATAATAATGGGAATAGTCGGTCATTTCGGAGGTAAACTACTGGCAGTATATGTTTTAGTCTCTATTGTTGTTGCTTTTTTAATCTTTGCTTTTATTATGAAGAAGATAATGAAAATTGAGAAGAAACCGATTTTCCATGAATTACCAGAGCTTCCGACTTACAGGGCACCTTCGATAAAAAATATCCTTACAAAGAGCTGGATAAGAATGAAGTCCTTTGTTTATGTGGTAATACCTTTCCTTATTATAGGAGGAATGGTTTATTCGGGGTTGGATATCCTGGGTGTTACAAAAATGGTGGTAAAACCTTTTTCTCCCATTACATGGTGGCTGGGTTTGCCTGACGTAGCTGTTGTGCCGTGGCTTTTTAGCTATTTACAGAAAGACCTGTCTGCAGCAATGCTTTTTTCTGTCCTTGGGAGCAGAATAGCGGAAGTTTTAACACCTATCCAGATCTATACATTTGGAATGGCAACCACCCTGGGAATACCATGTATTATTGCCACAGGCATGATCTGGAAGGAGTTTGGAGCAAAGAAAGCAATTATATTAACCCTGGTCTCAGCATTTTACGGCTTATTATTTGCAGGTATAGCCTTTAGAATAGTATCTATTTTTTTAAAAATCTCTATTTAGCCGGTTTAGTTATTAGTTTTTTTTGTATATAGTTT
Organism: uncultured Actinomycetota bacterium; assembly: GCA_964426155.1. Classification (GTDB taxonomy): domain Bacteria; phylum Actinomycetota; class Humimicrobiia; order Humimicrobiales; family Humimicrobiaceae; genus M55B120. The sequence goes on from CAYROY010000017.1 coordinate 4,919, forward strand.
GAAACAGAACAAAATAGTGGAGTAGTCTCAGGCTAACAGAAATAATAATATAAAGGTCTGATGCCGGATTGTAGCAGGCCTTTTTGCTATTAATAAGTGATTATTTTGCTCCGGCAGTTCCTTTTACCTCTTCCCTTGGTATGGGTGTTATCCCAGCAGCTTCTGTCACAATTGTCTGGACCTTGTTCGTATCAACGATTATTTTGGCGTTTTCCTTTAAGGAATTTTCAATTGACTCTATTTTTTTAAGTATCTGGGCATTACCTATAAAATATTTCTGAGCCGACTCATTTACAACCTTTATCTTTTCTGCTTCTGCCTGTGCAACCAGCCTTATTGACTCAGCCTGTCCTTCAGCAGAAAGTATAAGCCCCTGCCTTACACCTTCTGCCTTCTTTATCTCTGCCCTCTTTTCCCCGTCAGCCCTGGTCTCTGTAGCTGTAGCCATGTCCATAGCAGCTATCTTTTCCTGTTCCGCTTTTACAACCTTGTTCATAGCTTCCTGTACATCCGGGGGAGGCTGTATCTTCTGTATCTCAACCCTGAGAACTTCGACTCCATAGCTGTTGGTCTCCTTGTCAAGGACAGTCTCGACCTGTGTATTTATTTCGCTTCTCTTTTCATTGGCATCTGTAAGTGTCATATTGCCTATAACTGCCCTGAGCGTGGTCCTTGCCAGGCTGGTAAGCTGGGCCCTGTGGTCATCTACATTATATATGCTTGCCTTTACATCTTTTATCTGATAGTAGACCACAGCATCGACTTCAGCATTGAGCTTGTCCTTGGTTATGACCATCTGAGGCATGACATCTACCATCTGCTCAGTTATATTCACCCTGTACATCTTGTCGACCATGGGTATTATCCATGTAAGGCCGGCATCTTTTATCCTCTGGAACTTCCCAAATCTCTCTATTACGCCTCTTTCTATCGGCCTTACGGTCCTAAAGCCTGCAAAAAGGATTATAAGGACACCGATGGGTAAAATAATATAGGAAACTATATTGATTCCTATAAATAAAAGTACTATACCCGCGATTATAAAGATAAGGCCAAGTATAAGCATCTTATTTCCTTTCATAGAATAAATAGGCGGAAAAAATTTCCCGGCATGCATATTCTATCAAAAACAAATCTTTAAATAAATTTAATTATATTAGAGCAAGGCGATATATAACATAAATGTAATAAGGTTATTAACATCAAGTTCTTATAAGATTATTTAAATCTCTCTGCCTAGCCGATAGCTTTTTCACCTTCTTCACCGGTCCTTATCCTTATACAGCGGGGAAGATCCAGGACAAATATCTTGCCATCGCCTATATTGCCGGTGTATGCGCCTTTTTTTATTGCTTCAATTGTAGGGTCTACGAATTCTTCATTTACAGCAATCTCCAGTCTGACTTTTTTTAAAAGATTTACTTCTGTGATTACTCCCCTGTAGGTCTCTTTGTAACCTTTTTGCTGTCCCGCTCCCAGTACATTGGTAACTGTTATCTTATATATCTCACTTTTGAAAAGTTCCTGCTTTACATCCGGCAACTTATGCGGCTGTATCATAGCTATTATTAATTTCATATAGATCCCCTCCATATCATCTCTAGTTAAAATATTTTATTAATATCATGATTTTTTTAATTTCATATTTCTCATTTTCATGCGTATCCTATATTTTCTGTATTATCTAAATCATATTTAATCATTCTGGAAGATCTGGAATCCTCCATAAGCTTCCATCCCGTGTTCTTCGATATCCAGTCCCTTAAGCTCTTCTTCTCTGGATACTCTAAGGGCTTTTACTTTTTTCATGATAAAGAAGATTATAAACATAAAGCCAAATGTCCATAGAATTACACTGACCGACCCTATGAACTGAACCAGCAATTGCCAGCCGCTCCCTCCAAAAAAAATACCCTTTACTCCTTCAAACCCGGCGAGGGCTGCATATTCTTCCTGAGCAAATAATCCTACAGCAATGGTGCCGAACACCCCGCAGATCCCGTGGACAGATATAGCTCCTACCGGATCATCAATATGGAATTTCTTGTCAAAAAGTTCAATTGAGACACTCACCAGTACCCCGCTTAGAAGCCCTATTATTATGGCACTTAAGGGAGACACCAGAGCGCACCCGGCAGTTATTCCCACAAGTCCTGCCAGTGAACCATTCAGGGTCATTGATGCATCAGGTTTCTTAAACCGTATCCAGACAAATATCATTGCTGATAATGCTCCCGCAGAAGCTGAAACAGCAGTATTAACCGCTATGATGGATATAGCTGGACTTAAGGCAGATAGTGTACTGCCCGGGTTGAAGCCAAACCACCCGAACCACAGGATAAATACCCCCAGCACTGCCAGAGCTATATTATGTCCTGGTATTGCATTGGAAGATCCGTCCTGATTGTATTTACCCAGCCGGGGACCCAGAAGCATAGTCCCTGCAAGGGCAGAGAAACCTCCCACAGTATGGACCACGGTAGAACCTGCAAAATCTATCATGCCCAGATCTGCCAGCCATCCCCCGCCCCAGATCCAGTGGCCCGCAATAGGATAGACCACTGAAGTAATTATTGCGCAATAAATAAGGTAGCTGTAAAATTTCATCCTCTCAGCCATTGCACCGGATACAATAGTAGCTGCTGTGGCTGCAAATACTGCCTGAAAAAACCAGAAGGCAAAATCCCTGGTATTGGAAGGATCGATAAGGTTAAGTATAAAACCATCCGTTCCTATAAAACCTCCCATACTTTTTCCAAATATAAAGCCGTAACCCAGGAAAAAGAAAAGCAGCAGACTTACAGATACGTTCATGAAATTTTTCATCAGGATATTTACCGTGTTCTTTGCCCTGGTAAAGCCAGCTTCTACCATAGCAAATCCTGCGTGCATGGAAAACACCAGAAATGCAGCAATCATTATCCACAAAGTATCCATCGCTACAGATAATTCCATCTCCACCTCTACCTCCTTTTGGTTTTTTAACAAAGGATTATCTTATTACATGGACTTTAAGAGGAAGTTAACGGGATGTTAAATATTTGTAAAATTTTGGAGATTTCAGGGTTTTGGTTATATAAATATTCTTATTTATCAGATTACACAATGAAATGAATTTTTTATGCTATATTTTACTTTTAAATTTAATATAAAATTTACACAAAAATCAGTCTAAGAATATTTAAAGGATTTATATAATAAAGAGCTAATAAAAATTAAAACAATAAATAATACATATATATAGAAAGGTTATAAAATGGACAAAATAAGAGAAATGAAAAAGTGAGGGTATCTTATTTGCGCCCTAAATTAGCGGCACAGATTACTTTTGGAAGTATTTGACATCTTCCAAATTTTCAAAATCTGAATCTTGAGTCCATACTAATGCATCGTTCATCTTAGCTGTAGCATATATTATACTATCTGCCATTGGTAATTTAAAATCAATACTTAACCTGGCTGCAAAAATTGATATTGATTCAGTCAAATCGATTATCTTCGGCTGCTCCATAAAAGCTATAGCTTGTATTGCAAAATTTTCATTTTTTTCTATTTCTATTTTTTTATATACCTCATAAAGATTGATAACTGAAACAATAAGATTTTCGTTGTCTTCAATTACAGGAGAAAAATATTTTGCATTTTTCCCATCAATGAAATATTCCAGCCAGCCTGAAGAATCTACTAAATTCATAATCTGTCTTCTTCCCTTACAATTTCAGCATCCATTCCCTTCAAAAAACCCCTTGCTTCTTTAATATCCTTTAGGGGGATATATTCTATTCTGTCTTTTAACTGTATAACCTGTAATTTCTGTCCGGGTTTTAGTTTTAATCCATTTCGAATTTCTTTTGGGATTACTACTTGATATTTTGGCGAAACAGTAATTGTTTTCATTGTATTCTCCATTATTTTTACCAATTAATATATCGATTATTTATTGGTATGTCAATATATTCAACGTTATAATATAGATTCTACAGAAGAATTGTTTTAGTATATAAAGATTTGGTTTAAAAGATGAGTGAAGCCTCCCAGTATGCAAATACAGGAATAATATATAAATCATATAAAGCTAAAAATCAGATTGACCTAAACAAATGTTACAGATAGATCTTATCTAGAAGGAATATTTTTAATTTTAATTTAAATAATATAGAATAACTTTAATTCATTACAGATTATTGGAGAGTCAATGGAAAATATTGCTGTAGTAACAGATACTACTTCAGATATTCCTGACGAATTATCTTCCAGGCATCAAATAGAAGTAATACCATTATATGTTGGATATGAAGGTAATCTATATCTTGAAGGGAAAGAAATAACCAATAAGCAGGTATTTGAAAAACTTAGGGCAGGCATAATGATAAAGACCTCGGGGCCCTCCATAGGTGATTTCGAAAAAATTTATAAAAAACTTATTGAAAATGACAAAAAGACATTGATTTATTCTATCCATATTAGCTCTAAGCTTTCTTCAACTTTTAATACTGCCTGCCAGGCTGCTAAGCTTTTTCCCGGTACAAAAATAAAGGTTATTGATTCCAATACCGCTGCAATAAGTCTTGGGTTTATCGTTCTTGAGGTTGCCAGGGCTGCCCGGAGAAACCTGAGTCAGGAAAAAATAGATCTTATAATAGATTTTATGACCAAAAATAATAGATTACTTGCTACTTTTGAAAACTTCCAGTACCTGTTCATGGGAGGAAGAGCTCCGGTTTTAAAAAAATTCTTATCGAAATCAATCATACTCAAGCCGATTGTGGTCCTGGATAATGGAATTGTAAAGCTTAAAAAATTTGCAAGAAGCAAGAAAAATTCAATTATCGAACTATATAAGCAGATAAAGAAATATTCAATGCCGCAATACAAGAAAAAGATCGGGATTTTCTATGGCTCAGATATAGAGCCGGCTTTAGAGCTTGAAGAAAAGGTTAAAAATGATCCTGATATAAGGATCGATGAGCTTATTTTAACGGAAATTACAACCATTATTAGCGGACATACAGGTCCAGGTATATGGGGTATAACATCGAATCCTGTACCGAATGATCTGTAGCTGCAGGATTATATTTATAATTATCTTGCTCATCTATATCTGGCCCGCAGCATCTATTAATGCCGGGGGCCCATCCAGGATAAGAACTTGTGTGTAATTTACCGCGGCTCTTTGCCAGTGCCGGCCTCTGCTTCATTCATCCTGAGTATTTATTTACCCTGTTTCCCTGTCTCTCAGTATTATGTTTAAAGTGCTGCAATCGGATTTATCTGGTATTACCCAGATTTAAAAAGTAAAAAGGAATTGTGTAAATAAATTACACACTAATTGTGTTCATTTATTTTATGTAATATAATTAATAAAAATAATTAAAAAAATAAATTTAAAAAAAATGGCAAGAATAAATATATCCATACCTGATAAAGATTTGGATAAAGTAGATAGGTATAAAAAATTAACCAATTCAACCCGCTCGGGCCTGATAAGAAAAGCTATTGAAAGCTATTTTAAAGAACTGGAAATTAAAATTCTCGAAAAAAGTAAAAAAGAAGCCATCCAGGATATATTTAAAATAAGGGATAAAATCGCAAAGGAGCTTGAAGGCTGGAATCCTACAGGGGAGATTAGGAAGCTGAGGGATAGAAGGTGGGAGGACCTGCAGGAGTAAAATGGATTATAGCATAACCAATGAGCAGCTAAGCAACGATGTTTTTTTAATTTCTGAAAAATCGGTAAATACCTACAGCAGCGGTAAATTGCTGGTGCTGGATACTTCGGTTATAGTAAAGTGGTTTTTTAAAGATGGCGAGAAGAGTAATGAGAAAGCGGATATTATTTTAAATCGATATATGGATAATAAGATTGGAATAGTAATACCGGAATTGTCCGTATTCGAGCTGGCAAATGTTTTAAAAAATAAGATCAAAAGATATAAGGGTGAGAATCAGGATATAATTGATAGATTATACAAAATGGGAATTATCTTTTATATAGATAAAGAGATATTAAAAAATGCGGTAAATATAGCAATTGATATTAATGAAAGCGTCTATGACTGTATTTTTCTATCAACTGCGGAATATTTTGATGGCATATTCATAACTGATGACAGAAGGTTATTTTCAAGTTATAAAAATTATAAAAAAAAGAAAATCCAGATTTTTACCCTTAAAAATTACCCGTGCTGAAAATATCCGTGCATTTTTTGGAAATAAAATAAGGATCATTAATAATTTTGTTAAATAGTTTGGGCCTGGTTATATAGTCTGCTATAATAAACTTCTTAATACTTTTTAAGTATTTATGAAATTAAAAAAAGAACTCAAGCTTATTGATATCTTCTGCATATCCACCGGCGCGATGATCAGTTCTGGACTATTTATATTACCGGGCCTTGCCCATGCAAGAGCAGGCCCGGCAGTGGTAATATCATATTTTTTAGCCGGGCTTCTGGCTCTTATAGGGGTATTAAGTATTTCAGAACTATCAACTGCAATGCCTAAAGCCGGCGGAGATTATTTTTTTATAACCAGAGGCCTGGGTCCTGCCATTGGTACAGTTGCCGGAATGCTGAGCTGGTTCTCGCTGTCTCTTAAAAGTGCTTTTGCTCTGGTGGGTATGGCTGCTTTTGTAAGGTTAATAGTTGACCTTAATATACATGTAGTAGCAATTTTTTTGTGTATTGTTTTTATTCTACTTAATTTTATCGGTGTAAAAGAGGCCAGCATAACCCAGATAATTCTGGTAACTGTACTGCTGGGCATTCTTTTTGTCTATGTTGTCTGGAGTCTTCCGCATGTAAATATAAGCCGGCTTGAACCCTTTGCTCCTTATGGATTGTTTTCGATTTTTTCTACTACCGGATTTGTGTTTGTTGCCTACGGAGGGCTGCTAAAAGTTGCAAGTATCTCCGAGGAAGTAAAAGACCCCTGCAGGACAATACCTGCTGGCCTGCTGCTATCTCTTATAGTTACCACTATATTTTACGGTATGGTTGTTTTTACTACTGTGGGAATTGTAAGAACTGAAGACCTTGACCATTCACTTACTCCCATATCGGATGGTGCGTATGTTTCTATGGGGATTCCCGGGCTGATTCTTTTAAGCATAGCAGCCATCCTGGCATTTGTCTCGACTGCTAATGCCGGAATAATGTCTGCATCCAGATATCCCTTCGCACTCAGCAGGGATAAGCTGTATCCGGAATTCTTTAACAGGCTGCATAAAAAATTTAATACACCCTATGTTTCTATTTTTGCTACTGGTTTATTTATAATTGTCTTTTTATTTTTAGAACTGGATATTCTCATAAAAGTTGCTTCAACTATTGTAATTCTAACCTACATGCTTTCCATTTTATCTGTTATTGTGCTCAGAACCGGCAGACTACAGAATTATAAGCCTGGTTTTAAAACTCCGCTTTTTCCCTGGATACAGATAATAGGGATACTGGGATTTATTTTTATAATCATAGAAATGGGTAGAGATGTAATTATATTAAGCGCTATACTGATTATTATTGGCGTGTGCATTTACCTTTTTTACGGAAGGAAGAGGACCAGGGGTAAAGAATATGCCCTTCTTTATATAATTGACGGTGTTACATCATCGTCCAGAAAACTTACAGACAGGGGTCTGGAGGATGAGCTAAAGGAAATAGTGTATGAAAGAGATAATATCGTAAAAGATGATTTCCACAAAGTAATTGAAAGATGTGCTGTCCTGGACATTAAGGAATCTGTAAATATAGAAAGCCTTTTTAAAAAGATTTCTAAAAAACTTTCTGAGAGACTGGGTATGGACCCGGGATACTTTTACAGTAAATTTACACGGAGGGAAAGGGAAAGCAGCACCCTTATTACAGATAAAATTGCCGTACCCAATATTATTATTGATAAAAGTGGTTATTTTGAACTTATAATGGCACGGTGCAAGGATGGTATATTATTTCCCCATTCTAAGTCTAAAATTATTGCCGCTTTTTTTATTATTGCCACAAGAGATAAAAGAAATATGATGCTCCGTACTCATACTTTTATATCCCAGATTATCGCCGAGGAGGATTTTGAGAAAATGTGGTTGGAAGCAAAGGATAAGAAAGCCCTGAAGGATATTATTCTTCTGGGAAATAGAAAAAGAGATTAAAAACAAATAAGAATAATTATATCTTATGTACTAATATTATTTGCGGAATGTCTTTAATTTTTAATATAAATCATGCCAGTATAATGATAGCGGCAGGAACCGTATAATAAAACTATCTTCAATTTAAATATGTTCACTTTTTGAGGATTATATGTTCGGTGCCCGGAAGACATTTTATAAGTTTAAAATGGATGATAGCAATTCTTTTCTTATCTTTAATCTATCCTAAAGAAACTATCTTTGATATCTACTATATGGAAATTGTAGTTTAACTTGGAAGCAAAAAAATAACCGTAGTTAAATTCAAAAATATTGATGCAGCACGGATCCTGATTGATTTTCCATATGCCGGACTCGCCGATATCAAGCATTTTTGATATAAGCAGCTTAGTAATAATCCTGTGCGTTACAATTGCCAGAAAAGAGCCTTTATTGTTTGCGACAATCCTCTTTAAAGTCTCCCAGGACCTTTTCTGGGCATCATACAGCATTTCTCCTTTTGGAATTGCTGCTTTGTAGGGTTCTCTCATCCACATGTTGAAGATCTCTGGATACTCTGATTTTACTTCATCATATCCCCTGCTTTCCCAATCACCAAAATTGAGATCCATAAATCCATCTTCCTTTATAAACTCTATGCTGCTTTTCTGATAATTTTTTATGATCTCAGCAGTCTTGTATGCTCTGCTTAAAGGACTTGAAAATATAGCATCAAAATTTATGACTTTAAGGAATTTTCCAGTTTCTTCTGCCTGTTTTATGCCGTCACTGTCCAGAGGAACATCAAAATGTCCCCTGAAAAGCTTTTTTTTATTGAATTCCGTATTTCCATGCCTTATTAAAAATATGACTTTTTTATTATTCTCCATATCTTCTCCCTGTATTATCTAATAAGTCTATCATTCTTAGACCATTTTACAATTCCAAAGTAATTTAATTTCGATAATTATTGCAGAAATATTTACATTGTTATAAAAGTAAATGGGGTTTTTCAGCCAGCAGGCTTATCGTTTATTTTTTGAAAGAGGATGATTTTAATATTTTTTAAGAATCTTTTAAGCTTTCTATGCGAAAATATTTAAAAATAGGATTTATTATTTAGAAAAGGCAAAAGATATGATCAGCAAGTCTAACTTGATTTTTTAGATTGGATATGTGACTTGATAAAAGTGCGGCATTAAATGTAAAATTAAAAAGGAGGGCTATATAATCAGTATGTCTTGGTGTCTGTAGATTAATAACTTTATAGATGAGGATGGTATAAATGAAAAAAAACAGGATTAGCTTAGCAGTGATTGTATTTATATTTGTTTTGTTTACCTGTGTAGCAGTAATTTTTACTGGATGCTTAACACCCCTAATCGACCTTCATATTGGATCAGATGATAAAGAGGAGGATAAAGAAGAAGAGGCAGCTGCTGTTGAAGAAAAGGCTGAAGATGAAGATTATAAGCTGGAAGATAAAAAAGAAAGTCCGATGCTTACTCTTGACGGGTTCAATGATGCAATAACAAGACTGGTAGAAGATATAACTCCTTCAGTAGTAAATATACAGGTGACCGTGAAACAGGAAGATATTTTCGGCAATATAAGGGAAGGCGAGGGAATAGGCTCGGGAATAATTTATTCAAGCGACGGCTATATTATTACTAACAGCCATGTAGCAGCCAGGGCAGAAGAACTCCTTGTTACTTTATATGATGGGACAGAATACGAAGCCGAACTTGTGGGAGAAAATGAGGAAACGGATATCGCAGTTATAAAAATTGTTGCCGATAATCTAAAAGAAGCATCCTTTACCTCTATAGAAAAGGTAAGGGTAGGAGAGATAGCAATTGCGGTAGGCAGTCCTTTTGGCCTGACTCAGACGGTTACTACCGGTGTTGTCAGTGCCAAGGGAAGGGATATTTCTGCTTATGCTGATACAATACCCATGGTGGATCTAGTGCAGACTGATGCTGCCATAAATCAGGGTAACAGCGGGGGTCCTTTACTTAATGCTGCAGGGCAGGTTATAGGTATCAATACTATAATACTATCGCCCTCAGGAGCGAATGTTGGTATAGGATTTGCTATTCCTGCAGATACCGCGGTAAATATTGCCCGTCAGATAATAGAATATGGAGAAGCAAGGATTCCTTTTATCGGCATAGAGATGGGGGAGAACACAACAGATATCGTCGGCGTCTATGTTGCAGGTGTAATGAAGGGCTATCCTGCAGATAATGCAGGTATTAAAAATGGAGATATAATCACAGAATTTAACGGCAAAGAAATAAGGGATCCTTATGAACTTCTGGCCCAGCTGCTCAGGCATAATCCAGGCGATACTGTCAGCCTGAAAATATACCGTGATGGCGATTATATTGTAAAGGATGTAGAACTAATAGAAAAGCCTTCCAGCTGATCAAGGTTGATTTAATTTTGATTTATTCTTCTATTCCTTTTTGAATAGATTTATAAATTTTTGCCAGAAGTTTGGTTCAACCTTCTCTTCTATTACCGGTTCCACTTCTGCTTCCTCTACTGTTATTCCTTCTGTTTGAAGGACAAACTATACGCTGCTGTAGATGTATATTTTGCAGGTCTGCCAGTTATAACTATAATTATCCTGTCACTTCTAGAGTCAGAAAATTTTTAGGTCAAATTCCAGTAAGATCTGCGCTGAGAAGATTATTTAATAATCCTGCTTCTTTTGGGTCTTTTAGGATATGGTTACAAGTACGATTGGGGGTTTTTAGATTCAGCCGGCTATTATATTTTTAGGTTAATGCTGTATTGATAATACACAAATAAGTATGTATAATATGGTGTGTTTATAATGATTATTAATAATTTACTAAAATAATAATAGATCAGCCTAAAAAATATTAAAATGAAAAGATTAAATATTACAATACCTGAAAGAGTTGCCGAGGCGATAGAAGCCTATGGAAATAAAAGCAAATTTATCACCGAAGCATTAGTTGAAAAAATAAACAGGGACAAAAAAGAAAAGTTGGATGGTCTTCTGGTTGAAGGATATAAGAATGAGTATAGCTCCGATAAAGAAGTAAGTAATAAGTGGGAAGCTGCCACAATGGAAAGGTGGCCCGATTGAATGACTTTCCAAAAAGGGGGCAGATATGGCTCGTTTCCCTGGAACCTGTAGCAGGACATGAGATTGGGAAAACAAGACCTGCATTGGTTATATCCAACAACAGGAACAATGAATTTTCTTCAACTATAACAGTAATACCCATAACATCTTCTATGGAAAGGGTGTATCCATTCGAGGTTTTAATTTTAAAGGATGAGTCCGGACTGAAATCTGATTCTAAAATAAAATGCAACCAGATAAGAACAGTGGATAAATTAAGATTGTTAAAAGCTGTGGGGGATCTGTCACCGGACAGGATGGAGGAAGTTAAAAATGCTCTTCTAATACACCTTGATATTCCAGAAAAATTACTTTGATGTTTTCAATACTTTTTAATATGTAAAAATAGTCTCACTGTCTACACATGTATAAATAGAAATATTGAGAATTACAGGTTTGTCAATCTTATAAAGAAAGCTTTCTTT
>CAYROY010000018.1:0-2956 GCA_964426155.1 uncultured Actinomycetota bacterium
TTGGGTATAAATTATTTTTTGACAGACAGAAGTTTCCCGGAGAGGAAGCTCTGGTCTTTGCTTTTATAAGTGAAGAAGACAATATGGAAGATATAGAACAAATATTTCTGATCGATGTATCAGAAAAATCCTGTCAGTTAATAATTTTTCCTGAAAATATTGAATGCAGCCTTCCCGGTCTTTCCCGGATGGAGTTTTCCCGCTTATACCCATTTGGTGGAAGCAGCATTATCCCGGATGCAGTCTACGACAGGTTCGGTATCAGACCGGGCTATTACTTTACAGCATATACACCTTATTTAAATGACCTGATAGAAGAGGTATCACCACTCACACTCGACTTTGAAGATGACATAAGCTTCGATGATTACAGTTTTAACGCAGGAGATAATATACTGCAAAAACAGGACATTCTCTCACTTATACACTATGATTATGACACAGATTATGAGGAAGAATTCCTTGATAATAATTCATATATATTAGGTGAAGTCTTTAACAGGGCAAAGGGCAAAAGTATAGATCTTTTGGATGTCTCCAGCGACCATGTGATTTCCACAAATCTGGACCGGGAAAAATCAGAAAATATAAATAAAATATTCCGTGACACCGGCTCAAATTTCTTCCTGTATGCGACTGATTCGGATCCGGGGGCAGAAGAAGTAAGAAAGGTCAGGGAAATGGTAATGGCAAACGATTACCATGACAATAGACCTCAGGGCCTGGTAAGGTTTTATCCCGAGATAATAATAGAAGAACCGCTGAAGGAAGAAATCGTAGAGTTAGAAGAAGAGAAAGAACCGGAGATACAGAAAAATGAACTGATTATCCAATCTCTGAACGGTAATTTTATACCGGGAAGTGCCACCATGACGGCAGAAAGGATAGAAGAGCTGGGATATATTGTATCTGAGATAGGAAATGTTGAAGACGGGACTACCTATGAAAACACGATTATTTACTACAGGGATGGACTGGAAGAATTTGCATATGAGATCGGCCAGCGCATTGAAGTAGAAAGTGACTATATACAGGTCTTTGGAGAGGGCAATCAAGATGATGTTGATATAACAATAATAGTGGGACTGGATTACAAAGAGGAGCAATAATGGAAGAAGAGAAAAGACAGATTGAAGAGACAGAGATAGACTTAAGGCAGTATCTATCCATACTCTGGAAGGGAAAATGGATAATAATACTCTGTACGCTTCTTGCAATTGCAGTAGGACTTGTCCTTATATTCACCCTTCCCCCCGTCTATGAGGCAACTACAGAGGTGCTAATAGTAGAGGAGAACATATCAAGTGAAGTACTTGACCAGTATGTACCGGAATACAGCAGCAGCAGTGAAGTAAATTTTCAGACCCAGATGAAGATCCTGGGCTCCAGGCAGTTTCAGGAAGAAGTAATTAGAAAGCTTTCTCTGAAGATAAAACCCACCGAGTTAGAGGGAAAGATCCAGATAAGCAGGGTAACCGGAACCAATGTGATAGATATAAGTGTGCAGGACAGCGACCCCCGGCTTGCAGCAGATATTTCAAATATGCTTTCAAATGTGTACATCCAGTGGGTATCAGAAAACTACCAGCAGGATATAAGGCAGCTTCTGGCAGAGATAGATTCAAAGATAGATGATTCAAAAACAAATCTTGACCTGGTCTCAGCAGAGATCGCAACCCTCGAGGATAAAGGGCAGGATATACCGGAAAGCCTGCGCAAAGAGCTTGAGATGTATTCCAGCATGTATGTAATGCTTTCGGAAAAATACGAAAACTTGAGGATAAGCCAGACTGTAGGAGATTCATTTGCAAGGATTATAGAACCGGCTGTAGTCCCTGAAGACCCTGTAAAGCCAAGCAAAAGGCTTTACCTTGCAGCATCCCTTCTAATAGGGCTGCTGCTGGGAGTAGGCATAGTACTTTTAAAAGAATTTATAAACAATACCATAAAGACATCTTCTGATGTAAGGAAATATTACGGATTGAATGTACTTTCCCAGATAGTATATGAGAAGTCATATGATGCTGCAAAAAGGGAGCTGGTAGTCCTAAAAGACCCTAACTCTCCCACTTCGGAGTCAATAAGGGAACTCAGGACCAATCTAAAATATTTTGATATCGACAGAAAGAAAAAGATAATTGCCATAACAAGTTCACAGCTTGAGGAAGGAAAGTCTTTTATAGCTGCAAACCTCTCAGTAACGCTGGCACAGTCAGGGGTAAGGACACTTCTTATTAATGCTGATCTTAGAAAACCGGTAATACATAAGTATTTTAATTTTACAAATACCTCGGGTGTGACATCTATAATTACCGGCAATTCAAAGTTGTCAGATGAGATAAGGGCAACTGATATAAAGAACCTGCACTTCCTGTCAAGCGGTCCCATTCCCCCAAACCCGGCAGAGCTATTGGAATCCGAACTTATGGGTAAGATAATGGAAGCACTTTCAGAAAAATATGAGTATATTATAGTGGACACACCTCCAGTAGTTCCTGTGTCAGATCTTATAGTGCTGTCAAGGAGGGTAGATTCAATAATGGTAGTTGCAAGGTCAGGCATTGTCACAAAATCTGTAGCGCTCCAGGCAATGGAGAAGCTGGAGGCAATAAAAGAAAAGGTAATAGGAGTAGTCTTAAACGGAGTAGTGAGAAAGGGAAGCTATTACTATTATTATAAGTAATACTTCAGATGAAACATCATTTTGTTTTATAACAAACTTATTAGAAATAATTACTCTAGTTAGAACTATATGAAAAAGATTTGTGTTATAGGGTTGGGATATATTGGCATGCCAACAGCGTGCATGCTTGCAAACTGCGGGTATGAAGTTATAGGAGTTGACATTAATGATGATATTGTAAATTTATTAAATTCGGGAGAAGTTCACATTAACGAAGAGGGTTTAAAGAAATTATTCCATAAGGTTGTAGGTAAGAAGTCAATCAAAATATCT
>CAYROY010000019.1:0-3569 GCA_964426155.1 uncultured Actinomycetota bacterium
TGGCCAGGACCTGGTTGCAATGAATATAAATGACCTTATCTGCTGCGGTGCAAAACCCCTATTTTTTCTTGATTATATTGCCTGTGGGAAAATTGATGAAAGCAAGATAGAATCTATTATAAGATCAATTGCTGATGCATGCAGATATTGTGACACTGCTCTTATAGGAGGAGAAACTGCAGAGATGCCCGGGATGTATGCAGATGAGGATATAGATCTCGCGGGTTTTGCACTTGGGTTGGTTGACCGCGATAAAATACCCGGGCCTGGATCAGTAAGCGAAGGCGACCTTATAGCAGGTCTCAAATCGTCAGGTTTCCACTCAAACGGATTTTCGCTGATAAGAAAAATAATAGATAAAAACCACATCGATATAAAAATGCCGCTTGAATGGGCAGGAGGCAAAAGTCTTTCAGAACTGCTTCTTGAACCAACCAGGCTTTATGCGCCCCTTATAAAGGATATAATAGAGGATGATAAAATAAGGACAAAAGGGATAGCAAATATAACCGGTGGGGGATTCTATGACAACATCAGCAGGATAATACCAGATAATATGGATGCTATAATACATAAGAATAGCTGGGATATTCCCCCGGTATTTAATTATATCAGGCGTATTGGAAATATTTCAGAAGAGGAAATGTTCCATGTTTTTAATATGGGTATAGGGATGGTATTGATAATATCCCGTAGAAGCCTGGAAAAAGTAAAAAGAGCTGTAAGTAAAAAAGGTGATGATATCATACTTCTTGGAGAGGTAGCTCCGGGAAGTGGTTCTGTTAAGATAAAATAGAATAGTTCGTGGGAGAAGATAGATGAGAAAAAGAATTGCAGTTTTTGCTTCAGGATTTGGTTCTAATCTTCAGGCTTTGATAGATTTTAATGCAAAAAATGATCTTGGAGGAGATATCTCTCTGGTCTTCAGTAATAATGCAGATGCAGTAGCTCTTGAAAGGGCCAGAAAGCATGGTATTAAAACATTCCATCTTGATCCATCAGATTATATGAACAGAGAGGAATTTGACAGAGAAATATTAAAAATCCTTATAGATGAAATGATAGATATAATTGTTCTCGCAGGATACATGTTTGTTCTTACTGATCTGATTATTAATGCCTACAAAAACAGGATTCTTAATATCCACCCGGCTCTTCTTCCCTCCTTTAAGGGAACACACGGAATAAAAGAAGCATATGATTATGGGGTAAAGGTAAGTGGAGTAACAGTACATTTCGCAGATGCGGAGCTTGACCATGGACCGATAATAATGCAGGAGCCAGTACATATTGATCAGGAGGACACAGTGGAGAGATTTGAGGAAAAGATACATATTGTGGAACATAAAATATATCCTCTGGCAGTTAAACTTTTATGCCAGGAAAGATTGCGGATAAATGGAAGAAAAGTAGAAATTTTATAGATAAATTTATTATCTTATTATATGCGGAGGAATTTATGAAAGTTAAAATAAGAAGAGCTCTGATCAGTGTATCGGATAAGTCAGGAATAACTGCCCTTGCTGCTGATCTTGTAAAAATGGGTGTAGAGATAATATCAACTGGCGGGACCTATAATAAAATAAAGGAAGCTGGAATCGGTGTACGTAAAATTGATGAAGTCACTGGTTTTCCAGAGATGATGGAAGGTAGAGTGAAAACCCTCCACCCTGCAGTGCATGGCGGAATACTTGCAGACAGGAAAAAGGAAAGTCATATGAAGGAGATAGAATCTGCCGGAATATCACCTATAGATATGGTTGTGGTAAATCTCTACCCTTTTAAAGAGACAGTATCGGCTCCTGGTGTAAAATATGAGGACGCTGTAGAAAATATTGATATTGGGGGGCCTACTATGATAAGAAGTGCGGCAAAGAACCACCAGAGCGTAGCTGTAGTAGTAGATCCATCGGATTATTCAAAGATATTGGCAGAAATGAAGGAAAATGAAGGCGCCCTCTCAACAGAAACACTTTACAGGCTTGCTGTAAAAGCGTTTCAGCATACATGTGAATATGACAGTGTTATATTTGATTACCTTTACGGGAGAATAGATGGCTATTCAAATACAGAAATAAGTATCCGTCCCGGACTTAATATAGAGACAGGTATATCTGAAGGATATACCGGAAAGTATAAGGACGAAAAAGGAGGATTTAAAAAAGATATAGCATTAAGTTTTACTAAAATACAGGACTTAAGGTATGGGGAAAACCCGCATCAGAAGGCATCATATTATAGTTCATTACCTTCAAACGCGGGGAGTCTTGTAAGTGCAAGGCAGCTCCAGGGTAAAGAGCTTTCATATAATAATATACTGGACACAAATGCAGCCTTCCAGATAGTAAAAGAATTTAAAGAGCCCTGTGTTGCTGTCATAAAGCATAATAATCCCTGCGGCGCTGCCATAGGAAGCAGCATAGCAGAAGCATACAAAAAAGCTTATGAGTGCGATCCTGTTTCAGCATTTGGAAGTGTAGTTGCAAGTAATATGCGGTGGACGGCAGAAGCTGCAGAGTTCCTCTCTGATAAGTATGTGGAAGTTTTGATTGCTCCGGAATTTGATGGGGAAGCTCTTAAAATACATTCTGATAAAAAAAACCTGAGAATACTGAATATAGATTTTGATGTTGAATCCAATGTCTCAAGGCTTCAGAAAAAGGATTTTGCCACAAATTTTGTAGATATTAAAAGTGTCGATGGAGGAATTCTTGTACAGGAGCTTGATGAAGGAATAGATGACAGAGATAAATTCAGGGTGGTTACCAGAAAGAAACCTACAGACCAGCAGCAGGAAGACCTCATTTTTGGATGGCAGATAGCAAAGAGTGTCAAATCAAATGCAATAGTTCTTGTTAAGGATAAGTCCACAGTTGGAGTAGGTGCCGGACAGATGAGCAGGGTAGATGCTGCAAAGATAGCTATAGATAAATCTTCTGGAAGATGCAATAAATCAGTTCTTGCTTCTGATGCTTTCCTGCCCTTTAAGGATGTTGTGGATATGGCAGCAGCCAGCGGTATTTTATCAATAATACAGCCTGGAGGGTCCGTAAGGGATGAAGAAGTAATAGAGGCTTGCAACGACAAGGGTATTTCAATGATATTTACAGGTAAAAGGCATTTCAGGCATTGATTGAAAGATATGAATCTTTCTGGACTATTACTTGCAGGGGGAAGAAGCAGCAGGTTTGGGGCAAATAAATTAAAAATTTTGTCTTATGGAATCCCTATACTCGCTGACCAGGTAATAAAATTATGTTTTTTATGTGAAGAGATAACAGTATGTACCAGCAGAGAGAATCAAAAGTATACAGAATGTATAGTAAAAAAGATTGAGTATTATATTAAAGTCCTGGGGATATCTAAAAAGATCAATATACCCGTTATCAGGATAATAGCTGATGAAGATATATTGAGAGACCGTTTTGGAATAATCGGTCCGCTTGCGGGAATATACACCGGTCTTAAGAATTCTATTAACGACAAATGTATTGTCATCGCCTCCGATATGCCATTTATTTCTTTCAAACTACTCGAAACAATTAAAAAAACTGCTGAAGAAAATCCAG
>CAYROY010000020.1:0-2622 GCA_964426155.1 uncultured Actinomycetota bacterium
TGAAGTAAATCCTGTAAAAAGGGTTATTATTATACTGCTTGGGGATGGGAGTATAAAAGGCGGGAATGCCCCCAGCCCTGACAGGGCTTCCCAGATAATAAGTATTGATATAAAGAAGATGAACGGATAATATGTGCTGCTTTTTTTAAATATATTTTTCATCTTAATTTTTTAAATTTCCTTTATTATAAGCAACCGGCCTTCCCTGATTTTTATCTCTGCGGACTCTTCCGTAAATGAGTTGCTTAGCCCCCTTACCGGGCTGAAATATAATTTTTCTTCTGAAAGCGGATATTTAAGTCCTGATGTGCTTTCAAAATATGTATAAGGGGTAAGTGAGAATATGGATATAAGCTTACCCGGCCTGCCCGGTACAGAAGCGGAGCTTCCCAGGACAAATATCTCGCTGTCTTCTGTTATTATGCTGCAAGCTATATAATTTAACCCCGGTGAAGCCAGAAGGAGGATATTTGCAAACGTGTGGTCTACTCTTCCGCCGGTTGCCCCGGTGATAAAAATACTTTTCATACCAAGCTTTACAGCATGATCGGCTGCAAGCTGTGTATCACTCTGATCCTTCTGGGGATTACTTGTAATATGAGCCACTTCAGCAAAGATATCTGGTTCTTCCTCTTTGTTTCTGTCTATGCTGTCCATATCACCTATAATAAGGTCCGGCTTAAATCCCATCCTTATAGTATTTGACAGTCCTCCATCAACACTTATTACCATTGTCCTTTCAGGGGCGCAGAATTCGGAAAGAAGGATTTTACGCAACTTCCCGTGATCTGTTATGCTTCCATTTGCTATTATAAGCGCTGTATCTTTTTTTCTATTGTCATATTCCATTTTGTCCATCTTTTCCTTTTTGGCTGCCATGATTGATGATTCTTATGTTATCAGGGGCTAATTTTCTAAGAATCCCTGCGGTCTTTTTAGAAATAAAAAAGACCACCGACCTGACTTAGATTGGTAGTCTTTGATTATCAATCCTTTCCCTACGCTAGTATTATCTAGGTCAGGTTTGGAGGGTCGACAGGAAATATCCTGTCCTCTCAGCCTCTGCCGGGCTCCCCTAAGTAACAACTTTATTTAATTTTCAAAAAATCTTATCTATAATATTATATAAATAAAATGCTTCTAAATGAAACTAAGAAATACTATCATAAAAATCAGCTGTTAGCAATAATGTGTTAATGAGATTATAATATTGTGGATATATGGCTAGTAATGCGGCTGTTGTAAAAATAAGGATTTTCAGAGGTGATATTTAAATTGGAATTTTCGTTAAGGAAAAGACAGATACTCCAGGAGGTTGTGGCCAAGTTTATAAAAAAGGCCGAGCCGGTTTCATCTGCGAGGATAGCTTCTGAGATGGATCTTGATATTAGTCCTGCCACTATAAGGAAAGAGTTGAATGAACTTGAAGAGATGGGCTATCTTACCCATCCCCACACTTCTGCGGGAAGGATGCCGACAGATATGGGATACCGTTTTTACGTAGATAATATAACCTCCAGGGAATTAAATCCTATTTCTCTTGCCGAAAGAAAAGAAAACTTTCCCGATATAAGAGCGGTTATAACAAAAAGTATGGAGATAGAAAGTATTCTTAAAAATTCAGCTGAATTGCTGGCAAAAATAACCAGTTATCTTTCCATGATAGTTGCCCCCAATATCAACCAGAGCAGGTTCAAGCATCTGGAGCTACTTAAATTTGAAAAGGATAACTATCTTATGATCCTTATAACTGATACAGGAAGGGTCTACAAGAGAAATTTCAGTCTTGACGGCAATTTTAATGATCTTGATCTGCAGGGTGCTGCAGGGATAATCAATTCCAAATTGAGGGATACAAACATCATTGATATCGGTGCGGTATGCATAGGTGAATATAGTTCAGATTCCCGCCTGGTGCTTCTGGTAAAAAGGGTAATGAGCCTTATAAAAGATTGTATTGGTGAAAATCTAACATATAATAGGATTTTCGTTCACGGTGCTTCAATGATGATGAAACAGCCTGAATTTATAGACCTGAAGAATATCCAGCAGTTTTTAAGCTTAATAGAAAATGAATATCTTCTCATGAAGATACTGATGGATTTTACCTGTGAAAGAGGGTTTATGGTCAAGATAGGGTCAGAACTTTTTAACGAAGATGCGGACAACCTCAGCCTTATTGCTTCAAGGTACCGCATAAAAGAAAATACTTCAGGCACTATTGGAATACTGGGACCAAAAAGAATGGACTACTCGCGGGTAATCAATATACTTGAACTTTTCAGAGAAAATCTTTCCAAAATATTTGAACCCGGCACAGCTTTAAAGGATTGAACTGCAGTATATAATGGTATTATAATCTATTACCGCAAACACCTGGAAAAATAGGCTAAAATGAGTTATCATTCTAGTTTTGGAAATTCTTAATATTAACAAAGCAATATAGATTTAGGGTGGTTTTAAATTGTCTGGAGAAAAAAGAGATTATTATGAAGTCCTGGGAGTATCCCGTACATGTACAGTATCAGATATAAAAAAAGCTTACAGGAACCTTGCCAGAAAATACCATCCGGATGTCAATAACGGTAATCCTGATGCTGAAGAAAAATTTAAGGAGATCTC
>CAYROY010000021.1:0-7844 GCA_964426155.1 uncultured Actinomycetota bacterium
CCTATGCCGAGGCCTATATTCTGTGTCCTCAGAAGTATTCGCCATCTTTCTGCAGTGATCCATATTCCTATAAGATGAGTCAAGAATGCAAGAAGCAAAAGACTCTTATTGGCTGACTTTAAAGTCTCAACGGCTAAATCCAGGTCCCTTAGCTGGGTCTTTACAAGTATTATAATGAGGGTGATACTTATTGCTAATCTGATTAACAGCAGTATGACCTTTCTATTTTTCCTGTAAAATGAAACCAGTCTTTCTTTTATATTCATATTTATTCTGTAATCTTATTGATTTCGTTTTCTTATGACCCTGGCGGGCATACCGGCTGCTATTGAAAATGGCGGTACGTCTTTTATTACCACTGCTCCTGCACCTATTATTGAATCTTCTCCGATTTTTACCCCGTCAAATACTTTGGCCCCTGCACCGAGCCAGCAGTTATCACCGACGGTAACGCCGAGCGAAGGCTTGTCCTGTTCCGCTATGGGTATATCAGTCCTTGTGTAATCATGCCCTCCTCCGATTATGTATACGAAAGAAGCCAGGATGGTGTTTTCTCCAAGGCTGACATTGCTTCCGGAAAATATCATGCTGTTAAATCCGATATTTGTATTTCTTCCAAGTGTTATATCCCCGTCCTTGGTGTAGATTATGCTGCCTCTTCCGATAAACACATTCTCTTTGATGTGTATTCCATTATTTTTAAGACCTTTTGCGTCCAGGACGCAGAAATCGTCTACGACAACATCATTGTCGATTATTATTTTATTCGGATGCCTGAGCGTTATACCCCTTCCGAAGCTTACTCCTCTCCCGACCCTGCCAAGGATAAGAGGATAGAGAAGGTTCCTGAAATATATCCCGGCCGCGCCGGGCATATTCTGAAATAGCATGGTTATCAGTTCATATTTTAAAAGATTAAAAAAACCTTTACGGCCCACAAAAAGTTCTATATATTTTGAAATTTTTGACTGATTTTTATCAAATAGCTTTTTTTGTATCTTATTCTCGTAGATCTCATCGTATCTTTCTATTTTTATCAGCTCCTTATTTAAGTTATGACAAATTAGACCATTATTCTACACTGAAGTCTCCATTATTGCACCAGCTTTCCCGGTACTGGCAGATATAATCAACTTTTAAGGTTATCCCTTAAAAAAGCAGGTAGATATTCAAGCGGTATTCCCATAAACGTATTTCTCCTTATCCTGTCACATGTGCCGCAGGGAATGCCTTCTTTAATATTTTTTGATGCAAACATCTTTCTGATCTCTCTCAATCTTCCACCATTGAATATTTCTTTGATCGAACTTTCATTTATATCGCCTACCGGTATGCTGCCCATAAAATCCTGTGGGCAGGGGTATACCATCCCGCTGGAAAAGATTGTAAGTGAATACCATGGAAAGGTACATGCATGCCCGGCCTCCGGACTGGTTCCGGATTTATACTTTATTTTAAGGAGGCCTCCCCAGTTATGCGGCTTTCTTGTTATTATTCTGTCTGGAGGCACCCCTTCAAACCTTTTTATAAAAGCTTTTCTTTGGTCTGGCAGTGTTTCATCGGCTGGATCAGTTTCCATTATCTGAATAATTGTTTCAGGATTTTTTGAACCCATTTCTTTTTTTACCTTCAAAAAACCTATTATATTCTCAAGTGTCCTTTCAAAATCAGCTCCTTTCCGGTTCTTTTCATACTCCTGCGCTGTATACCCGTCGAAAGAAAATGAGATCATATCAAGGCCGGCAGAAATTATTCTCCTGTCAAGGTCTTCATCAAGCAGCGTTGCATTAGTATGTATCCTGGTCCTTATACCCCTGTCTGCAGCATAGGCTATCATATCTGTAATATAAGGGTGCAGCAGGGGTTCCCCGCGGTGAAAAAGGTTTACATCATATACGCTTCCTGCAGCCTCATCTATTATTTTTCTATAGAGCGGCATTTCCATATCTCTTTTCTGACTCCGGGGAAGATCCTTATTCATGCAGAAAACACACTTAAGATTGCACCTGCCTGTGGTCTCGATCCATAATCTGAGAGGCATGTAGCCGACAGTTTCTCTTTTTGTCAGATAAGATAAAAAGATTTTTGATAGTCTAAAAAGATTAATCGCAGCTGTCATTTTGGTCTTATTTGATAATATCCTTTATGACATAGGTGGGTTTATTCTGGGCCTCATGGTATATCCGCATGTTTATCTCCGCCAGAAGCCCCATTGTGATAAGCTGAATGCCTATAAATATCATAAAGATAGACAATATAAAAAGCGGCCTGTCTGCCAGGCTCTGACTGAAGAATATCCTCATTATTATAAGGTACAGAGTAACTATAAATCCTACGGTTACGGAAAGCAGGCCCATAAGGCCGAATATCTGTATGGGCCTGTGTGAATAGCTTAAGAGGAACTTTATTGTTATTATATCAAGTATTACCCTTATGGTCCTTGATATACCGTATTTTGATTTGCCGTATTTCCTGCTGTGATGGGTTACGGGTATCTCTGCAACTTTTACTCCCATACTGCTGGCAATTGCAGGGATATATCTGTGCATCTCGCCGTAAAGCTCTATATTATCAAGCACTTCCTTCCTGTATGCCTTGAGGGTGCAGCCGTAGTCATGAAGATGGACCCCGGATAGGCCTGATATGATCTTGTTTGCCACCACGGAGGGAAAGCGCCTGCTGAATGCCCTGTCTTTTCTGTCTTTCCTCCATCCGCTTACTATGTCATAGCCCTGGTCCAGCTTATTTATCACTTCAGGTATATCGGCTGGGTCGTTCTGGAGGTCTGCATCCAGTGTTACAATGATATCTCCGGTTGAATAGTGGAAACCGGCACTCATGGCTGCGGTCTGGCCGAAATTTTTTCTGAAGCTTATTATTTTATAGGCATTGTTTTTATCATGTATCTTTACCAGCTCATCATAGGTCCCGTCGGAACTTCCGTCATCTATAAGGATTACCTCGTAAGGAATGTCGATTTTTGAAAGAACACTGTCCAGCATGCCGTAAAGATGCCCGATGCTATCCTTTTCGTTATATACAGGTATCACCACAGACAGGCTTTTCTTTCCAGATTCCTTGCGGTACATTCCTGCATTTTTGATATATTCTTCATTCAGGCTTGGGGACACTTAAAATTCCTTCTTCTGACTTTTCCATATACCAGTCTATAAAATATTCCAGCCCTTCCTCTATGGAAGTCTCAGGGTCATATTTTATCAGTTTTTTGGCTTTTTCGATATCTGCAAAGGTAGTAAAAACATCTCCCGGCCGCTGCTCTGAATATATCAACCGGGCTTTTTTACCCGTAGCCTTTTCGATGAGGCCTACCAGGCCGGATAAAGGGACAGGGTAAGAATTTCCAAGGTTTATAATCTCATAGCCCTCAACAAGCTCGAGGGCCGAAAGCATTCCGCCTATTATATCGTCTATGTATGTATAATCCCTCGACGAAGAACCGTCTCCGTATATTTCAAGGGGTTCTTCGCTGTAAATGTTCCTGATGAATTTATGTATGGCCATCTCAGGCCTCTGCCTGGGTCCATATACAGTAAAAAACCTGAAGGCATACACAGAAATATCATAAAGATGGTGATAAGTATAGCATATAAGCTCTCCTGATTTTTTGGTTGCGGCATAGGGAGAAACGGGTAAATCAACAGTATCTTCTTCTGAAAAAGGCGTTTTTTCATTTCCGCCGTAAACTGAAGAGGAAGAGGCAAAGATAAACTTTTTTATATTATTTTTTTTACAGTTTTCAAGCAGGTTTAATGTGCCGCCTATATTTACCTTTTCATAGATGGGCGCATTTGCTATTGAAGGCCCGACTCCTGCCATTGCAGCCAGGTGTATTACCATATCGAACTTCCGGCCTGAAAAAATATCCTCCATAACCTTTCTGTCAAGTATGTCGGCCCTGTAAAGCTCGAAATTTTTCCTGTTCATTATATTCTTAAGGTTGTCCTCCTTGAGAGCAGGATCATAGGAGCTGTTAAAATTGTCTATGCAGGTTAGCCTGTGTCCGATATCTATAATTTTTTCTGAAAGGTGCGAGCCTATAAATCCGGCTCCTCCAGTTAAAAGTATTTCCATATTGATGTATTAAAAAATTAATATCCCTTATTTCTTTTAGTATCAAAGATCTTTACTGTCATTTAAAAAACCTTTCATACCACAGAGCCGCATTTATAAGTGACCAGAGAATATGATTATGGTTATGCTTCATGACAGCATGCTCCTCTATGAGCTGCGATATGTACTGTCTATCAAAGTTATCCCTTATAAGGTCAGATTTATCGAAAAGGCTTATCATAAAACCTTTGAGCTCGTTTCTGAGCCAGTTCTTTATAGGCAGGCTGTATCCCTGCTTGCCCCTGTAGATAATGTTATCCGGCAGGAAATGGTTTTTCTCGAGGGCCTTACGGAAAATGTATTTGGTAGTCATGCCCTTAAGCTTAAGGCTGGCGGGTATTGATGCTGCAAGTTCGATTACTTCATGGTCCAGGAAAGGCACTCTTACCTCCAGTGATGTTGCCATACTCATCTTATCTACTTTCATCAAAACGCTGTCAGCCATTGTTAGTTTTATGTCCACATAGATATCCCTGTCCTGAGAAAGATCGGAATTGCACTGGCGGCTGAAATAGTATATGGGGTCAAAGGGTGTGAAGGATATCCGGTCCCGGGTGGATTTTGTGAAAATATTTTCTTCTATGCCTGGATTAAGAAAATACTGCCAGCGCATGGCACCGGCTTCAACAGGGTAGAGGGAGCCTTCTATAAAACGCTTAAGTACATTTACTGCACCTTTTTTCTGGGGTCTGTCAGGAAGTTTTTTGATAAGGGGAGCCACTATCTTTTCCCTGAAAAATCCGGGAAATATCCGGTAATAGGAATCCATTCTTGCAGCTTTGAAACGGTCATAGCCCATAAATACTTCATCTCCGCCCTCTCCGCTAAGGCAGACCTTGACCTTTTGTCTTGCTTTCCTGCTTATAAGATAAAAGGGTATGCAGGAAAGGTCAGTCATAGGCTCGTCGAGATGGTAGAGGCTTTCCGAGATATCATCCGGGCTTACAGGGTCTATCATAAGTACATTATGTTCTGTTCCGAAATAATCCGACATTGCTCTGGCATAAGGAAGTTCTGAGAATGTCTTATCCTTATATCCTATGGAAAAAGTATTGAATTTTTTACTATAATTTCTGGCAGTAAAACCCACTACCGTACTGGAATCAAGCCCGCCAGAAAGGAAAACCCCCAGGGGAACATCGCTTATAAGCCTCCTTTTTACGGATCTCTCAAGGGCATCGAAGACCATATCTGCAGCCTGGTCCTCGTCGCTTATCTCATTGGAGAACTTTATATCCCAGTATTGCTCTATATTGAGCCTGCCGTCCTTAAAAACAGCATAATGGCCCTGTCTAAGCTTGTGTATATCACTGAACATTGTATCAGGAGCAGGTACAAATTCGTATCCGAGGTAATAATAAAGTGACTGGGGGTTTACCTCTTTCTTAACGCAGTCTGCCTCGAGGATGCTTTTGATCTCCGAGCCGAATATCAATCTGCCGTCTTTCAGGTAGTAATAAAGGGGTTTTATCCCTATCCTGTCCCTTGCAAGAAAAAGCTCTTTCTTGTCGTTGTCCCATATGGCTATGGCAAACATACCATTGAACTTCTGCAGGCACCGGGGGCCGTATTCCTCAAAACTTTTAAGGACAACTTCCGTATCGCAGTGCCCATTGAACCGGTAGCCTTTTGCCTCGAGGTCCTCTTTAATACGGGGAAAATTATATATCTCTCCATTGTATACTATCCACAGGTTCCCATCATGGTTTACCATAGGCTGATTGCCGCTCTCTGAAAGGTCTATTATGCTGAGGCGGGTATTCCCTAAGGTCATTTCAGGAAATACCCTGAAACCATCAGAATCAGGGCCCCTGTGACGGATATTGCCCGTCATTTTCTGGATGAGGTCTTCATCCTGCCAGTTAAATCCGCAAATGCCGCACATATTTAATCTGCTTTCTAATACCATTTTGTCAAATATATCCATTTTCTTTGTACCAGCGGGCTGTCCGGGCCAGACCTTCCTCAATACCTATACGAGGGACATAACCCAGCTGGTCTTTGGCTTTATCTATTACGAAAGCTCTGTTCTGCCTGAACCAGTCTACCCGACGCCTGAATATGGGCGGGCTTATCTTTAATAGTGTACATACAGCCTCACATACATATGCTGCAATATATAGCGGCATAAAGGGGATGTGTACAAATTTTACATCTTTACCCATGGACTGCCCGACCCTCTTTACCAGCTCCTTTATTGTGAAATACTTTTCATCTGCTATTATGTAGGCATCTGCATCCTTCCTTTCGCTCTCAAATGCTGCATAGAAGCCGTCTACAAGATTATCGATATAGACAGGGTGGTAATATGCTTTTCCGTTTCCGAACATAAAAAATCTTTTCTTTTTGGCCAGTTTAAAAAGGAAAAGGAATCTTTCCGGATCTCCGGGACCATAAATTGCAGTGGGTCTTATAATAGCGCTGGGCAGCCCCTTTTCCGTAAATTCTCTTACCACCTTTTCGCCTTCATATTTGGTGAACTGGTAATAATCGGCGGGTACCACGGGGGAATTCTCATCTCCGGGAGGGTTCTTGACATCTCCATGGACACCCTGTGTGGAACAATAAACCAGTTTTTTTACTTTTTGCTTTAATGCTTCCTCACAAATGATGCGCGTACCTTCCACATTTGTGTCCCAGTATACTTTTTTGGGAACGTTTATTACTCTGAATGCCGCAGCAAGGTGAAAGACGCCCTCAACTCCTTCAAGAGCTTTCTTAGCAGCATCCCTGTCAGTTACTGAGGCCAGCATCATGCTGGCACCCTTTGCTTTTAATTCATCGTAGAAAAGCCCTTTTTGATTATCAAGGCAGTTTACATCATGGCCCCTGTCAAGTAAAAACTTTACCAGGGCGCTTCCTGTAAAACCTGTCCCCCCGGTCACCAGAAGCTTCATATCTTACCCCTTCTATTTTAAATTTTTTAATATATTAATTATGATATTATTCAGATCACATAATTATAAAGGATAATAATTTAAAAATAAAAAATACTCAAATAAATATAGTCCGGGGTGCGGTAAATAGTAATAAAATCTCTTTTTCATGGGAGCTGATAAAGAAATGCGGGCCCCCAGTCATCACCGGGGATGCTGGTCAGCCTTGTCTCCCCGGAACCGTCAATATTTATTATAAATATCTCACTCTGTCCGTCCACGTATGAGTTGAAAACTATCGCTCTGTTATCTGGTGAGATGAAGGGGTGCTCGCTGTTAGGCCTTTCAGATATCTTACTGATCCCTTCACCATCTCCGTCCATTATATATACAAACCTGGTTTCTCCTTCATAGCCCATAAATACTATATACTCGCCGTCCACTGACATGCATGGAACCCTTTTGCGGGCATCGCTTTCAGAGATCTTTTCAACATTATCGCCGTCATAGTCCATTATATAAATATCTTCATGACCGACTACTCCGGATTCATATATGACCTTATGCCGGTACGGATGTGCAAATGGATGCCAGTCGGGTTCATCCGGGTTGAAGGTGAGCCTCTTTTTGCTGCTTCCATCACTGTTCATCCTGTATATCTCCCAGTCACCCTCGTTTTCGACTTCATAATATATATACCTGCCGTCAAATGACCATGTAGGATAGCCGCTCCTTACAGGGTCATCGGTAAGCTGGACCTTATTTTCTCCATCCCAGTCCATTACCATTATCTGCCAGTACCCGCCTATATCAGCGGTATATGCTATTTTCTTTCCG
>CAYROY010000022.1:0-6273 GCA_964426155.1 uncultured Actinomycetota bacterium
GGTTCGAATCCCACTCTCTCCGCCAGGTTATTAGAAATATATAAATCAAACAGCAGTAAAGTTATATTAGCACACGTGGTGGATCCACGTTTTTTGCTATTTAGAAGTCTATTCGATAAATGATAAAATACATATATAGATATTCCGGGAAGCTGATTCATATATATCATTTGTAAATAAATTAGGAGTAAAAAATATGCTATATGATTTAATTATAATTGGAAATGGCCCAGCGGGCATAACGGCGTCTATATATGCTGCCAGAAAGAAAGTGAGCTTACTTGTTATTTATAAAGAAAAGGGTGGCCAGGTGGTTAAAAATCTTTCAGTAGATAATTATACCGGATATCAGGAGATACCCGGACCGGAACTGGTTCAAAAATTTGAAGACCACCTCAGTGAGTTTAAATTTGATTATGTCGAGGAAGAAGTAGAGAAGATTATAAGAAATGATAATGTTTTTACTATAAAAACTGAAACCGATAATTATATGAGCAGGGCGTTGATAGTGGCGACTGGTGCAAAACCGAGACCCTTAAATGTTCCGGGTGAAAAAGAATTTGAAAATAGGGGGATATCCTATTGCGTAACATGCGATGCCCCACTTTATAGGGAAAGAGACGTTGCAGTTGTAGGAGGAGGTAATTCTGCTATGAGGGCAGCCCTGCAGCTAACCGGGTACGCAAATAGAATCTATGTTATGAATATGGATTCAGAAATAAAAGCAGATAAAAAATTAATAGATAGGGTAATAAAAAATCCCAGGGTAGAAATATTTAATGATACAAGGATCACTAAAATTGAAGGAGAGGAAATTGTAAACAAGATAGGGTTTATCCTGAATGGAGAAGAAAATAAAAAAGATGTTCAGGGAATTTTTATAAATACAGGGTATATGCCTGCTACGGAATTAGTGGATGGATTAGCTAAAACTAATTCAAAAAACGAGATTATGATAGATATTAAAAATAGAACCAGCATTAACGGTTTGTTTGCTGCCGGAGATTGTACAGATTATCCATATAAGCAGATAATAGTTGCTGCTGGACAGGGTGCCGCTGCTACTTTAAGCGCATATGAATATTTAAGCAGTATTTAAATATTACATCAGTTATCTTTGCCGGGTCATGTCTTGCGAATTCTTTGTTGCTTACAACATCGGCCTTTATTATTTTTATTCTGCCGGCCAGTTTGCTGCTGTCGTCTAAAACCTCAAAGGAGTTTTTAATTGTATGCTTTTTTATAAGTTTTTCAGAAATTTTGCCATTATTTATAATCATATTATTGATCCTGTATCCGAGATATTTTTCAACTGCGAGATAGTGGTCGCTAACTGTAAAACCATCGGTTTCTCCGGGCTGGGTCATTATATTGCATATGTAGACTTTTTTTGCTTTTGATTTTTTAATAGCTTCGGTGATCCCATTTACCAGAAGATTGGGTATTACGCTGGAAAACAGGCTTCCTGGCCCCATTATTATTAGGTCTGCTTCAACTAAGGCTTTAATTACCTCCTGGCCTGCAGGAGGTTCTTTGGGAACCAGAAATATTTCCTTTATAGGGCCTGGATAATCAACAATTTTTGTCTGTCCAAGGATACTTTTGCCATCTGCCATTTTCGCTCCCAGGACAACATTTTCCAGGGTTGAAGGAAGGACTTCACCCTTGATTGCAAGTACACGGCTTGTCTCAAGTATTCCTCTTGCAAAGCTTCTTGTAATAGCCGTCATCGCTGTAATATATAGATTTCCGAAAGAGTGTCCGGAAAGATCGGACTTGCCGCTGAATCTGTACTGGAAAAGTTCGGAGATCAGCGAATCGGAGTCTGAAAGTGATACTATACAGTTCCTTATATCGCCGGGCGGCGGTATATTAAATTCTTTTCTAAGACGGCCCGAGCTCCCTCCGTCATCTGTAACGGTGACTACTGCTGTAAGGTTATCTGTCCTTTGTTTAAGTCCTTCGAGAAGGGTAGAAAGACCTGTGCCCCCGCCTATACCTACTATTTTTAAATTTCTTTCCATGGCATTTATTCTTAAATAATTACTGCAGCAGTTCAAGAATTTATATTTCTATTTTAATATATAACTGGTAAATATATAATATATAAAAAATCTATTGTTTTCAGTGAAAGTGGGAATTATGGAATTATATGTTAAAAAGGATTATAAGGAGATGAGTATCAGTGCAGCGGCTGTTATAAAGGCACTGGTTGAAGAAAAACCAGACTGCGTACTGGGCTTTGCCACCGGAGCAACACCAATCGGAACATACAGGGAACTTGCAAGGATGCACAGGGAAGAAGGACTTGATTTTTCTTCAGTTAAAACTTTCAACCTTGACGAATATCTGGGAATAGGGCTTGATAACGATAAACCTTACGAGCAGGATCAGAGTTATGCACGCTTTATGCATGAAGAATTGTTTAAATATATAAACATAAAAGAAGAAAATATACATATCCCTGACGGGCTCACAAAGGAGCCTGAGGAATACTGCAGGTTGTATGAAGATGAAATAAAAAGAGCCGGAGGCATCGACCTGCAGCTTCTCGGAATAGGCGGAGACGGGCACTGGGCATTTAATGAGCCGGGGTCGTCGCTTGCATCAAGGACAAGGATCCAGAAACTAAACAGGCAGACACTTGATGATAACTATAAAAGTTTTTACAGGAAGGCAGGTGTAAAAAAAGAGGATATGCCCAGTTATGCAATCACAATGGGAATAGGGACAATCCTTGAATCAAAACATGCACTGATGATCGTGAGCAGCTCTAAAAAAGCAAAAATAGTTGCAGAAGCCCTTGAGGGATGTATTACACACCGTGTTACCGCATCTGCAATACAGATGCATCCGGGAAGAGTCACAGTTATACTGGACAGCGGCGCGGCTTCAAAGCTTAAATGGATTGACAGAATAAATTAAAGGGTATCTTTATAGCAGGCATTTAAAATATTTCTTCTTTCTCTTCTGTTGCATAAAAGAGGTTTTTGTATTCATTATTTGAAAGAGGACCCGACCCGTTTAAAAGATATGACCTGGCTTTTTCCCTGGCAGCGACTGCATTCTTTTCCAGAACTGCGAGTTTCTCCGGTATCTTTTTATCAGATAAAATTTTATTTATTTTATCGAACAGGTAACTGCTCCCAAAAAGGAATTTCCCTTCATTGAGTATCTTGGAGGCCACCATGTGCTCAAAGCAATCAAAATTTGTCTGTTCATCCACCCTTGTTATATCTTTTATAATATAATCTATTTCTTCGCGGTAGGCCGGCATTTTTAGAAGACGGTACTTTTCCTTATAAATTGTATCGTCCAGCTGTTCTATGATCTTTTTTGGTAGATCCTCTGTTACGATTATGATATCAAGGTCCGATCCTTTGACTACAATGTTTGTGGAAAGTTCGGGCCTGGGGTCTTTGTGCGCCATATTGTATACAATGTCACCGGCTATTACAAAGACAGCTTTTTTTAAGATCTCCTTACTGTTTTTTTGACCTCTGACGATCCGGGCCACGATTTCTTTTGACAGGTCGAACTTTTTTTTGCTTATATCATCTATGGCTGCATATAGTTCTTCTGCCTTTGATTGAATAATCTCGGAATCGGTATCCAGGCCAATGATCGTGTACGTAAGGAATTCCCTTAGTATTGATGGTGAAAGTCTGGCATATCCTTTTAAATACCTGTCAAGCCTGAGATATCTTTTACCGATTGTTTTTGTTGATATGTAACCTGAGCTGTTGCATTCACGCCAGACCGGCAAGGAGTCATCTTTGCTATTTTTAAGAAGGTCTTTCCCCGTCAGGGGGCCGGTTTTTTTTAAAATATCTATTATTTTTTCCATGTATTAAAAACAGTTCATACTGTACATTAACGGGTACTAACCAAGTTTTTTTTCTACTACGCCGGCTATAAGGCCGGCCAGGCTTTCTGTTTCTTTCTTTGTTGGGCCTTCGACCATTACGCGGCAGATAGACTGTGTTCCTGAATATCTGACGAGGACACGCCCTCTATCACCAAGTGCTTTTTCAGCATCTTTTATTGAAGATATTATATCATCCTGATGCTCCAGGGGCGGTTTGCTTTTAACATTCACATTTATGGTGATCTGGGGGAATACATCCATGACTTTTGAAAGTTCTGAAACTGGCCTGTTTTCTTTTTTCATCGCTTTTAGGAGCTGCAGAGCTGATAATATACCGTCTCCAGTGGTATGATAGTCCAGAAATATTAGATGTCCTGAATCTTCACCTCCTATTACTGCGTTACTCCTGAGCATCTCCTCAAGGACATATCTGTCTCCGACTTTTGATTTTACCTGTTTGACACCCATTTTTTCCAGTGATAATGAAAGACCGAGGTTACTCATTACTGTTGTGACAAGCATATTGTTTTTTAATTTCCCTTCTTCCTTGAGGTATTTAGTGCAGATTGCCATTACCCGGTCTCCGCTCAGAATATTTCCCTTTTCATCTATTACAATCAACCTGTCCCCATCGCCGTCGAAGGCGAACCCTATATCAGCAGCTGACTGGACTACCTTTCTGGCTAATCCTTCAGGATAAAGCGCGCCGCAGTTTAGATTGATGTTAATTCCGTCGGGAGATATGTTGATAGCTTCAAGTTTTGCGCGCATCTCTTTAAACAGCAAAGGAGCTGCCCTGTATGTGGCGCCATTTGCGCAGTCGATAACTATTTTCATATCTTCAAGGCTTAAGTTTCCGGGGAATGTCTGTTTGAGAAATACGATATAGCGCCCGGTGGCATCTATTTCTCTTGAAGCCTTTCCGATATCTGAAGATCTTGACAGCTTTTCTGAAATGTTTTCTGAAAATATGAGTTCTTCTATATCATTTTCCATGTTGTCCGGCAGTTTGAACCCTGATCCCGAGAATATCTTGATGCCGTTATCTTCAAATGGGTTGTGAGATGCTGAAATCACTATTCCTGCATCCGCATCCATATTTTTTGTGATGAACGCAATACCGGGAGTCGGAAGGGGCCCTATGCTTATTGCATCAGCACCCATGGAAGTTATACCTGCAACAAGTGCATTTTCAAGCATATATCCTGAAAGTCTGGTATCTTTTCCAATTATAATTCTTGGACGGCGGCCGTCACTTTTAAGTATTAAAGATATCGCCTGGCCTATTTTTACCGCCATTTCAGGAGTCATAGGATATTTATTTGCAATTCCTCTTATTCCATCTGTCCCGAATAGTTTTCCCATTTCTATCTCCTTTTCCGTGTTTCAGTTATGCGCCTTAATTTGATAATCGAACCGGGAGGATAATATCCTCTTGCAGTGGTATTAGGATATAAAAGGACATTCCTGGAGAGAAGGCTTCCCGGCATGGCTACACTGTTGCAGCCGGTTTCGACACCGTCTGCAAAAATTGCGCCGAATTTGCGGAGCCCGGTTTGATACTTCTTTCCATTTATAGTCAGCGTAATATTTGAGTCGACCATTTTTAGATTTGCCAGTTTAGTCCCTGCTCCAAGATTTACTTTGCCGAGTATGCTATCCCCTATATAGGCAAAATGCCCCGCTTTGCTGCCGCCGAGCATAACGGCATTCTTCATCTCTGTATTGTGTCCAACCACACAATCATCCCCTATAATAACATTTCCCCGTATATATGCTCCCTGACGGATTTCATTATTATCCCCGATAATGGTCGGTCCTTTGATCAGCGCTCCTGGTTCTATTATTGTATTTCTGCCTATATATATTTCATCGTCCATGAGAGAGACTCCTGCAAATATTACAGAGGCGCCCTTCAGAATAATCCCGTCTTTTACAACAGTTTTTCCTCCGTTTTCTATTGAAAATCCCGACCCGAGGACTTCACCATTATAGATGACGGTGTCCCTGCTTAGAAAATAACTGCTTTCCCTGATACTTGAGACATTGGGAGTGATATTTTCTTTAATATATTCTTTAATGTTTTTAAGCCCTTCCCAGACAAATTCAGTATCATTAAAAAGGTCTTTTAAGCTTTTTCCTTCAAGATCAAAAAAATCCTTTTGTTTTAGCATATATCCCTTCCTGGATAATGAGGTAATACAATTAAATCATAAAAAATTAATAACAAATTATAAATATTTTTTTAATATTGACAATACGACGATTGCATTCTAACCTATTATACCGAATTTTCGGGGCGAACAATCATTTACCGTAAAAGAATAATTTCTGTCCAGGCAGTATCTAATAATCTCATATGTCATTTTTCTACTGCCGTACAGAAAGAATTTCTTCGAAAACAT
>CAYROY010000023.1:0-12589 GCA_964426155.1 uncultured Actinomycetota bacterium
TATTTTTCCTCTGTGTCAGAGTGGGCCTATAGCTCAGCAGGTTAGAGCGCATCCCTGATAAGGATGAGGTCTCTGGTTCGAGTCCAGATAGGCCCACCAGAAATAAACTTTCCTTTACAAAAGGAAACTTATTATATATAATTTCCTTATTATGAGGAAAGAAATAATAAAAAATCTTATAACAGATTTTCATGAAAAGGGCATACCTCCGGTAAAACCCAGACTTTTAGAGATTCCTATAAACTCCAAAAAGATAATAGCTTTGACAGGTGTACGTCGAAGCGGAAAGACCTATCATCTATATAATATTATTAACAGGCTAAACAGAGATAAAGTAGAAATAAACAATTGCCTCTATTTCAATTTTGAGGATGAAAGAATCGAAAAGGGGACCTTTGAATTCAATAGTATTATTGAGTCTTATCAGGAATTATATCCTGAAAAGGAGCTGGACAAATGTTATTTTCTCTTTGATGAGATCCAGAACATAGATGGGTGGGAAAGATTTGTAAGAAGAGTTTATGAGCAGATCTCAAAAAATTTATTTGTGACAGGCTCCAACTCTAGATTATTGAGCAGGGAAATATCTACGTCATTAAGGGGCAGGAGTATAAATTATGAGATATTTCCTTTGAATTTCAAGGAATATCTTGATTTTAAAGATATAAATATAAACTTAAATTCCACAAAATCAGTTTCTGCCATTGTAAATGCTTTTGATAATTTTTTATTAGAAGGTGGTTTTCCTGAACTTATATTTATTGATGATGAGATAAAGAATAGTGTCTTACAAGAATATTTCAATGTAATGATATTCAGGGACCTTATTGAAAGATATGGAATAACCCAAACAGTTATATTAAAATATTTTTGCAAGAGGGTAATAGGAAATAGCTCAAAAGAATTTAGTGCCAATAAGATCTATAACGAGATAAAATCCCAGGGTCATAAGATAAGCAAGGATACCATATATGAGTTCCAGGATTATGTGGAATCAATATATCTGGCATTATTTCTGCCTAAGTATTTTCATTCAGTCGTAAAACAGGAATTTTCAAGAAAAAAAGTATATTCTATTGATAATGGACTCGCTGCTTCTGTAAACACATTTTTTATTAGAGATAAAGGAGCAACCCTTGAGAATATGATATTTTTAGAACTTACAAAAAAAGGTAAAAATATCTTTTATTATAGCAGTAATTATGAATGTGATTTTTTAATAATAAAAAATGAAGGAGTAAGAGAAGCAATCCAGGTGTGTTATGATATCAGTGAACAGGATACAAAAGATCGAGAAGAAAGAGGTCTTCTTGATGCCTGTAAGAAATTTAAATTGAAAAGAGGAACTATAATTACACATAGTGAAGAACTAAGATATAAGATAGACGGGATTAATATTGAAGTAATACCTGCATACAAGTTTGTACTATCAGATAGGTAGGTCCTGAAGGATGTTTAAATGCTAGCATTCTATTTTTCTTCTGTTGAAAAAGTTCTTGTTACGGGCCGGCTCGGCTTACCGGTTTAATATATTTCAAATTCACTTAAAAATAAAAGTAAAAAGCCGGTATATAATTAAAAAATGATATCTATAAGCGAAAAGCAGCTTACTCAATATATGTCACTCTTTAAAGGAAGAGATGACATATATGCCAGAAGATGGGAAAAAAGTGGAAAGACCGGATATGCTCCTGCTTATAGTTTTGATTGGAATGAATATTTAAGGCATAAGGCTAGCGGCGGTAATTTCTATAATTTCGATAAAAAGAAAAAGATACCGCTTACCAGGGATGTTATTAAAAAGCATCTAATAGGAACTTACTTTATTGGTATTTATCCTTTACTTGAAGATAATACATCTTACTTTATTGCCATAGATTTTGATGGCAAAGACTGGAAAAAAGATTCAAAGAAATTTATAGGTGAATGCAAAGCATTAAAAATTTCAGCATATATTGAAAGATCATTATCCGGTAAAGGTGCGCATGTATGGATATTTTTTAAAGATAAATATTCTGCCGTAAAGAGCCGGAGAATTTTTTTAGAAATAGTTAGAAAAGCCCTGGATCTATCTAACTTTGATAGGGAAGTAAGTTTTGACAGAATTTTTCCCAATCAGGATTATCATTCAGGAAAAGGATTTGGAAATCTGATAGCTCTACCCTTAAATGGTAGATTTTTAGAAGAAAGTAATATGGTATTTTTAGATCCTGGTAGTCTTAATCCTGTTTCGGACCAGTGGGATTATCTGAATAAAATAAAAAAAATTTCCAGGAATAAATTGAATAATTTGTATGAAGAAATAATCGGTGGTGGATTATCAGATAATATTAATAATATATCTGAAAATAAAGAAAATTTTAAGACTGGTAAATTACTTTTGATAGTAAAAAACCAGATAATACTGAATAAGAAACAGATTACTAAAGACCTGGCTGATTTTTTAAAGAAAAATCTCATTTTTATGAATACTGAATATATCATAAAAAAGAAAATAGGCAGAAGTGTCTATAATATAGAGAAATATTTTAACCTTATCAGGAAATCTAAAGACTCTGTAATGATCCCGAGAGGATTTCTGTTCCAGCTTGTAGATTTCTGTACCGAAAAAAAAATCAGCTTTGAGATCCTTGATAAAAGAAAAAAAATCGACCGGGTTAAATTCAATTCCAGGATCCAGCTTAAAAGCCAGCAGCAGCAAGTAATCGATATCTGTGGTGATAAACAGGAAGGAGTAATAGTTGCTCCTCCCGGTTTTGGAAAAACGATTATAGGAATAGAACTGATAGCCAGAAAATGCCAGCCTGCTCTTATAATTGTGCACAGAAAACAAATCTTTGATCAGTGGGTTGACAGGATCCAGGATTTCCTGGGACTTATTAAAAAAGATATCGGGCTGATTTCAGGAAGTAAGAAAAAAATCTCTAAATATATTACCGTAGCAATGGTCCAGAGTCTTGCAAAATACCCCGGGCTGAAAGATCTTAGCGAGTCATTTGGCACTATAATTATCGATGAATGCCATCATATCCCTGCTAAAAGCTTCAGAAAGGTAATAACTGATTTCAATCCATATTATATGTTCGGGCTTACTGCTACGCCTCAGAGAAAATACAATGATGAGAAAATGATATTTTTATACATAGGAGATATAATCTGTAATGCCTTTGAAATTAACCAGGATACCTCTAAAATACCTGGAGAAGGAATAATCCTCAATATAAGGGATACTAATCTTTATTTTCCTTATGATAATAAGACTGATGATTTCCAGATACTATCAAAAGTAATGATTTTCGATTCAGCCAGAAACAGGCTGATAACCGAGGATATAAAAAAAGAACTGGGGCCAGGTATAAAAATACTTGTGCTTACTGAAAGAAAAGAGCATGTGGAGGTGTTAAATATTTACTTAAAATCATTATGTGAGGTCATATCTATTACCGGTGATGATTCCAGATCATCAAGAGAAATAAAGATGAAACAGATAGGAGCCGGTAATTTTCAGGTTCTAATAACTACAGGACAGCTGCTGGGGGAAGGTCTTGATATAGGGAACCTGAACAGTATATTCTTAGTTTACCCTTTTTCCTTTGAAGGAAAATTAATCCAGTACATCGGGAGGATTCTAAGAGCCAGGGGAAGAAAATCTATTTATGATTACAATGATAAAAATATTGATTTTCTATTAAAACTATATAAAAAGAGGGAGAGGTACTATCGTAAAGCGAAAATATTATAGATTGCTTCAATATTATTAAATTTATTATTTTGATTTCATCTATATCATGGAAGTTCTCGTTACAACCGGTTTGGCCACCTGTGTATATCTATGCCAGATGTATTTGAATCTTCTGTACAAAAGAGTTATTTATGTAATCCAGTAAAATTTTTTTAGGATTTAAAAATTCTTGATAAAATCAATCATTTTTTCTATAAATTTGATTGCAGACTCCACACCGTTTTCCGAACTTATCTTTTTGCCTAACTCTTCTGCCTTTTGACTGTATGATTTATTTTCCATTATTTGATTAATAGCAACAGCCAGATTCCTTGAATTTAATTTCCTAAACGGAATGGGCTTTGTAGAAACGCCTGACTTAAAGCATCGCTTTGCCCAGAAAGGCTGGTCTACATTATATGGGGTTATAATCATAGGCCTTTTTGCCCTGATAGCTTCTGCCGTCGTCCCTGCTCCTCCATGATGTACTATAATTTTTACTCTGGGGAAAAGCCGGCTGTACGGAATGGGTCCTGTTAATAATATGTTTTCAGGAATATTATTAACTTTTAAATCAGTAAATCCACTTACTATAATCCCTCTCTGACCGGTATCTTTTAAAGCCATGGCAACAATCTCTATCAATTTTTTAGGATTTTTAATGGGAAGACTGCTAAATGTGAAGCATACTGGAGGACTGGGATTATTCAAGAAATCCTCCAATGTTCTGTGTGGTTGATATTCTGAAGTCTTATCCAAAAACCAGTATCCTGTCATTTCTGTAGTATCGTTCCAGTCTTTTGGTATTTCAACAACATACTTGCTGCAGGAGTACATAATCGGAATAGTCCTACCTTTTATTTTCGTAATATCTTTAAAACTTTTACGTCCGGGAAGTCCCAGTCTTGATTTTCTCCAATTATTTACAACTCCTCTGAAAGGAAGTTGAAGCAGGCTATTTATAGAATAACTTAACCTGTTTAACCACTTCGGTGTATTTATATACGCCTTTAAGGCTGGATTTAAAAACTCACCTGTCCTTGAAAGCATTGGTACGGTTCCCGCAATAATACATGGTATATCATATTTTTCGGCAATGTCAGGTGCAACTAATACCTTGGGATGATAGATAATTAAGTCCGAATCTTGTGAATAATCCAAATATTCATCAAATCCTTTATATATAAAAGGAAGGATTACTTTTTTAAAATTAAATATGAGACTAAAAGGATAATATTTTAAAAGGGTTTTCCCCTCAGGAGAATTTAAAAGTTCATTATAGTCAGAGCTAATTGGATAAAATTCTATCCTGTAATCTTCAATTAATTTTTTAAAACTTTTAGGGGCACAGATTATTACCGAGTAACCTTTATTTTTTAAACCCAGAGCCAGCGCTATAAATGGCTGAACGTCTCCTCTTGTTCCCAGTGTTAAAATTGATATCTTCATATTGTTATTCTTTCACTATTATTAAGTTTCAATATAATATTACTACTATATTGCATTTGATAAAAAGGTAATCTCATATAAAGATTATCAAATGCTTATAAAAATTATCAATCCTGATTTAGCGGCAGCCCTTGTGAATCGATATGAAAAATGATTTTAATCAGGGGATAAAAACTAGTTGAATCGATATGGAAATATTAAATAGCGGAACTGCTTATAGCCAAGATAGGAGTTTTCAGTGAATAAATTGTTAAAATATGCTGCAGGTATTCCTGTGTGATATAATTTTAAAAAATGGAAATACTTTCTAAATTCAAGAAAAAAGAAAAGATAGCAGGGATTTTTAATATGGTCATTCCTGTTGTTCTTACTGCTATTATCTTTGTATCTTTAAATGCTTGCGGTATAGACAGGTCATTAATGGAGGAAACCGAAACTGCAGTTCAGCAAGCCAACACGGAAAGGACAGCTCATTCTGAGGTGGATCAGGCCGATGTAACAGCGGTAAGTTCACTTGTACAGGATTTCGGATATGTTCTAAAAAAAGTTTCCTTAATTTCTGATTCAGCAAAATACGATATTGAAGAAAACTATAGAGATCTTGTCTCGAAAGAATTAATCACTGAATGGAAGAATGATCCCTTAAAAGCTCCTGGAAGATTGACCTCAAGCCCATGGCCTGAACGTATAGAGATCAGTATTATCGAAAATCTAACTCCATATTCTTATCTGGTAAAAGGGGACATAATTGAAATTACCAGTGTTGAAAAGGAAACTGGCGGTAAAGCCGGCCAGCGGCCGATTGAGATCATAGTTGAAAAAAATGGTAATAGTTGGCTGATCGTTGCAGTATCAATAGGAGAATATACTGATATGCCGGCTGCTGACTGGGAAACTTTTGTCTCCTATGAAGATGGTATTTCATTTAAATACCCTAAAAAATTTCCCGCAGAATATATTTACCCTGTGTTCTGGCCGCCCATAATAAGTATTTCTACCGAAAAGAATACACTTGACTGCCCCATAACCCCGGCTGAGAGCAGTCTGCCTCAAAGAATAATACTCAAAACGATTAACAGCCGGACATATTGCATTCGTGCTCTAAGCGAAGGTGCGGCAGGCTCTGTTTATACAGATTATTATTATTCATCCATTTTTAATAATAGAATTATAACGGTAAATTTAGTTTTACAGTATCCTGGTTGTACGAATTATGATGATAGACAAAAAACAGAATGTGAACAGGAACGCCAGACTTTTGATCTGGATAACATAATCGACAAAATTATCCAGACAGTGCAATTAGAAATATAAATATAGTGTCTTAATACATAAGCTGTAGGATTTTTGTACCGAAATAGTAGAATAATTGATATCATAGTCTATAGTGATTTAGGGGGAGATTCAGATGATTAAAGTTAATAAGATCAGCGATCAGGAGTTTCTTGTAACAGTAGAAGAAGGAGGGAGTATTTCCAGCCATAAAGTCAGCATGGATGAGGATTATTATCAAAAGTTGACCGGCAGAAAGATAACCAGAGAGGAACTTATAAAAAAGTCCTTCGAGTTCCTTCTTGAAAGAGAATCCAAGGAATCAATACTTTCAAAATTCAATTTAGAGATAATAAAAAAATATTTTCCAGAATATGAAAAAGAAATAATGATATAAGTTATCAGGGATCTTCGTCATTTATCAGAAAGGGAAAGTAAATGTCTT
This sequence comes from uncultured Actinomycetota bacterium, assembly GCA_964426155.1. Classification (GTDB taxonomy): domain Bacteria; phylum Actinomycetota; class Humimicrobiia; order Humimicrobiales; family Humimicrobiaceae; genus M55B120. The sequence goes on from CAYROY010000023.1 coordinate 6,888, forward strand.
CAATAGTAGATAATGTCAAAAAACTGATGCAGGAATTACCGGGTGGAGTCCAGCTGGTCGCAGCTGCAAAAAAAAGGCAGCCAGAGCAAATTTTAGAAGCAATCGATGCTGGCATAGAAATAATCGGAGAAAATTATATTAAAGAAGCAAAAAAAGCCTATGAAGCTATAGGTAGAAAAGTAAAATGGCATTTCATAGGTATTCCTCAGATTGAAAAGCATGATCTTTTAAGGAAAAAAAGTCTGGAAATTTTTGATATGATAGAGACCATTGATTGTTTAGAAATTGCGGAAGAGGTAAACAAAAGATGTGTTAGATTAAATAAGATTATGCCGATTTTGATTGAGATAAACAGCGGTACTGAACCACAGAAGTTCGGAACTCTGCCGGAAGATGCGCCAGGGTTAATAGAAGAGATTTCAGCTCTTTCAAATCTAAAGATCATGGGACTTATGACAATGGGGCCACGCTTTGGGAACCCTGAAGATTCGCGGCCTTATTTTAAAAAGACCAAAATGCTCTTTGCTAAGATTAAAAAGATGGCTCTTCCGGGAGTAGAAATGAAATACCTTTCAATGGGAATGACAAATTCTTATAAAATAGCACTTGAGGAAGGTGCAAATATAATAAGAGTAGGTACTAAGATATTTGGAGAAAGAGAATATCCTGGTAATATAAATATAAGATAATAACATGGAAGGAGTATTATGGGATCTGACGATATTATCGAATTTGGTACAGGAAAAGTAACCAGGAGCGAACTGGAATTAATACTTGATACGCTCCCGGTAGATATAACTTTTGTGGGTGAAAAAGATGAAGTAAAATATTTTAACAGGTTGAAAGATAGGATATTTAAGAGATCCCCTTCGGTTATTGGTCTGAAAGTACAAAAATGTCACCCCAGAGAAAGTATAGATAAGGTACAGGAAATACTCGACGATTTCAGGGCAAAGAGAAGGAATGTAGCTGAATTCTGGATAAATCTGAAAGGCCGCCTTATATATATTAGATATTTTCCTATCTATGGCGAAAATAAAAAATATCTCGGCTCTCTTGAAGTAAGCCAGGATATTACGGAGATAAAGAAAATCAAAGGGGAAAAAAGGCTGCTATAATAAGAGTCTAAAATGTTTAAATATATATAATATTTTTACCCTGGTTTTCCAGTATCGAAAAGAGTGCAAGGTAGTCCCTGAGATGTCTTGTAATCAGAAAATTCTGGGTCACGAACATTTTAGCCTGTTTGCCGATTTTTTTAGCGACCTGCGGCCTGTTTAATAAATATCTTATCCTGTATGCTGCCCCTTCGATTGAATTAACCATAAATCCTGTCCTATGATTGAAAAGCTGTATGGTTATACCTCCTACCTCGCCTCCTATTACAGCTTTTTCCTTCCACATAGCTTCAGTGACAACAAGGCCAAAACCCTCTTTGATTGATTTCTGTATTATAACGTCTGCTTTCCTCTGCAGGGCATTGATCTCAATATCACTATTAGGCTTTAATAGAAGTATCCTGATATCAGGGTCATCTCCTGCCTCTTTTTTTACTTCTTCCAGAACTTCTTTACCCTCGGGATCATCACTGGCAGTACCCCCGGCCAGTATCAATCTGCAGTCTATTTCTTTCTTTACAAGTCTTATTGCTTTTATAACTCCTACGGGATCCTTAAATCTGTCAAATCTTGAAACCTGCAGAATTATAGGTTTATGGTCTGATATCTTGAATGGTGAAAGGACCTTTCTTATTTCATTCTTATCCATAAAGCGGTTTTTCTCACTGAGAGGATCTATGGATGGAGCTATAAGATATTGAGGATGGCGGAGGCTCTTTGAGAATTTTGCAATTGAGAAAATGCTTGAATCGTATTCAATTATATATTTTCTGAGGAATTTCCAAAGATAAAGATCGGGCTTTGACATATCTATGTGGCACCTCCATACCCATTTTGCCTTACTACTTTTATAGAAGTGTCTTATAGCCAGCGGTTGTGGGTCATGGATAATGACAACATCGGCATCATCCAGATCTAAATCTCTCGAGTTTTCCTCGTTTACCCTTAAGTATTCTGCATAATCTTCCGCGCAAAAGTTAATCCTGTCACCCTGAAGGGCATTATGGATATTTTTTGTGATATTAAAGAAATCTTCATTACACCTTATAACTTCCCATCTGCAGTCTATGCCCAGTTCGTTTAGAAGAGGTACAAGCCTGTGAAGTATTTCAGCGACACCCCCTCCGCTTCTTGTAGAATTTACCATTACCACTTTTTTACCCCTTGACAGGCGTGCAAGCGATTTTATCTGATTGATATTCTTCTCTCCTATTATGTCTTTATAATCATTTAGGCCGGGCATAATAAATTACCTGCTCATCTCTTCATCCAGAATTTTTATAATCTTTTTTCTTATCTCTGTAAGGCTGAAAAAGTAAAAGTCGATATCCCTTATTCTTTTTATAAGAGGAGACGCATCAAAGTTATCTTCTATCCATATAGAGAAATCATCGTTTTCCTTATCTTTCTTTCTTTTTCTTGCTTCATAAAAGTGATAATAAAGAGAACTGTCTGGAATTATATCCATAGCCTTTCTGAATTCCTGCAGTGTTTCTGCAGTTATATCCAGCGGCAGAAGGATTGTCGTGGCACTTGAGAAATAGAATTCTGAACCAGGTCTTACCCATGGAACCGAAGGAAGATCCCAGAGATGTTCTTCAACTATTTCTACAATTCTATCTCTTGATTCAGATACACTATTGGAATCATATGGGTCAAAATTCGCGAGTTTCTCTGCAAGGGCGACATCTTCAAGCTCATATGCGACCCAGTTAGCAAAATCATTTGGGAATTCGCCTATTTTTTGGGAAGATTTTAGAGGAGACTGATATAGATGGTGAAATATTACCTTATCTTCTGATTCTTCTACCATATGCAAAAATTCCCTCAGGTTTGAAGCCTTCTGTCCGGTCGGACTTAAAAGAGCTATACTGTCATAGAAATTAAATTTTTTATTTTGTTTTAAATTTTCTGCCACTGCCAGGCCCTCCTGTTTGCAAGGCAATAGGTTACCATAACAATGTTTTTTATAAAAGTAGAATCTGATAATAATAAGATCTATTTTGCAGATTTGTAAAATATATCACTTACTCTATAATAAATTATATATATTTATTTCAAATATTGATAACGAAAAATGGAGTTAAGCGGACAGAGTATAATAGTAGCTTCTAACAGGGTACCCTATAATATAGTTAAAAGTAAAAGCGGGATAAAGTATAAAAAAAGCGTGGGCGGCCTTGTAACAGCGGTTGATCCTTTATTAAGTAAAAACGGCGGCCTGTGGATAGGATGGAACGGCAGCAAAGGCCATGAAAAGGATTTTGAAAAGAGGATTGTAGTCGGTAGGGAAAAAGGGGAGAGTGGATATAGTCTTAAATTTATAAGCCTCTCATCAACTGAAATAAAAAATTATTATCATGGATTTTCGAACAGGTCCCTGTGGCCTCTCTTCCATGGATTTATTTGCCAGAGTCATTTTGACAAAGATTACTGGAAATTCTATCGTAAGATAAATAAAAGGTTTGCAAGTAATATTCTTGAGGAAGCAACGGGCCGTGAATTGATCTGGATACACGATTATCAATTATGCCTGACCCCGGAAGCCCTCAGAGAACAGTCTGACAGAGAATTAAAGATATTATTTTTTCTGCATATACCTTTTCCTAATTATGAGTCTTTCAGGGTTCTTCCATGGGATGACCATATATTGAGAGGTCTGCTTGGTTCCGATCTTATAGGGTTTCAGACAGATAGATGTGCTTTTAATTTTTTAGAGTGCTGTAAAAAAATACTAAGATTAGACGTAGATTTTAAAACTAAAAAGGTTTTCTACGGGGACAGAAAGGTGGAAGCAGGCGGATTTCCCATAAGTATAGATTTCAAGCATTTCGATAATATGTCACGGAGCAAAAAAACCGATGGTTATCTTAAAAGGATTAAAAGTTTTGGTGGAGAAGCAAGGGTAGTAATGAGTGTAGAAAGGCTTGATTACACAAAGGGAATAAAGGAGAGATTATTAGCCATTAACAGATTCTTTGAAAAATATCCCGAATATAGAAAGAAAGTCGTATTCCTTCAGATATCCGTACCCAGCCGAACAAAAATAATGGAATATATCGAGCTTAAAAGGGAGATAGACGAGCTTGTTGGAAATATAAATGGCCGGTTCGCAGATGAATTGTGGTCTCCGGTGCATTACCTCTATAAGGCTCTGCCCCAGGAAAAGCTGGCAGCACTTTACAGGATCTCTGATGTTTGCATGGTGACACCGCTAAGGGACGGCATGAATCTCATTGGTAAAGAATATGCAAGCTGTAAGGCTACCGGGGATGGGGTGCTTATATTAAGCGAGCTTGCAGGATCGGCTGATGAATTGTCTGATTATTCTATTATGGTAAATCCTTATGATATAGAGGAAGTTGCTGACAGCCTTCACAAAGCCTTATGCATGGACTTGAATGAGAAAAAGATGATGATGTCGGGTCTAAGAAAGATTGTCAGAAAAAATGATATTTATAAATGGGCCAGTAAATTCCTTGATTACTATAATAATATAGTATGAATGAATGGAGCTTAACATATTAAAAATTTAAGGCATTGCATAAATGATTTATTAGAAAATATTAGAAGATATGAAAAGATTTTTCTTTTCCTTGATTATGATGGCACACTTACAGGTTTCAGAAAAAATCCCGAAGATGCCATACCTTCTAAGAGGATAAAACAGGCTATCTCGCTACTCTCTAAAAAACCCGATATACTTATTACCATAGTATCAGGCAGAAAGATCAGTGAACTTCTAGGATTTTTTAAAGGACTTGAGGAGGATAGAATAAACTGGTCTGGAGTTCACGGATCCCAGTTGAAACTTGGAAGTAATGATATAATTCTATCAGATAAAGCAAAATCTTCACTCAATAAGATAGTCGACATCAAACGCAGTATTTCACAGATTATATATAGTATGCCCTGCTATGAAATTGAAGATAAAGAAGTATCATTTGCGCTACACTATAGAAAGTGCCCCGGAAAGATGCTTGGTGCTCTTAGAGAAATCGACAGTTTGTTAGAAAAATATAACGGAGATGACTCTATTGATGTACTTCATATGAAAAAAGTAATCGAGATAAAACCCGGGGGAGTAAGCAAAGGGGATACTGTAGAGGTCGTTAACTTGAAATATGGAAGCAGGATCAAGAAGTATTTAAATATATGTATAGGAGATGATCTTACAGATGAAGATCTTTTCGGGGCAAACCGGAATGGCGTTAACATAAAGGTGCAAAGGATAAACCGGGCCAGCAGTCTGGCAGAATATTATCTTAAAGGAGTAAGTGATGTATACTGGTTTCTCAGAAAATTAACCTATCTGTGAGGGGAAAATAATAAACCTCTTCTCTAAACACCTCTTCTCTAAACCTGCTGGACAATAATTTTGAATTTTGCTATATTCTAGCGGTAAAAATCTGTATTAATGTGCTTTCACTTTTAATTTGTTCTGTTATAATTATTGTTCGTCCTTAAGTGGGGGTGTAGCTCAGCTGGGAGAGCGCCTGCCTTGCAAGCAGGAGGTCAGCGGTTCGATCCCGCTCATCTCCACCAAAAAAATTTTAGTTTATAAAATAAAAAGACCGGATTTTT
>CAYROY010000024.1:0-9833 GCA_964426155.1 uncultured Actinomycetota bacterium
CAGGCACCCATAACAATTAAGGAAATAGAGATTGTAAGGAAAACACTTATTGATGGATTGATTTCTATATATCATTCCAGGATCTCATATTCAAATGATGAGAAACCTGCCCACCAGGATATGAGTAAGGTCTCAAGCAACGATTATTATTGATATTAATGATGCAAATCAAACTGATCAACAGCCAGGATAGTATAAAATTCAATTTCGGATTTATTAAAAAAGCCGCAGACTATATACTTAAAAAGTTTGACAGCGGCAAAAGCAGGTGTATTAATATTATATTTGTCGGAAATGATGAGATAGAAAAGCTTAATAAAAGATACAGGAATATCGGCAGGCCTACAGATGTCCTTTCATTTTCTTATCTTTCTGACCCTGACAGCCCTGAAGAATATGATGATTTCTCAGTAATCGGAGAAATATATATATCTCCGGAGGTGGCTCTTGAAAATTCTCTGGAACAGGGAGATAAATGGAGCATCGAGCTTGAAATAATACTTCTTATAATACACGGGCTCCTTCATATTTTCGGTTACGACCATGAAGATGATGAAGAAAGGGCCAGGATGTTTGGCATACAGGAGAGCATGATAAATGATATCAAAAATATTGACTGGAACTTACATTGACAGATGATGTAAAATCATTTATAGATTACATTTTATTAAATTTTTGCCTCTTTAAATGGAAAATATTGTCATAAAACATATCGAGGATTTTAATACGGACTTTATAGAAGAGCTCTGCAGGCTGGAAATAGAGAATCTGGGAAAAGAAGCATCCGTAAATCAATGGGTCCTTCCTGTACTTATAAGGTATGGTCTGGTTTCAATAGCAGAAAAAATGCCGCAGGGTGAGACGGCAGGCGTGTGCCAGGTCCTTAGAAGCTACAGAGATCCCGGTCTTGCGTTCATACATTCTTTTTATGTAAGGCCGCATTTAAGAGGAAGGAAAATAGGCAGGTTTCTGCTTGACGGAGTTTTAAAAAAATTAATTTTAGATAATATTGAGAAGGTAGAGCTTACCGTAGATCCTGGTAATTCACCTGCTGCTTCACTCTATACTTCTATAGGATTTAAAAAGATTGATAGAAGGATGGATGAATACGGCAGGTCAATCAACAGGGATCTTTACCGGATGGTACTGCAGTAAGAATATTATTGAGAAAGGCTTAATGCTGTTAATTGAAATTTTAAATATTACAAAGGCAGGGTGATTAAAATATTAACCAGAGAGCAATTAGCTAAAACTATAGATCAGACACTACTAAACCCGGTAGCTACTCCCAGGGATATAGAGCAGCTTTGCACGGGTGCGAAAAAGGAGCATTTTGCAGCTGTGGTAGTAAACCCTTCAAACGTACTCCAGGCAGTAAGAATACTCGGTTCCACAGATGTAAAGGTATGCGCAGTTGTAGGATACCCGCTGGGAGCAAATACTATCGAGACTAAAGTTTTTGAGTCCAGGGATTGTATAAGAAAAGGTGCAGGAGAACTTGACATGGTTATAAACCTGGGTGCTTTAAAGAGCGGAAATTATGATTATATAGAAAAGGAGCTCAGTGTCCTGGTAAGTGTAATAAGGCGTGAACAGATAGCCGAATATAACCGGCATATCAATATAAAAGTGATAATAGAAACCGGGATCCTGACCAAGGATGAAATAAAAAAGGTAAGCACAATTATTGAGAGATCAGGTGCTGATTTTATCAAGACATCTACTGGATTTGGAGTAAAAGGTGTCGAGCTTGATGATGTAAGACTGATAAGGGAAGTCATTACAAGGAATATCGGTGTCAAGGCTTCAGGGGGTATAAGGACTTTTGAAGATGCGCAGGCACTGATAGACGCAGGAGCCACAAGGCTTGGAACAAGCAGCGGAATAAATATCATAAAGGAATACAACATTATTTTTGACAAGTAAGTCATGAATCAGAAACATACTTCTTTCCTGACCGATACAACAATAAGATAATTCCTTCTATGCCTACTTACAAAACCAGAGCCATTATACTTAAGAACTATAAGCTGGGAGAAGCTGACAAAATAGTAAAAATGTATTCCGACGAGGGTCACCTGATCTCTGCAGTAGCAAAAGGTTGCAGGAAAACAGGATCAAGGTTCCGTGGCAGGCTTGAGTTGTTCTGTCTGGTAGATCTAGAAATGTCAGAGGGAAGAAATCTTGATATAATAGGACAGGCGGATATCCTACGTTGTTTTACGGATATCCCAATGGATTTTTACAGGTTCGTGTTTGCTGAAATAGTGTCGAATATAATACTAAAAACCCAGCAGTCGGGTGATAAGAATCCTTTACTATTCAAATTATTATATGCATCTCTTAATGAAATAAATAAAACTGAGCCAGAAGATGTAATTGGCCTGAAAAAAATACTTTGTTTTTTTGAAGCAAGATTTCTTCAGGTGACGGGGTTGGGACCGATGCTGGAGACATGCAGCAGATGTAATAAAAGTACATCTGACCTATATAAACTGGGAAAAGAAAAAGTAGGTTTTTCGATTGACTATGGCGGAGTACTATGCAGGGAATGTTGCCAGGTCACGGGTGCCAGAGTTGATCTAAATTGTTCAAGCTACAGGCTGCTTGTGGACCTGTTCAGGTTAAAAATAGAAGACTTAATAAACATTGAAATAGATCCATATAGCCTCAGGAAGGTCTGCAGATTGATGGAAGATTATATGGTATTTCATACATATTGCACAGTAGACAGTTTTAAATATCTTAAAAAAATCGGTATATGACAGGAAATCCTTAAATCAAGAAAAGGCAGGTATAATGAATATAGCAAAAGATATCACAGAGCTCATAGGTAATACTCCGCTTGTCAGGCTAAACAGGATATCCACTGGCCTTAAAGCTGAGATAGTGGTGAAACTGGAGAGTTCCAATCCGCTTTCAAGTGTTAAGGATAGAATTGGTTATTCTATGTTAAAAGATGCCGAAGACAGGGGTATTATAAATAAGGATACCACGATAATCGAACCTACCAGCGGCAATACCGGTATAGCCCTTGCCTTTGTATGTGCCGTAAGAGGATACAGGCTGATACTGGCAATGCCGGATAACATGTCTGAAGAAAGAAGGAAGTTATTAAGGATATTTGGTGCAGAGCTGGTTCTGACACCAGGAGAGGAAGGCATGAAGGCAGCAGTTGAAAAAGCGGAGCTTTTACATAAAAATAATCCCAATTCTTTTATCCCAATGCAGTTTAATAATCCGGCCAATCCACGTGTTCACCGGGAGACAACTGCCCGGGAGATATGGGATGATACAGGCGGAAAGGTTGATATAATTGTTGCCGGAGTCGGTACCGGAGGGACTATCACGGGACTTTCAGAGGGATTGAAAGATAAAAAGCCTTCCATAAGATCAATTGCTGTTGAACCTTTCAGTTCTGCAGTCCTTTCAGGCGGAAAGCCGGGACAGCACAGCATACAGGGCCTGGGAGCAGGTTTTATCCCGGAGGTGCTAAATACCAGTGTAATAGACGAGATAATAAAAGTAAAAGACAGAGATGCAATAGATACTGCCAGAAGACTTGCCCGACGGGAGGGGATCCTTGCAGGAATATCTTCAGGAGCAGCGGTCTTTGCTTCCATAGAGGTGGCCAGGCGTGAAGAAAACAGGAATAAATTGTTAGTGGCAGTGCTGCCTGATACAGGAGAGCGTTACCTTTCAACAGTGTTATTTGGCTCCTAAAGACATTTCCATTGATTGACTATTAAATTTAATATGATTAAAATAAGGGACTATGAATTTTCAGGATATTATCTTTAACCTTCAAAAGTACTGGGCCGAAAGGGGATGTATAATAAAACAGCCCCTTGATCTTGAAAAAGGTGCCGGTACATTTAATTCTGATACTTTTCTTAAGTGTCTCGGACCTGAACCATGGAACGTAGCCTATGTCGAACCCTCAAGAAGGCCAACCGATGGGAGATATGGGGAAAATCCTTTCAGGACCCAGTTCTATTACCAGTTTCAGGTACTTTTAAAACCTTCACCGGATGATGTTATTGATATTTATCTGGGTTCTCTAGAGAAGCTTGGAATAGAAATTGCCGATCATGACATAAGGTTTGTAGAAGATGACTGGGCCTCTCCGACAATAGGGGCAGCAGGACTTGGATGGGAAGTATGGGCGGACGGAATGGAAATAACGCAGTTTACCTACTTTCAGCAAATGGGAGGACTTACATTGAAACCTGTGTCTGCAGAGATAACCTATGGGCTTGAGAGGATAGCGATGTACCTTCAGAACAGGGACAGCTTCTGGGAACTGTCATGGAATGATAGCATAACATACGGAGATGTACACCTCGAATCAGAAAAGCAGTGGTCAAAGTATAATTTTGAAGTTGCAGATATTGACATGCTCCTGGACCTTTTTGACAGATTTGAGGCAGAATTTGAAAGCGCAATAAGTTCAGGGCTTGTTTTTGTTGCTCATGAATACGTATTGAAATGTTCACATATATTCAATCTGCTTGATTCCAGGGAAGCAATAAGCGTTGCACAGAGGACCACGTATATTGCAAGAGTCAGGAAGCAGGCCAAAAAATTATGCAGGGCATATATAGAACAGAGAGAAGAAATGGGATTTCCCCTGCTGGAGAAGGGTGTCTGATAGATCATGGCAGAAGACCTTATTCTGGAAATAGGAACAGAAGAGCTGCCGCCTTCATGCACAGAAAGCGGTCTGGAAAACCTTAAAGAAATGCTTGCAAAGCAACTTGGTGAAAACCGGATAAGGTTTGAAAATATTTATGTTTTCAGCTCACCCAGGAGACTTACAGCACATGTAAGCCGGATAAGTGAAAATCAGGACACTGTAGTAGAAAAAGTCATGGGTCCCCCAAAAAAGATTGCGTATGATGGTAACGGAAAACCGGGAAAAGCTGCAATCGGGTTTGCCAGAGGCATAGGTGTTGCTGTGGAAGAGCTTGAAGAAATAGAGATAGAAGGAAAGGGAATATATCTGGGAAAAAATTTAATAAAGGAAGGCAGGAAGACTTCAGATATACTTCCGGATATACTAAAAAATACGATATTGTCCCTTACTTTTGAGAAGCAGATGACCTGGGGAGATTATAATATAAGATTTATAAGACCGATAAGATGGCTGCTTGCCGTGATGGGTAGTAAGGTAATTGAATTTAGAATAGAAAATGTAAGATCAGGAAATGTCACTTATGGCCACAGGACTATAAGTCCCGATCCAATAGAAATTCAGTCAACCGCAGAGTACTTTCAGAAATTAAGGACTGAAGGTAATGTCATTGTCAGGCAATCTGAAAGAAAAGATCTGATTTACAGTCAGATTAAGGATATAGAGGAAAAGATTTGGGAGAATAGATATAAGGTACTCATAGATGAGAAATTGGTGGGCGATGTGGTAAACCTTATTTCTATTCCCAATGTACTGGTCGGCAGTTTCCCCGAAGATTTTCTTTATATACCATCAGACATACTTATTGAGGCTATAAAATATCATCAAAAATATTTTCCTGTGGCTGATACCAGCGGAAATATAACCACAAAATTTGTGATAGTGCAGAACGGAATAAAGGATAAGAGCGGTGATATAAGAAGGGGGAATGAAAGGGTACTGAAAGCAAGACTAAGCGATGCATCATTTTTTTATGAGCAGGATAAGAAACATGATTTTTCTTACTGGGAGGAAAAACTAAAAGGTGTTATTTTTTATTCCGGTCTCGGCAGCATGTATGAAAAACAGCATAGATTAAAATATATCTGCACATATCTTGCAAAAAAGATAAAAGATATTGATTATGAAAAACTTGAAAATCATCTTTCTGATGCAAGTGCAATGTGCAAATGCGATCTTGTTACCAGTATGGTGGTTGAGTTTCCCGAACTTCAGGGCATCGTAGGCAGGGAGTATGCAAGAGAAAGAGGATATGAAGATCCTGTATCGGAAGCTATTTTTGAACATTATCTGCCCGGATCCGCAGAAGACAATCTACCGGTTACTGAAACCGGAAGGATACTTTCCCTGGCAGACAGGATAGATACTTTAACAGGAATGTTTATGGTAGGGAATATCCCATCAGGCTCGGAAGATCCTTTTGCATTGAGAAGGAAGGCATCCGGGATCGTAAGGTCTGTAATTGCAGGAAACTATGATATAGATATAGCAGATCTTATAAGATTTTGTATAAAATTATATAAAGAAGCAGGCAGCCAGCTTGAAGCGGATGATAATACCGTAGTTAATAATGTGTTCATGTTTATAACAGAAAGATTGAGATTTATTATGGCAAAGGATAGAAGAAGGATGGATGTCCTTGATGCAGTGCTATGTTCTGGGTGCAGTTCTATCCCTGATATAGATCTGAGGTGCAAGGCTGTAGAGGATTATATATTAAAAGAAGATATAAAATCCATTATCTGGCCAATGAGCAGAAGTCAGAATATAATAAGCGGAAGAGTGACGGGGGATATTGAACCGGGACTTTTAAGGGAAAAGTATGAAAAAGATCTTTATATATATCTAAATCGGGTTTCAGATAGTATCAACATGCTTATTGATAAAAAAGATTACCGAAATACCTTAAGTGAGCTGAAGAATTTCGGGAAAATTGTTGATACTTTCTTTGATGAAGTCCTTGTTATGGATAAGGATGAAAAAATAAGAAATAACAGGCTGAACCTTTTAAAGAAAGTGGTAGACCTGTATAGCAAGCTTGCGGATTTTTCTTTGATAATAGTTGAAAATGAAGGTGCATAACAAAGAAGTTACCTTTTGCTGCGTGACGGTTAATACACAAATGTTTATATATAATTTTCACTTAATTTTTTTTGCTATATCTGTTATCATATTTCAATTTGTATATTTATAAAGTAAAAGCAGTTTACATAAGAGAGGGGATAGAATATGTCTTTTAAAAAATATGTATATTTTTTTGGAGAAGGTAAAAGGGAAATGAAAAAGCTTCTGGGGGGTAAGGGTGCAAATCTTTCAGAAATGACCAATATAGGACTCCCTGTGCCTCCGGGTTTTACCATTTCGACGGAGGTGTGCAACCTTTATTATGACCTTGGTGAAAGATGGCCTGAGGGACTTAGTCAGCAGGTAGAGGAAAACCTCAAAAAACTTGAAGAAAAAATGGGAATAAAATTCGGTGATAGGAAAAATCCCCTTCTTGTTTCCGTACGTTCGGGTGCAGCAATATCTATGCCTGGAATGATGGATTCAGTACTAAATCTCGGCCTTAATGATAAAACTGTCGAAGGTCTGATTGCAAAGACAGGAAATGAGAGATTTGGCTGGGATGTCTACAGAAGGTTTGTGCATATGTTTGGTGATGTAGTTATGGGTGTAGAACATGGTAAATTTGAGGAAGCTATAAGTGCAAAAAAGGAGAGCAAGGGAGTAAAATTCGATACTGATCTGACTGCACAGGATCTCAAAGAACTTGTAGATGATTATAAGAAGATAGTAGCTGATGTAAGGGGGGAAAGTTTTCCAGAAGATCCAAGGGAGCAACTTAATATGACCATAGATGCTGTTTTTGGTTCATGGAATAATAAAAGGGCAATATCGTACAGGAATCTTCATGATATCCCTCATAACATGGGAACCGCTGTAAATGTGCAGGTCATGGTATTTGGAAATATGGGGGAGACATCTGCAACAGGAGTAGCTTTTTCAAGGAATCCTGCTACAGGGGAAGATGAACTCTACGGCGAATATCTGATTAATGCTCAGGGCGAAGATGTGGTGGCCGGCATAAGGACACCCCAACCCATTAAAAATCTTCAGAAAGAAATGCCTGAAAGCTATAGACTTCTTCAGGATATAAGAAAGAAATTGGAAGAACATTATAGAGAGATGCAGGATTTTGAGTTTACCGTACAGGAAGGCAAGCTATATATGCTTCAGACAAGAACAGGTAAAAGGACGGCCCCTGCAGCCCTGAAGATCGCTGTTGATATGGTCGAGCAGGGTCTTATAGATAAGAGGATTGCCGTAACAAGGGTAGAGCCGAGGATGCTGGATCAGCTGCTGCATAAACAGCTTGACAGGAATGCAAAAGAAAAAGCTGAATTATTATCGACAGGTCTTCCGGCATCGCCTGGAGCAGCTCTCGGAAAAGTCATGTTTAATGCAGACGACGCTGTAGAGGCATCAAAAGTTGATAAAGTTATTCTGGTAAGGACAGAGACCTCCCCTGAAGATATACAGGGAATGGCTGCTGCACAGGGGATATTGACAGCCAGAGGCGGAATGACCTCACATGCAGCCGTAGTGGCAAGGGGCATGGGTAAATGCTGCGTAGCCGGAGCAGAGGCAATTAAAGTATTTGAAAATAAACAGTATTTCCAGGTAAAAGGCAAGAAGATTAAAAAGGGTGACTGGATAACCCTTGATGGTTCGACGGGTGAGATCTTTGAAGGCAGGGTACCTGTTGTCGATCCAGAGATAAATGAAAATATGAGGACACTTATGGATTGGGTGGACGGGTACAGGAAAATTGGAATAAGGGCAAATGCAGATACACCCCATGATAGTCAGGTTGCAAGGGAATTCGGCGCAGAAGGTATAGGATTATGCCGTACGGAACATATGTTCTTTGAAGGTCAGAGGATAAAATCGGTAAGGAAGATGATTGTCGCATCGAGCAGGGAAGAAAGAAGTAAGGCGTTGATGGAGCTTTTACCGATGCAGAGAAAGGACTTTTACGAAATTTTTAAGGTAATGAAAGACCTGCCTGTCACCATAAGGCTTCTGGATCCTCCGCTGCATGAATTTCTTCCGAGTGAAGATGAAGACATTGAAGAAATCGCAAAGGAACTGGGGATAAGCTTTGATGAATTAAAGTCAACGGTCACATCACTTCACGAGATGAATCCAATGCTGGGTCACAGGGGGTGCAGGCTTTCCATAACATATCCAGAAATAGCAGAAATGCAGGCCAGGGCAATATTCGAAGCTGCTTCAGATCTTACGGAAGAAGGCTATAATGTCAAGCCTGAAGTAATGGTCCCACTTGTAGGAAATCTTATGGAGATAAAGATATTGAAAGAAAAGATAATCTCTGTTGCAGATAAAGTTATGAGCGAGAAAAAGCAGAAATTCGATTATAAGGTCGGGACCATGATGGAGATACCCAGAGCATGTCTGATAGCTGATAAGATAGCCAGTGAAGCAGAATTTTTCAGCTTTGGCACCAACGACCTTACACAGATGACATATGGATTTTCAAGAGATGATTCAGGTAAATTTCTTCCAGATTATATTGAACAGGGCATACTTGCAAAGGACCCCTTTTCAACGCTTGATATAGGAGGAGTCGGCCAGCTTATCCAGATGGGTCTGGAAAGAGGGAGATCGACAAGAAAAGATCTTAAAGTAGGTATCTGCGGAGAACACGGAGGCGATCCAAAATCTATAACTTTTTGCCATAATATAGGCATGGATTATGTTAGTGCTTCTCCATACAGGGTTCCAGTAGCAAGGCTTGCAGCTGCTCAGGCAGCTATAAATGAAGAAGAAGGTGAAGAATAACAGCATTAGCAGCTGCTGTAAAATATAATAGCCGTTTTTATCATGCTCTGTAGAGAGCCATGATAATTTAATTGTCTTTCACATACCTGCGATCGATGTGATAAAATTATATTATGAAGTTTTCTGATTAATATATTCTGTGTTTCTATTTTTAAGTTTAGTTGGATTAATTATATTAAATTATGTCCAGAAGTCTAAAAGACGGTGAGATAGATAAATTAAAATCCAGGGCTGACATATATAATATAATATCTGATTATGTAAAACTCAAAAAGTC
>CAYROY010000025.1:0-11364 GCA_964426155.1 uncultured Actinomycetota bacterium
CCCAGTTCACTGAAAGCACTCGAATTTAAAAAGTAAAAATCGGGAGTAGGAATGTCGAGATTGTTAAAAATCTGCTTGGATATTATCTTGTCAAAGCTCAATACATTAGAATATACGCCAGGACCGGTATAAGGTATTTCCAGCACCTCAAGCATTTCCTGCACTGTGCCGTCTTCACCATCTTTTCCATGCAGGGCAATATATACCAGGTCAAATTTATAAGAGGTAAGATTTTCTACTAGAGATTGATCTACATCGAGCTTTGTTACATTATAGCCAAGCTTTCTGAGTGCATTTGAGACTCTCTGCCCGCTTTTTATCGAAATCTCTCTCTCAAGAGATCTTCCACCCATGAGTACTGCAATATTTTTTTTCATTTTTATCACTCTTTTTTTATTTTTTATCGGGAAAAACTTTCATATAGTTTTATTTTCTCTTTAATTATTTCTGAAAGGATTTTTATACCCTTTTTGATATTTTCACTGGTTTCAGTGCAGAATGCCAGCCTGGCTGCATCCTTTCCCCTCCCATCGGCATAAAATCCGGTCCCCGGTACAAATGCAACATTTCTTCTCACCGCGTCAGCAAGCATTTCTTTGGTGTTTATATAATGAGGCACTCTGAGCCATATAAAAAAACCTCCTTCTGGTTTTGACCATGTAGCTATCCCGGAGAGGTTTTCTTCCAGAGCCTGCAGCATGGCATTTCTTCTTTTATGATATATCTTTATAAATTCGGTTATATTGTCTTTCCATGAAGGATCCGAAAAGTATTCATATGCTATCCTCTGCGAAAAAGAGCTGCTGCAAAGTATAGAAGACTGTACTCCCAGTATAAGTTTTTCTATTATCAGGTGCGGTGCAACTATCCAGCCGATTCTGAACCCCGGAGCAAATAATTTAGAAAGAGTACTTATATATATTACATTTTTGTTGTCACCATTTATATCCATTTTCTTTATGGACGGTACATGTTTTCCTTCATATCTTAGCATTCCATAAGGATTGTCTTCAACAATAAGGGTGTTATATTTTTTCACAATCATTAGGAGTTCTTTCCTTCTGGCCATGCTCAGGGTGAATCCGGAAGGATTGGAAAAATTTGGAACCAGATATATAAACTTTGCTACTTTATTATTATCATGAAAATATTTTAATTTCTTTTCAACTTCTGAAACAATGACGCCATCCTTATCTGAAGGGATAGCAGCTATTTTTGCTTCATAGGCTTTAAATGCATTAAGTGCACCCGTATAGGTCGGTGCTTCGGTTATGATATAGTCACCAGAATCAATAAATACTTTTGCCAGCAGATCCAGAGCCTGCTGTCCCCCTGTAGTTATTATCATATCTTCTTCATCAACTTTGATTCCTTCCAGTTCCATTACTTCTATAAGTTTTGTCCTGAGGGGATAATATCCATTAGAGTCGCCGTATTGCAGGGTGATGTCCCCATCTGTCTTTAAGGACCGTTTTATATATTTTTCCAGCTTTTGATAATTTAAAGCTCTGACCTCAGGCAATCCTCCAGAGAAAGAAATTATATCCTCCCGCGCTGAAAGAGATAGAAGGTCCCTTATCTCCGATGATACCATTTCTCTGGTACGTCTGGAATATAGATGCTTCCAATAATCAAAAGTTACTTTTTTAGTCATCAGTAATGGTTCAAAGATTTTGTATAAATAATGCTCATATTCTAAAAAGGATAATATTTTCTAAAAAACAAAGGCATTCAATAAATAATAATTTATTAATATATATTAAATTGTACAAAACTTCAAAAGTGATTTACAAGTTTAAACAATATTATTAAATGTTATAATTACTCTAAAATCTAATGTAAAGTGTCAGTCACAATTATTATGAGGGTAAAAGTAAGAATAAGGGATATTTCCGCTGAAAAGCTGGAAGAAATCAGTGTAAAATGTGCAGACTGCAGCTTCTGGTTTGGTAATGATGACAGGAGTTTATTAAGGGAAATACTGGAAATAAAAAGCCTTCTTGATTTTAAATCCCTTCTGAGATTTAAATTCCGTGAACGAATCTATAAAAAGACTGGTGCAAAAAAACTTGGTATTTTTATTGATAATGGGGGAATTGTAAAAGGTGCCTTTAAAAACAGATATTGTGTAGGGATATTATGTGCGGGAAGCTGTAATTTATTTCCCAGATTGAGGTCTTTTAAAGTATACCCTCCTGATCCCAGAAGCATTTTTCTTGGATGTATATATGTAGAGCCTTCTCATAGGGGGCAGGGAATTAAAAAGAGGCTGCTTATTGAGCTGGAGAAAGACCTGATAAGAAAGAAAGCGTATTCAATAGAAACAATAGGCAAGAGACCCGATGATGATATTGCCGAAGAAGAGTTTGAAAACAGTCCGCTTTTATCTTTTAAATTTCTGATAAACAACGGTTTTTATCTTAAGAAGAATGACCGGCTCTTCCCGCTTTTAAGGCTTGACCTGAAAAGCATAGCCAGAGATTTTACAGCAGAAGAGTCAGTAATTAAAAAAGTTGCATATAAGAGGGCAGTAAGAAGTCCTGTTATAATGAAAGAAAAATGATCTATATATGAATATTCTCAGGTAGGAGATTTTAGAAAAAGAAAGATATACAGGTAAAAATAAATGGATATATATGAAGAATCCCTGATCATGCACAAAAATAATCAGGGCAAGATAGACGTTATTTCAAAGGTAGCTGTAAAAAATGAAAAAGACCTTTCACTAGCTTATTCTCCAGGAGTTGCTGGTCCGTGCAGAGAGATCCATAGAGATCCTGCAACATTAAATACATATACAGCAAGAGGTAATATGATAGCTGTTGTCTCGGACGGTTCTGCTGTACTGGGTCTGGGCAATATAGGTGCAAGGGCAGCTTTGCCTGTAATGGAGGGAAAATGTGTACTTTTTAAACAGTTTGGCGGTGTTTCTGCTTTCCCATTATGCATAGATAGTCAGGATATTGATACAATAGTAGAAACAGTAAAGCTTCTTGAGCCGTCGTTTTCTGGCATTAATCTGGAAGACATATCAGCACCGCGGTGTTTTGAAATAGAGGATAGATTAAAAAGAGAATCGGGTATGCTGATATTTCATGATGACCAGCATGGTACGGCAATAGTTACTCTGGCAGGATTGTACAATGCATGCAGATTATACGATAAGGATATAAGGGATTTGAAAATAGTCATAAATGGTGCAGGTGCTGCAGGAAGTTCTATATTAAATCTATTGAAATATATTGATGTAAATAATATTGTAGTCTGTGACTCAAAGGGGATAATATGCCGTTCAAGAGGGGACCTGGGCAGTTATAAGGAAGGGATTGCAGATATTACCAACTATGATGGACTTGAAGGGAAGCTTATTGATGCAATCAATGGAGCAGATATTTTTATAGGTGTATCTACAGCTAATCTGCTCACGCTGGAGATGATAGCTGTTATGAAAAAAAATCCAATAATATTTGCTCTGGCAAACCCTGAACCGGAGATAAATCCAGATATTGCAAAAAAATCCGGAGTAAAAATAATTGCTACCGGTAGAAGTGATTACCCTAACCAGGTGAACAATGTGCTGGCATTTCCCGGAATATTCAGGGGTGCACTTGATGCAGGGGCAAGCGAGATAAATATAGATATGAAGCTTGCTGCAGCAGAGGCGATTGCAAATATAGTATCTGATGATTTAAGATATGATTATATAATACCCAAACCATTCGATCCTGCAGTACTTCCAGCAGTTGCAGCTGCTGTTGCACTTTCTGCAGTAAAGTCTGGACTCGCAGATGGAGATATAGATGTAGAAAAGATAAGATCAAGAGCTGAGAATATTACCGGAGCTAAAGAGAATAAGATATTTAATGGTTAATTGGCAGTGGTTGAAAAAACGGTTTTTTAAGAATTATATCAGGTGAAATTAGTAGGATGTCCTGATCTGTCAGAAAAAAATTGTTTATAAAAATAGCTGTACAAAATTTTTTATATATGCTATTATCCACATTTAATTTTGTATATTTGAAATCTAAATATAAAATAAAGCCTGTGAACAGGAATAGTAAGTACCAATGCAGCATACAGAGAGCCGCTGTTGCTGAGAATGCGGCTGTAATGCAGGTACCGAATGGGCCTGGGAGGTGACTGTAACAAATCTATGACCGGATTAGCTTCTAGCAATGGTCAGTAGAGATTAAGACAGTCCGGCTTCCTCCGTTATCAGAGGATAAGATATTATTAGTATCTGAAATTATAAGGGTACAGGGGATCTGGAATATATTTTCAAAAATCCCTTGTAAAGTAGAGTGGCACCGCGGGAAATAAACCTCTCGTCTCTATTAATGATAGGGACTTTGAGAGGTTTTTTTATTTTATGAATAGAAAAATACAAATACACAAACTTTTTAAAAAGGAAAGGAAGGCAAAATGTTAAAAGATGAAGAGAAAAAAGTATTACTTACAGAAGAGGAGATGCCGCGGCAGTGGTACAATATAAATCCTGATCTGCCTGAACCGCTAGATCCTCCTCTGCACCCAAAGACAGGTAAACCATTGACGCCGGATGACCTATCTGTATTATTCCCGATGTCTCTGATAATGCAGGAAGTAAGCATGGAAAGATATATAGACATACCGGAGGAGCTTCTGGATATATATAAGATATGGAGGCCCTCTCCTCTGGTAAGGGCCAGCAAGCTGGAAAGATTCCTCGATACTCCGGCAAAGATTTACTATAAAAATGAAAGCGTAAGTCCGCCTGGAAGCCACAAGCCCAATACTGCAATAGCACAGGCCTACTATAATAAAAAAGAAGGTGTGAGTAAGCTGACCACCGAGACAGGTGCGGGTCAATGGGGAAGCGCACTTTCATTTGCATGCAGCCTGCTGGGTATTGACCTGACTGTGTATATGGTAAGGTGCAGTTATGACCAGAAGCCATACAGAAAGCTGATGATGAAAATATGGGGAGCTGATTGTATTGCTTCTCCGTCTGATACTACTGAATCGGGAAGAGCGATACTGGAGAAAGATCCTAATTGCTCCGGCAGTCTTGGAATAGCCATAAGTGAAGCTGTTGAGGTAGCAGCAAAGAGTGGAGGCAGCATTAAATATTCTCTGGGCAGTGTGCTTAACCATGTACTTTTACACCAGACAATAGTAGGGCTGGAGACTAAAAAACAGCTCGAGAAGATTGAAGTGGAACCAGATATTCTAATAGGTTGTGTTGGAGGGGGCAGCAATTTTGCTGGATTTGCATTTCCTTTTGTACCGGATAAACAGGCTGGAAAAGATATAAGAATAATAGCTGTTGAGCCTGATGCTTGCCCGACCCTTACAAAAGGGCCATTTGCTTATGATTATGGAGATACTGCAAAAATGGCTCCTATTGCCAAGATGTTTACCCTGGGACACGATTTTATACCGCAGCCGATACATGCAGGAGGGCTCAGATATCATGGAATGGCTCCCCAGTTAAGCCTTCTTGTAAAAGAAAATATCATAGAAGCAGTAGCTCTACCGCAGAATCCTGTATTTAAAGCATCTATGGACTTTGCTAATACTGAAGGTATAATACCTGCACCAGAAACTGCACATGCCATTAAGGCAGTGGTAGACGAAGCATTAAAGTGCAGAGAAACGGGAGAAGAAAAAGTTATCGTATTTAATTTCAGCGGGCATGGCCATTTTGATCTTGCTGCTTACGATGCTTATATGAATGGAGAACTGGTGGATTTTGAATATCCTGATGATAAAATAAAAGAATCTATTAAAAATCTTCCAAAGTTTTAAAAAATATGTATTCTGGGGCCCTTTATTTTAAAGGGCCCCACCTCCAGGCCAATTAAAAAATGTCTTGAAAAAACATCTAGAAAAAATATACTTGCTTTTTTTCATATAACTCTATATATTATACACGTGGTTTTAGGTAGAATTGGCAAATGGGAGTTTCTTCAAATAATCAGACCTTAAATTTCAAAATTTATTATATACAGGTAATTACGTACCCGTAGATTTAAAGCCAGGATAATTGATTTTTTATCCAATAAGCATATGCTAGATTATTCATTATCCTGATTAGTCAAATAAGAGTATAGTACATACCTTAAGATTTAAGAGTTTAAGCAGTTGTTATACAGTCTACCTTTTCAGAATTTTTTATGAAGCAAAGATTGAAAATAAAAATTGGGATGCCTTTGAAAGGAGAATTTACTGATGCCGGAAATAGAAAAAATAAATAAGGATATATTAAAAGAGAAGTTGCTTTCTGATTTGAGAGTTATAGCAAAACAGCTTGATATCCCCGGGATAACAAAATTGAAAAAGGAAGAGCTTATTGACAGGATAATGAAGGAAGTTTCAGGGGATGGGACTAAAAACAGGGAACAAGGAAGTAGCGGGAGTATGATGATAGAAGAAAGAAGTTTTACTGGAGAGAATTCTGTTAAAAAAGATGTAAGTAAGATGGATATCAAGGAGGATAGTCAGTCTGTTCCCCCAGTATCACTGCCCGAAAGAGTAAAAGAAAAGCATGATACTACTGGCGAGGAAGTAAAGAGGGTATTACCCGAAGAAACAGAGGAAAAGAAAAGACAGCAAGAAAAAAGCAAGAAGGATATTCAGGTTTATGATGAGTGCATGCAGGGTATCCTTGATATTCTTGCAGACGGATACGGTTTTCTGAGAACCAGCGGTTACCTGGCTGGTTCAAAAGATATATATGTGTCGCAGTCACAGATAAGAAGATTCAGGTTGCGACAGGGGGATGAAGTATATGGTAAGGTACGTCCTCCAAAGGATAGTGAAAAATATGATGCGCTTCTCAGGATTGAGAAAGTAAATGGAGAAGATCCAAATATTATAAGGTCAAGGATAGCTTTCGAAAAATTAACGCCCATTTATCCTATCGAAAGGCTAAGGCTGGAAACCGGGGATTCAGACAATATAACTCCCAGGATCATAGATCTTATCGCACCCATAGGCAAAGGGCAGAGAGGGCTTATTGTCTCTCCTCCAAAGGCAGGAAAGACGACTATTCTTAAGGATCTTGCAAACAGTGTCTCAGAGAATAATCCCGATGTGGATATAATAGTCCTGCTTATAGACGAAAGGCCTGAAGAGGTTACCGACATGGAAAGATCTGTAAGGGGTGAAGTAATAAGCTCGACTTTTGATCAACCTTCAGATAACCATATCCAGGTGGCGGAACTTGTATTGCAGAGGGCAAAAAGACTTGTAGAGCATGGAAGGGATGTACTTATTCTCCTGGACAGCATAACAAGGCTTGCAAGAGCATATAACCTTTCCATACCTGCAAGTGGCAGGGTCCTTTCAGGAGGTGTGGATTCATCTGCACTTTTTCCACCTAAGAGATTTTTTGGTGCTGCAAGGAATATAGAAGATGGCGGAAGCCTCACTATACTGGCAACTGCTCTTATCGATACAGGGTCGAGAATGGATGACGTGATTTTTGAAGAGTTTAAGGGTACTGGCAATATGGAAATAAATCTTGACAGATCACTTGCCGACAAAAGGATATTTCCTGCAATTGATATAACAAGATCGGGGACAAGAAAAGAAGAACTGCTCATGGACCGGGACGAAGCAAAGATTGTCTGGAGGCTCAGAAGGCTAATATATGAAAAACCGCCCGATATTGCAATTGAACAGCTTATAGATTATATAAAGAACACCAAATCTAATAAGGATTTTCTGAGGGCTATAGAGGCTTCATTTGTTAAACAGGAGAAATAATCCGTTCCATTCTTTATTGATCGCATAAATAATCATGTTTACGCATTTATATATTTGTGATAAGATTTATCATTTGAAATAATTGAAAACAGATATTAAATATAGATAAGGAATAATATGAAGAAGAATCTACATCCTAATTACCAGGAATGCACAGTGATATGCTCCTGTGGTAATACTTTCAAGACGAGGTCGACAAAGAAAGAATTGAAAGTCGAGATATGTTCAGCCTGCCATCCTTTCTATACAGGTAAGCAAAAACTGGTAGATTCCGGGGGCAGAGTAGAGAGGTTCAAAAAACGTCTTAATAAAGCAAAAAAATAGTTGCTACAACCATTTTTTTGATTTTACAGTTTATATATATGAAAAGAGATTCTAATGAATGAAGATTCAAAAAAATATCAGGTAGGCGGCCAGGCCGTAATAGAGGGAGTCATGATGAGGGGTAGAAACTTCTGGTCCCTGGCTGTAAGAAAACCTGATAAGACTATTTCCACAAGGCTGTTTAAGAATTCATCTCTTGCTCTTAATAATAAATTTTTGCGTTTACCCTTTATCAGAGGGGTGGTTGTTCTTGTGGAAAGTATGGCGGTAGGTTTCAGGGCACTTAGTTATTCGGTCAATGAAGCCACTGAAGAGGACATACATTTTTCCAGAAAAGAGATGGCAATTGCAATAATAATCGCTGTTGCTTTCTCGGTGGGAGTCTTTTTTGTGCTGCCGACCTTAATCGGGAGAAGTTTTTCGGAATATTTTCCAAATACTATTGTTTATAATCTTCTTGAGGGCCTTATAAGGATAATATTTTTCCTGGGCTATATACTTATTATTTCACAACTGAAGGATATTAAGAGGATATTCCAGTATCATGGAGCAGAGCATAAGACAATACAGGCTTATGAAAATAATGAGGAAGTTATAGTCGGCAATGTAAAGAAATATACTACGCTGCACTTAAGATGCGGAACAAGCTTCCTTTTGATAGTAATGATAGTGGCCATATTTGTATTTGCTCTTCTTGGCAGACCTCCTCTTCCATTGAGGGTGTTATACCGTGTCCTTCTTATTCCGGTAATAGCGGGTATATCATATGAGTTTATCAAATTAGCTGGAAAATTTTCAAAATACAGAATTGTAAATATTTTATTCTACCCCGGTCTTTTACTGCAGAAAATTACTACAAGAGAACCTGATGAATCCCAGATAGAGGTGGCAATAAGCTCTTTCAAAAAAGTAATAGAAGCAGAAGAAGAGTTTGATAGTGGAAAAGTAGTAAAGGGAACAGCTTCTGGATAGCGCTAATCCCATATCATTTTAATATTAATCTTTTTATTTAATAGAATTATCTGTTCCGTCAGCAAAAGTATAAGTAAATTCAAAAAGTAATCACAGGTGATTTCTGAAATGAATGAATTACTGGAAAAATTAAAAGTGTTCGAAGACAGGCATAAAGAGTTTATGAAAAAACTCTCGGACCCAGAAATCTCATCGGACCCTTCAAAGATCAGGGAATATGGAAAAAAAGCGTCGGAGATAGAAGAAGCTGTAAGGCTTGCAGGTGATTACCGTCAGGTAATCACTTCTCTTGAGGAGGCAGGTGAGTTGCTCGATTCTGAGAAGGATGAAGAAATGAAAGTTTTTTTAAAGGAAGAGATTGCAGAGGGTAATAAAAAGAAAGCCATTCTGGAAAGAAAAATAAGACTTTTTTTATCACCAAAGGATCCAAATGATAAGAAAAATGTAATTGTGGAGATCAGAGCCGGTGCAGGTGGTGATGAGGCTGCTCTTTTTGCCGGAGTCCTCTACAGGCTCTATACTAAATATGCAGAAAACAGGAAGTGGAAGCATTCCCTCCTGAGCTCTAATAGTCTGGGAATAGGGGGATTCAAAGAAATAATATTTGATGTACAGGGTGAAGATGTATACGGGGCTATGAAGTACGAGTCAGGTGTTCATCGTGTACAGAGGGTACCAACAACAGAGTCACAGGGAAGAATACATACGTCGACAGCAACTGTAGCGGTAATGCCGGAAGTCGAAGAAGTTGAGATAAAAATTGACCCAAATGACCTCAGGATAGATGTATTCAGGTCAAGTGGTCCAGGAGGTCAATCCGTTAACACAACTGATTCTGCCGTGAGAGTTACTCATATTCCAACAGGTATGGTAGTTAGCTGTCAGGATGAAAAATCTCAACTGCAGAATAAAGAAAAAGCTCTAAAGATATTGAGGGCAAGATTAAAGGAAGAAGAAGAAAGGAAACAGAAGGACCAGCTTACAGAAAACAGGAGAATGCAGATAGGCACAGGTGACAGGAGTGAACGGATCAGGACATATAATTATCCTCAGGGCAGGATTACGGACCACCGTATTAATTTAACTCTTTACAGACTGAATGATATTTTGGAGGGGGATATGGACGAACTGATAAGTGCCCTTAAACAGGCGGACGAAGAAAAAAAGCTGGAAAAACTGGGAGTGTAATCTGTTGGAGATATGGACCGTTAAAAAGATCCTGGAATGGGGTATTGAATTTTTTAAAAAAAAAGATATACCTCAGGCAAGACTTTCATCCGAACTACTTCTTGCTTCTGTACTTGGTCTGTCAAGAATGGAATTATACCTTAATTACGACAGGGTTCTTAAAACCCGGGAGCTTGCGGAATACAAGAAATATATTTTAAAGAGACTGGAGCACATGCCAGTTCAGTATATACTCGGTGAAGCGTATTTTAGAAGTATAAAACTGAATTTAGATAAAAATGTACTCATACCACGCCCAGAAACGGAGCTTCTGGCGGAAAAGGCTATCGGTGATGCGAAAAGAATCTTAGGGGAAATAGGATCTATTAGAATCTTAGAGATAGGCACAGGAAGCGGAGCTATAACACTAAGCCTTTATAGCGAACTTGCCCAGGAACTTCCGGATGATAAAGATCATATAAAAATAATTTCAACTGATATCAGTGAAGCAGCCATAGAAATAGCAGTAAAGAATGCTGAAAGCATACTGGGAGACAATTGGAAGAAGGATATCAAGTTTATTAACTGTGATGTCATCCCGGAAGACGATCCGGATTGGGCAGCAGATAAAAGTAATGGCTTTAATCTTATAATATCCAATCCTCCGTATGTGAAGAAAAAAAATTTTTCAAAACTGCCGCGTGAAGTTAAAGATTACGAGCCGGAGAGAGCCCTTGTGGCAGGGGAGACCGGGCTGGAAGTCTATGAAAAGATACTTTCAAAGATCAGAAGCATATTATCAGATAGATTTGCATGCGTTCTTTTTGAAACAGATCCTATTGTGGGTAAAAACCTGATTGAGCTGGCTGGAAAATACCTAAAAGCAGAAAGAATAATCCTCGAAAAAGACTATAATCAAAAGGATAGGATTCTTTCCATATATATTTAAGGCAGGAATTCGTATAGTAATTCAATCTTTACCTTGTATGGTAATTTTGTTCAAATCAAATTGGACATTTTAAAAAAAATCATTATAATGGTTGTGCGGTTAGTGAAGTGGAATAAATTTCTACGGCGCGGGGTGGAGCAGTCTGGTAGCTCGTCGGGCTCATAACCCGAAGGTCATAGGTTCAAATCCTATCCCCGCTACCA
>CAYROY010000026.1:0-7547 GCA_964426155.1 uncultured Actinomycetota bacterium
AGCTACTCAAAAAATCCGGGCTATCCTCTCCAAGATTTTTAAGAGCTTTGTTGGTGTCATCAACCATATTTTTAGCGCTATCTGCCATTTTTTGCCTCCTTTATAATATGTTATTAATTTTTTATACCTACTATTATTATATTAAATTATACATAATAAATATACAGAGCTTTCTCCTGTTAAGTTATTTAACATAATTATCCATCAGATAAATGGATCAATATTGAAATACCAAAATAGAGAAAAATATTAATGAAGACACTAGATTTACATATTGATTAAAATTCAGTAAATTAAAGATGAAAATTTTATCTACAAGTATTGTCTTACATACTGGTTAATATGGATACTGCTTCGATATTATTCTTTACGCCGTCTTTTATAAGATGCTCCACCAAAACAAAAAGAAACCCATTCACAAAATCAGAAAAATACTATTTATGATAACTTTCATCTGGAGTATAGTTATAGTAAATAGACCTATTTTAATAAAAGTGCCTTCAGAAGAATAAATTGCTCTGTTTTTGTTTATAGACCTATATCATTCTGTACACATATTTTATTTTCATATTAGTGTTCAGCTAAGATTATATTTTTTGGCGGCCACTTCTGGGGATTTTCCTTCATTTATAACTTCATTTAAAGCTTTTACAAGCTGAGGAGGATCGTCTGCCATAAAAATGTTCCTGCCGAATATAATACCCCTTGCTCCGCACGATACACTTGCACTTGCTTTCTTTAGCACTTCAAGATCAGTACTAAGTTTTTCTGCACCAATCGTGAATACAGGTGCGGGTGTATTCTCCACCACTTCAGCAAAGTCACTGCCTGTAAAGAAGGTTTTAACAAGATCAGCTCCAAGTTCTACCATCACTCTTGAGACTCTTTTTACCTTGTTATGGATTTCTTTTTCTGTCTTTTCCTCATGTTCTGCTACATAGCATTCTCCTATAAGAGGTATACCCAGCTTTTCTTTCTGCCTTACCACTTCTGAGAATACTGAAACATTATCTGTTTCCCTTTTCTGGGCATTATCTTCCTCCAGAAAAAGCGAACATATGACAGCTTCTGCACCTGCCTGTACGGCTTCCTCTACATTTGTGGCTATGGTGGTGTTTCCTTCTCTGTAATCAAGAGGATAGTAGAATGAAGAGGACCAGTTTATCCTTACCACAGGTATAGGTGTACCCACATTTCCAAATAGGTCAGAGTTGCGTTTTAGCATGAATCTCGGGACAAGAAGTGCGTCTGTTGTAAGGCAGTTTTCAATAGCCTTTCTTGCATCTTCAATGCCTGACTGGTCTCCGTATTCCATGACATGATCAAGTGCTGAGATTACCAGATTTTTTTTATCCTTGAAAAGTCTTTTTATTCTTATATCAATTCCTGACATTAAAGTATCCTTTCAATTTATTTACAGTTAAAATATAAATCTTATATACATCAATACCAGCGGAGCTCTAATTCCTTTTGAATACCCATTGCAATGGCTCAGAAATACTCTTGGTATAAGAATCTCAGGATATTTTTATTTTATTAAAGCCTACCGCTCGCCAGTATTAATCAAATTATTCTCCAATAATTTGAACCTGGCAAACTCTTTTACGTGCACGGACCTGGTCCCAGTCTATCATATAAACATACCCGAAATCTCCAAGCTGCAGTTTTCCATCAGCAATAACAATACTTTCTGAACGGCCAAAAATAACTGAGCGCAGGTGTGCATCTGTATTAAGACTATACTTACCTTCTTCACCAACAGTATTTTCAGCAAAATCCAAATGCTTTGGGCCAGGGTGCATGTACTGGCCTTCTGTTCTGCATGTAGGGATAAGTTTCTCCATGATATTAATCAGGTCCTGCTGGAGATACTCGGAACCGAACAGGTTGAGGTCATGTGAAGATTCCTGCAGGATAATGCTGCAGGTCGTGTGATGCGAGTAAACAACGCAAATTCCGTTTTTTACACCTGAATCCTTGACAATTTCTTTTACTTTTTCTGTTACATCATGAAAAGTAGGATTAATACCTTTTGATTGCAGATCGATAGTTCCGTGATGTACTTTCATTCTTCCTCCTTGTAAGTTACTTTCTTATTTCATCCCACGTTTTACGCAGGTTGTATATCATTTCTTCCATCATAGCAATGGGGGCTTCAGCTTTACAGATACCGCTGCTGGAGCCTGTTGCAACAAAACCAGCTCTAATTATATTGTAAACATCATTACCGGAACTGACTCCTGCACCTTCGAGCACATAAATATCCGGATTGATATTGCAAACTATCTCTATAACTTTTTTAATTTTGTCAAGATCACTTATTTTACCGGTACCGATAGATTCAGGCTCTTCAGCAACTATTATGTTTGGAGCAAGATGAGCTACTGCTGCCGCTTCTTCTATAGTGCTGGTGCAGACCATTGAGGCAAGCCCGACTTCATCAGCACGTTTAATTGTTTTATTTATTTCTGCCAGGCTGATTGGCTTTTCATCGTGATTGAGTATTGAACCGACAGCTCCTGCAGATTTAACAGCTTCAGGCAGAACCGAACCATAACCCCTTCCAACGGGTATGGAATCCATATGCTGCGCAAATATTAAAAGATTTTTTGTTTCTCTGGCAATTACAGGAATATCCGTATACTGGGGGTCAAAGATTATTTGTACATCGTACTTTTCAGAGATTCTATCTGCTGCTCTTGCCAGATCCAGTACTTCGCTTCCGTATAAATAAGCTTTTGGTCCTATTTCAAAGAAAGGCGGCTTAATCTTAAAACTCTTATATATAATTCCCTCATTTCTAACGCGATAAATATTACTAATCTAATCAGTAAATCTAAAAATTATTTAATAAAATAACACAAAAAAAAGACTATGTCTACTATTACCTTACGTTTTGGTTTTTATTTAATTATTTTTTTGTTTTTATATATTTATTTATTTGTTCCATTTCGTTTCAAATCAGTTGACCTGTAGCAGTATATAATTTAAAATATAAAAAAATAAAACGTAAATTTAGTTTAGTGTCTCTTCATACATATATTTACGAGGGTTAATGATGAAAAGTTCAAAATTTAAACATAACCATATAATAATTGCCCCTTCTTTATTAGCTGCAAACTTTGCGAACCTTTCGAAGGATATTGCTACAGTTGAAAAAGCAGGTGCTGAATTCTTGCATCTTGACGTAATGGACGGCGTATTTGTGCCAAACCTGTCCATAGGCCCCCAGATTTTAAAAAGCATACGTCCAATCTCGAAAATGATTTTCGATGTGCATTTGATGATAATAAAGCCTGAGCGCTATATAGATGATTTTGCTAAAGCAGGAGCTGATTATATCTCAATTCATTTTGAAGCCACAGATAAAGTCGAGGAAACTATTGATC
The DNA here is from genome assembly GCA_964426155.1 of uncultured Actinomycetota bacterium. GTDB lineage: Bacteria > Actinomycetota > Humimicrobiia > Humimicrobiales > Humimicrobiaceae > M55B120. The sequence goes on from CAYROY010000026.1 coordinate 3,390, forward strand.
AAATAAAAAAATGCAGAGTGAAAACAGGCATTTCGATTAAGCTAAAAACGCCTCCTGAATCCATTGAACATTTAATAAAAAAACTGGATATGATTCTTATTATGTCAGTAGAACCGGGGTTCGGAGGCCAATCTTTTATCCCCGAATCATTAGAAAAAATAACCAGGACAAGAGAACTTATTGAAAAACATAATATTTCATGCAAGCTTGAAGTTGATGGCGGGATTTATTCTCATAATGTAGCTGATGTGGTCAGGGCAGGTGCAAATGTGATTGTCGCAGGCAGTGCAATTTTCGGAGCACCTGATATAGAAGAGGCAGTTAAAGATTTCAAAGATAATTTCAGTATATAAAAAATTAATAAAAATTAAGGTTTATAGGAACTGGTAAGGTAGATTATATGAGTGAAATTGAAAAAGAAAAAATTAGCACCGAGGAAAGAAGAAATCAGATAATAGATATGCTGACCAGGAAAGGAAGGGTTAAGGTAAATGATTTAAGCAAGATGTTTGGTATCTCTGAGGTTACAATAAGAAATGACTTATCCGAGCTTGAGAATATGGGATTATTGGAACGTATGCATGGCGGAGCCATTAGTGATTATCGAGCTTACTACAATATGTCGCTTCAGGAGAGGATAAAGACGAATGAAGAAGAGAAAAGAAGAATAGCCATAGAGGCTTCGAAGTTAATTTCAGATGGCGATACTTTAATGGTTAATTCCGGTACAACGACTCTTCTTACTGTTCAGGCACTAAGAAGTGTTAAAAACCTTGCTGTTGTTACTAATTCAATATCAATTGCCCAGGAAGCAGGACATTATAGAAATATATATGTAATTCTACTTGGAGGAAATATTGATCACCGGAACCAATTTACTTACGGAGAAGATGCAATCAATCAGTTAAACAGGTACAGAGCGGACAAACTCATCCTTTCAGTTGATGGAATCAGCCTGAATAGTGGAATAACGACTTTTTCTCATCTTGAGGCAGAAGTATGCAGGCAGATGACTGAAAGAGTTAACAAAATAATTGTTGTAGGTGACTATACAAAAATTGGGAGAACGAGTTTTTCCTATATAAAACCAGTTGATGGTGTGGATATATTAATTTCTGATAAAAAAGCTGATAAGAAGGAGCTTACTAAAATATCAAAAAGAAATATTGATATAAGACTGGTATAAATTTTCATGAAAAAATAAATGTAAAATTTTACTATTATTGTTTTATGTTTTTTAAGATAACATTCCCATACTTATACTTTATTTATCACTCAAGGTTGGCGTGCTTCTCATAAAGGAGTTTTTTATCTATTTTTTGATTATCAATAATAATTATAGTCAGGGAATCCAGGAATATAAGGAGGCTTTGCTCAAAAAGATTGCACATGGGCTGCTGGGAATCTGAATCAGCATCTTTATCAAACTTTGATCCCTTCGTCGGTATTATAAGAACTGAATCAGCATTTTTTGCAATAGTTGAATTTCCATACATAGTTATAAGAGCGACCTTTGCACCCAATTTTTTTGCCCTGGCAGTTGTCACAACAATGCTTTCTGTTTCACCGGATCCGGAACCGACAATCAGCATATCGCCAGCCTTGATCGCAGGAGTAGTAGCATCACCCAGAACATGGACTTCGAAACCCATCTGCATCAATCTTATAGCAAAATACTTCATTATAAAACCAGACCGTCCTTTACCTGTTATAAATATTCTTCCGGAGTTTATGATGTTTTCAACGAGTTCTTTTGTGTCATCATCCGATATTCTGGTAAGTGTCCTGCTTAATTCAGCTAAAATTAAATCATAATAAGACCTGTACATACAATCCTTCCCTGTCAATATTCAAAATATTGCTTTTTATTACTATTCATTTCTTTATCAATAACAAACAGTCTCCCAGCAGTCAGAGATTCCTGCAATTTACCCTGTGGTAGTTTATAAGCTCTGCAACCGGTATATATGTTTCGGGTTCAGGATTTCCAAGTATTAATACCTGTTTTTTATCCAGGTCATCAGAGTCTTTAATTCTGGTAAAGATATCTTCGATTATTATAGGATGGGGGTTTTTTATAAATTTTATCTTCATCTTATCATTTGAATGCTTCTCAAGTTCTTTTCCATGGACCGACCTTGCCTTTCCAAGGACCTTCTTATCCTTAAACGGTACAAATTCAGCAGGTTCGAGATCAGAATCTTTAACTTTATCCTCCACATCTAAGTTGGTAGAATTATATATTTCCTTATACATAAACCTAAAAACTATCCTTATAATTCTCTTTCAGCTCAATGACTTCATATACTTTACTACACCAGCATCTGAAACTCAAGGTGTCGGACCCTGCTTTAATATTCATTATGGGTATATAAACAATTTGATAGGCTGGAGCAATTCACTGATAAACTGTCAGAAATTATACTTTCAAATAACTAAAATAAAGGATCTAGCTTTTTATATATCTTATTAAACAATTCATAAGATTTCTCATAGGCTTCATGTCCAGCAGGTTTATAAACCTTTTTGGTTTTTATAACCTTATCAGCTATCTCATTTACATTTTTGTATATTCCTAATTTTACTGCTGCTATCATTGCTGCTCCTAGGGAAGCTGCTTCACTGCTGTTTGTTATTTTTATTTCTTTATCCAATATGTCGGCTTTAATTTGATTCCATACACTACTTTTGGAGCCGCCGCCTAGAGATATAACCTCTTTTATTTTAAAATTTAGGTTATCTTCAATATAATCTATATTTTTCTTTATAAGAAATGCTATTCCCTCCATTACTGCCCTGGCAAAATGATCTCTTGTGTGGTTTATTCCAATTCCGTAAAAAACACCCTTTGCGTTTGGATTGTACTCTGGAGAATTTACTCCTACTATATAAGGCAAAAATATTAAACCCCCGGAGCCTTCTGGCACTTTATATACTCGTTCATCTATAAAACCGTAATCTACTCCCCTAAAGAAATTATTTTTAAACCATTCTAATGAAACACCTCCGCTTTCACATACCGGAAGCAGGATATATGTATCTTTAATTGCATTATAATGGCATGGTATCTTTAAACCGGTAAAAACTGGCTTCTCTAAGAGCGTGCATATTGCGACAACTGTGCCAGTTGTCTCACTAACTATCCCTTCATTTATATTCCCAACACCGATCATCCCTGCCATTTGATCTAGGGCCCCTATGTTAAGCGCTATATCACTATTGAAATTAAATTCCTTTATTAATTCACTTCTTATATTCCCAATCATTTCACCGGGTTCGACAAGCTCCGGGAGCTGACTCAATCTAACACCTACAAAATCCAAAATTTCTTTCCAATATTCTTTTTTTATTATATTAAAGTAATAAGAAAAATTATAAATTGTGTAATCCGACATAAATTTCCCCGTCAGCTTATACACTATAAAATCTTTTAACAATAAAATTTTATAAGCTCTTTCAAATATTTTCTCTTCGTGTCTTTTTATCCAGAGGATTTTAGTAATCGGCCATGTTGTTATAATATCTGGTTGTCCGGTAATTTTGTAGCATTTATCAGTATCAAAATTCTCCTTAAGCAAATCACATTCTTCAGCAGATCTATTGTCTAACCAGGATATGGCATTCTTTAATGGCTTATTATTCTTATCCAGAAGAATAAGTGTTTCTGCCTGGCTGCTCAGGGAAATTACTAATATTTTTTTTTGGTCAATACCGCTTTTAAAGATTAAACTGTTTACACCCTTTTTTATTACTCCCCAGTATTCTTCTGGATCAAATTCAATAAAATTTCTATAGTATGTAAGTCCATATTCTTCCTGATGCTTTGAAACTAAGCTCATCTCAAAATTAAATAGGCCAAATTTTATTAGGGTTGTGCCGAGATCTATCGTTAAAATATATTTAGTCATTAACATATCCTAAATCTTAATCATTGCCTTTTGACGGAGGTTTTCCGTTTTATACTATGAGTTTTTTTTAAAATTATCAATTAAAATCAAAATAATTTTAATTAAAATATCACAGGGATTAACAAGGATATTTTTTAATTTCCTATTCAGTAATATATGATAACAGGTATAATCTTACAGACAGCTGCTATTTTATAGAAGATTTCAGGAGGAGAAAATAAGGGAACTAAAGACTCTTTTAAAATATTTA
>CAYROY010000027.1:0-7760 GCA_964426155.1 uncultured Actinomycetota bacterium
TTTCCCCATATATTATCAGATGCGGGCATGAAAATATATTCCATGTCAAGTCTTTTTGAAAGCCAGTAAAGAGTGTCGGCAGACCCGTTTATCAGCCACCCTCTGGATACTTCCTGGAGTCCTACCACATCGGCTCCACTTCCCTCGATGACTCTGGCAATCGTCTCAAGATCCAGGTAGCCATTGATATTGAAACCCTGGTGAATATTATAATCCATAACTGTAATACTCTCATTTTCTTCCTTAAAAGGTCTTTTAAGGTCTGCATCCATAGATATTATGACTGGAGACAAAAAAAGTATTAAAAGTAAAAACAGAACCGGGATAGAATTTCTGAGAGTCTTAAAGTATCCCATGCTTTCTCCTGCAGGATACAAAAATACTGACAGGAGAGCGCAAATTGCAATAAGTGCTGCCGATATCAATGTGAAAACCCACGCATCAAATGGAAGTTTAATATCGTAGCTTCCGTAATAGAGAAATGCCAGGATAAAAAATATAAGTCCGCCTGTTCCAACAGAAACAGTATCATTCCAGGGGACCTTATTTTTTTTGGAGATGCCGGTAGCTTTTCTTATTAAAATCATAAAAAGCCAGAAGCTGCATATGTTTCCTAATGATACCTGTAATGCATATAATAAAAGAGAATCAACAGGGTAGAATGACATAAGAAGAAAGATTGCGCAAATAACAGTTATAATAATTAAAATTTTTTTATTTTTATACAAAAGGGTAATAAGTAAAAAAGCCAGTATATTTGAGGATAATATTACAAGTAAAGGAAGACTTATATCTGTTTCCCAGTAGGCATTAAAAGATGCCGGGTTCTGGAACTTAATCAGCTGTATCAGTATAAAGGGCATTAAAGAAATCAGTGTGTAAAAGCAGCTCCCTGTCCCGTAAGCAGGTCTGTAAAGGGCCAGATCTTCTCCTGCTCTGCAGGCAAGCCATACCTGTATGCCTGCAATTACCAGTACAATTAATATGCTGACCGGATCTTTTCTCCAGACAATGTCCCATGTACCATAGAGACTATGTATGACAGTATCAAGACTGATGCCAAAAATAAATGAGGGTATTAACAGTAAGGACCAATCAGAGCCAGACTGCTGGGCAAGTGAAATAAAAAGAATAAGGCCTGCCATCCATATTACCACACCTGCCGCAGAGGCAGCCAGGCTCAGGGGCCCCCAGCTGCTTAACTGGAGCACAATTCTTGTAAGGCATGTACCTGCAGTTAAAAAAAGTATGGTAAACCTGTAGCCAGATTTATAAAGAAATCCTGTAATAAAAACCAGAAGAAAAGTAATTAATGCGTAGATTGCAACATCAGCAAGTGATATACCTGGCCTTTCTCTTAAAAAGTTAACCAGTAAAGACATGAATGCCTTCAGTGACTGTAAGCCAAAAAGAATATTAAGACTGATAACGAAAAATAGAGGCCATTTATAATTTTTTAAAAGGCTGACCATGCTTATCTTATTTTATAATTTTTGGATGATATATTCTACTATAATATGCTTCATCCAGATTATGGACGGGTTTATTTTTATTTGTTATCAATTTAAGATTATTAGATACTATAATGGCATGTTATAATATTTACAATATTATTATCTGGATAGCGGTAAATCTTGCAGGGTAAAAAGAGATTAATTGTAACTATTTTTGCAATCATATCCATATTATTTGGTTTATCTGGAGCAATCCTGTCTTTTATAGGTTTCTGGGAATTAAATTCCTTAAGAGAAGATTTTTATAATATGGATAATATTGGAATGTCAGTTGCAGGAGTAATTGAAAAAACAGCCCGTATGCTGGAAAAATCAGATGAAACTTTTGGAAATATTGCAGATAGCATAATGTCTACAAATGATACGATTGACTATGCTTCAGAAATATCAAATGATTCAGGAGTAGCCTTTAATAAGATTGCCGGGATCACGGATTTTGATATACTCGGATTTAAGCCGTTTTCTGGTGCAAAAGAATTTTTTAATGATGTAGGGAATAATTTAATAGGCCTTTCTGAAGAATTAAAAAATTCACATAAAAATCTTAAAATAAATGCTTCTGACATCCGAAGCACAGGTGATGACCTTGAAAAAATCTCTGTAGAACTTGAGGATTTGTCAGAAAGATTAAAAAGGGTAGTGCGGTCATTTGATATTTACAGTTTTATAATAGCTCTTAAGTATATTTTTGTCTATTTTGTTATGCTGAATATAGTACTCATCCTAAATGGTATAATGTTTTTGATTTTGAGGTGATACGTTTTCAGATTGAGTGTCTGAGAAATTCTAATGAAAAAACAAAATAAAAATCCGTATAAAAATATCTATATAAGTATAACCATCATTTAGATATAATTACAACTTACGGGTACCGGTTAATAAGGATTTTATAAGTCAATTAAAAAGAAGTTTAGTTATATCCGGAATTTTGATAATATCTTACATAAAATTTTATTAGTAAATGGATATAATTTTGAGATTATTAAATAAAATAATAGTGTTAATATAACTACTGTTTACCTGGAGGAGGAATTTTTATAAATTGGAAGGATTATACGAAAAGCAGAATGAAAATTATTTTAACCCGGAGTGTTTAAGTGAAAAAATAAGGGTTGCCTATTTTTCGATGGAAATCGGGCTGGAAGAATGCATACCGACTTACAGCGGAGGACTGGGTATTCTCGCAGGAGATACAATTAAATCATTTGCGGATCTGAGCGTACCTGCAGTGGGAGTAACTCTTCTTTCAGAGAATGGTTATTTTCATCAAAAAATTGACGGAGATGGGAACCAGATAGAACTTCCGGTACAATTTCCAGTTTCAAAGTTCTTGACCCTACTTCCTGCCAGGACCAGTGTAAGTGTTGAGAACCGGGAAGTGAAGGTGAGAGCCTGGCTCTACCAGCATAAAAGCCTTAATAATTTTATAGTCCCGGTTTTTTTCCTGGATACAAATATTGAAGAAAATTCTGAATATGATCGGGAGATCACAAAGTATCTCTACGGCGGAGACCAAAAATACCGCCTGGCCCAGGAGATAGTGCTTGGGATCGGCGGTTTTAGGATGCTTGAGGAGCTTGGATATGACATAATAGATAAGTATCATATGAACGAAGGGCATGCAGCGCTGGGGGCACTTGAACTGTACAGACAGTTAAATGACATTGAAAAGGTAAGAGAAAGATGTGTATTTACAACCCATACTCCTGTTGCCGCAGGTCATGACCAGTTTGACCTGTCCTTTGCCAGGAGTATGATAGGAGATATACTTCCTGAATCGATACTTGAAGACGTTACTCATGAAAGCAAACTCAATATGACAAAACTTGCCCTTTTTTCAAGTCATTATGTAAATGGAGTTGCCAAAAAACACAGCGAGATCTCAAGGACCATGTTTCCCGGATATACAATTGACTCCATCACTAATGGGATACATGTAGCATCCTGGGTTAGCCAGCCTTTCGAAGAACTATTTGACAGTAATATGTCCGGATGGAGGACTGATCCATTTATTCTAAGAGCTGCCTTCAGTATGCATAAAGAAGATATATGGGAAGCTCATATGACAGCCAAGAAGAAACTAATAAATTTTGTTAATATGACATGTAATGCCGGTATGAATACTGAAGATTTTACGATAGGTTTTGCAAGGAGGCAGACAGAATATAAAAGGCCGGAGCTTATTATATCGGATTTGGACAGATTATCCAGTATTGCAGAAAAGGCCGGACCGATACAGATAATATATGCTGGCAAGGCTCATCCGCATAATCACGGAGGGAAGGAATCAATAAAAAAAATCTATGAAGCTATCCGTAATATTTGCGGGAAAGTAAGTATCACCTTTATACCAAATTATGATATTGAGATTTCCAAGATGATGGTATCAGGTGTAGATCTCTGGCTCAATACACCAAGGATACCTATGGAAGCTTCTGGTACATCGGGTATGAAAGCAGCGTGTAATGGAGTTCCCCAGTTCAGCACACTTGATGGGTGGTGGCTGGAAGGCTGCATAGAAGATATAACAGGCTGGTCCATAGGTCCAAGAAGCATTGAAGAGCAGGATGTATCAGATGACGATGTAGATAGGAATGATCTTTATGACAAGCTCGAAAGAATAATAATGCCCAAATTCTATTCTGACAGGGACAACTGGATAAGAATGATGAGAAGCTGTATAGCAATTAACGGTTCATTCTTTAATACAAACAGGATGGTGCAGCAGTATGTACTTAACGCCTATTTTAAATAATTTACGGTTTTAAAATCTGTATTCACGGGGAACTATAGTTATACCTTCTTTTGATAATGTAAAGCCCCGTTCTTTATCCAGTTTTCTATCAAATCCTATTGCAATATTTCCTGGTATGCATACATCTCTGTCAATTATTGTATTTTTAATTAAAGCTCCAGAGTAAATCTCATTATTTCCCAGGATGATGGAACGTGAGATGGTCACATTTTTTTGTACTTTTACATTATATGAAAGTATAGAATTGTCAATAGAGGCATTATTGATTATACATCCGTTAGCAATTATTGAATTGGATATTTTTGCACCTGAAATATACCTTGCGGGTTGGAGGGAATCAGCTTTGGTGAAAATTTCCCACCTGGAATTATAGAGGTCAAGAGGAGGATTCTCATCGATCAGATCCATGTTGGCCCTGTAATACTCATCGAGATCGCCGATATCTTTCCAGTATGCTTTTTCATTATGTACCTCACCGACAACCTTATTCTGGCTGAAGTTATATATATATATTTTCTTTTTCCTTTTAAGCATGGATGGAATAATGTCAAAGCCAAAATCGTGGGATGAATATTTTTCGGGGTCCCTGGATATTAATTCTCTGTCGCGTGTCCTTTCCTTTTTCCTGTCGATATCAAGTTCATCCAGAAGGACATTAAGGTTAAATGCATAGTTTCCCATAGATGCCAGGCAGAGATCCTTGTTCCCGGGTATGGGAGTCGGATCTATTGGCTTTTCCTCAAAGCCAATAAGTCTGAAATCCTTATTGACAATAAGTACGCCATATTTTCTTGATGCCAGTTTTTTATTTATAGGGAGAGCTGATATGGTAAGATCTGCTCCGTTAGACAGGTGGTAGTCATTCATCTGGGAAATATCCATAATGTAGATATGGTCGCCACCGAAAATATCTACAATATCGGGGTTAAATTCAATGGCATACCTTTTATTCTGATCAATAGCATCGGCAGTACCGTAGTACCATCCACTTCCAGTTCCTTCCTTTGCATGAAGAAGCCTGATCATATTGTATTTACTGTTTCCTACAAGAGGTGTCCAGCCTTCTAAAATATGCTGTTCAAGGGAGCGCGGTTCGTACTGGGTCAGAACATAGATCTTGTTTATTCTGGAATGAATGAAGTTACTGAGCACAAAATCTATCACCCTGTAGCTTCCCCCAAAGGGCATTGCAGGTTTTGCACGGTTTCTGGTCAGCGGGTACAGCCTTCTGCCTATCCCCCCTCCCAGAATGAATGTCACTACGCTGATCCTCATGTTATTATTATAAAGCTTCTTCTTTGATAATTCACATTATTTATTCCCGGGTCTCCTTCCATATGCGCCTGCTATTGAACATAGTCTTTCTTCTAAGGTTTTGCTGAACATATCTCTGACAGCCCTCCATATCCAGTTGCCTTCCGGGATGGAAGGGTGGTTCATTCTTGCCCTGGAACCCAGTTCCAATATATCCTGCATGGGGATTATTGCAATGGCTGCTCTGGAAGCCATTGCAAGTTTTATAAGATCCATGCTCACAATGTTCGCTTTCACTTCTTTTCCGAGATATTCTGATAGATTTTCTCTCTCAATATTTGATATATCTTCTTCGAACCAGCCCCTCACAGTATTATTATCATGGGTCCCGGTATAGGCCAGGCAGTTTCTATCTATATTCCGGGGGAGATGTTCGCTGTAGGGGTAATCTTTGCCAAATGCAAACTGCAGTACATTTACCCCGGGAAAACCAAATTTTTTCATTATCTCTGTTACATCGGAAGTTATCACTCCAAGATTTTCAGCTATCAGGGGCAAATCTTTAAATTTTCTGTAAAGGTTTTTAAAAAATTCTTCGGGCTTTCCCTTTATCCATTTACCGTTTTTTGCAGTTTTACTGCCTTTCGGAATTTCCCAGTATGCCACCAGGCCCCTGAAATGGTCGATCCTTATAGCGTCAAACAGTCTTAGATTATGTTCTATCCTCCTGTTCCACCAGTAAAAATCGCAGGATTTTAGCTCTTCCCAGTCAAATACGGGATTGTTCCAGAGCTGTCCATCACTGCTGAAGTAATCAGGCGGGACACCGGAGACAAACTCTGGCTGCCCGTCTTCGCCGAGTTTGAATATGGATGGATTTGACCAGACATCGGCGCTTTCATAATCTACATATATCGGAAGGTCTCCTATAATCCTGATCCCATTTCTGGATGCGTGACTTTTTATATTTTGCCATTGTTTGAAAAAAATAAACTGCAGGAATTTCTCCTTCTGTATTGCTTCTGCCAGCTCAGCTTTAAGGACCTTGAGTTCATGCAAATCCCTGTTTTTTATGCCATCTGGCCATTGATTCCAGGAAAAAATATTGAATTTTTTATGAAAATAATCCCTGAATACAGTAAAGTCTGCAAAATCATCCAGCCACTTATTTCCATTCTGCTGACAGAAATCTTCATACTGCTGCAGCAATTCAGATTTCTTGGACCTGAAAGTATTAAAAGCTGAATTAAATATCTTCTCTTTTGACACAGTTACATAGCTATAGTCGACCGTTTTTTTTAAGGTTTTAAGTTCTTCGATATTATTTTTAATTAAAAGCCCCTCTTCATATAAAAGGTCAGGACTTATAAGCAGAGTATTTCCTGCAAAAGCAGAGCTGGAAGCATACGGTGAATTACCTCTTGATATGCTTGTGGGATTAAGCGGCAGAACCTGCCAGAATGACTGGCAGGAATTTCTTAGAAAGTCAATAAAATCAAGGGACGGTCTTCCCAGATCTCCGATTCCGTATGCTGAAGGGAGAGAAGTTATATGCATAAGTATGCCGCTGGCCCTCTTATTAAGAATTTTCATATTCGATTTTTAGTATATAAAGCAGTTTCTTAAAATTTTTTGTCCAGGATCCAGGGATACTTATTTTACCTGTTCTTACGTTATCGTATAAATCTTTTTTTATTTTGAATATGATATCCTGTGCTTCCCGGATATCCGGGTTAAGACTTACAGATCTTAATATTCCGAAAAATTCTATTATGTTCCGTAAAAGTTCGGTATCTTCCGGTCTCTGTTTATAAAGTTGCAGCATTTTATTTATCTTTACTGTTGCAACCATATTAAGTCTCTGCTCTAATTCCGTTTTTCTCAATCTTCGCCCGAACTTTTTTAACCTGCCCAGGATAAGCAGTTCATTATGAAATACTGACAGGGCTTTAAATACTTCGTAATATATGGCATCTGAAACATTTTTTTGGCCAGGCAGCCCGGCAGTAGATTTTATTTTTTTATATATATCTAATACTCCGGATTCAAATTCTGATAAGCCGGATGAGATTACATCATATGCTGCTTCCAACCGGAAGTCTTTGATTAAATCATCTGAATGGTAGCAGTTATTGAAAATTCCTGAAAGGTAATCATTTGCCTTATTAAAATTCCGGGTTATATCTATAGATCTAATATTCAAAATCTTTTTTATTTTTTTATTGATTATCTTCAGT
>CAYROY010000028.1:0-8385 GCA_964426155.1 uncultured Actinomycetota bacterium
AAGTCAGCAGGGTGGCTAAAAAGTATTACCCACTTTCCCTTATAGTCCTTGGGAAAATCAATATCGCCCTGTGTAGTTGTTGCCTTAAAGGACGGGGCAGGCTCTCCTATAAGGGGCATCTTGTATTCTTTTTTCTCTTCTGTCTCTTCCATCGGTTACCCTCCTTTTGGTTTTTTGTTGTTATTGCGGCATCTGGGACAAATGCCTTTGAAATATACATCTTTCTCAGTTATTTTGAAATCTGCAAGAACATCAGAAGATAGGACGTTTTTATCCACCGGAAAGTCATATATCCTTCCGCATGACTCGCATTTAAAATGGCCGTGCATATGGACATCGCCGTCATATCTTGTCTCATTATCTTCAATTGTTACGACCCTTGCCAGTCCTGATTTCTTGAATAGATACAGGGTATTATATACAGTAGCTTTCGAAAGGGTGGGTATTTCTCTGACAAGTTCCTTAAATATCTGGTCGACCGTGGGATGATTCCTTCTCCGAATAAGGTATTCTAGTATTTTCATCCTCTGATAAGAAGGCTTTATATCCTTCCCCTTGAGTTTCTCTGCAATACTTTCCATCTTCTGGTCCAGGTTCAAACTATAATATACGAATTATAATCATTATAAATTAATTAATATTATAATATCATAAAAATTATAAAATTAAAATATTTAAAGGATTAATTTATTCAGCAGTAATACCTTCAATCATAATTATAGTATTTGAACATCCTGGCAATTTCCTATTTTCTTTATCATCTACCTTTTAGATATCTTCCTTTCAACGGGATTAATGCCCGTCTCAGTCAGATTGCCTGACCATGCTTATTATCAACTTTATAAATCTTACAAGTATTCCTATACCTATTCCCACAGCAATAAGGATTAACACAACCGTAACTACGGGATTTAAAAGGCCGGATAGATCATTTCCGGGCATCACTGAAAAATCAAATGGAAATATTACAAGTAGCGATATTGCCGATGCCAGGCTAATAATATCGATTACTATATGTACTGCCTGCCTGAAGAAATATCTGTCATAGATCATCAGCATAATATAACCGACTATTCCAGCTATCAGTGCTGACATAGCCAAAGGAAGCCATCTATCAAAGTCCCCGGTCAGAAAAGGATACCGCATCCATGTTCCGCCTACCTTACTGTAAAAAGCAATATAATTATTATAATAATACAAAAATATTAAAAACATGGTACTGAAGAAAATGGAAAATGCATAACCGGTTATCCTTCCACCCCTTGTCTCTTCAAAATACCGGTCTATATTCTTGCCGGCCCTATCCATTTTCTCACCGAATTCTTTACCTGCCTTACCGGCCTTACGGGAAAATTCATCCACTTTATCTTCTATTTTTCCCTCCAGATCATCTTTTTTTTAGTACTCTCCGCTCCTGTCTTTTCTTTTTCATCCTTAAAATAATCCGAAACGCTATTGCCAAAAGCCATTGCTGCCCTGCCCGCATCCCTGAATTTTTCCTTCACTTCCTCATCTCTAAACCTGCTACCAAAATGCTTTGCTGATCTTAAAGCGCTATCTCCAAAATCTTTTGCTTTTTTCTTCAACTCCGGGTCGTCAAATATCTTTCCAATTGCATCACCGAATTCTTTTACCAGCTCTCCGAAACTTTCAGCGGGAGTTTTTTCTTTTTTATCAGCCATATTTACCTCCAATTAAATATTGCTTTCTGTCAATATGATAATATAAAAAGACCTTTTACAAAATCTCTAGATAATTTAACAGCATCAAAGTTTTTCTTGATTAAAGTTCCCTCCCAATTGTATAGAAAAGATTAGCTAATACATGGCTGGACTTAATTACCAGGATACTTATCATCAGCAAAATATATTCTCTCATGTTCTCAATAATAGATATCAAACATTACTTTATAAAAATTCTTTCTTGATTGGCTTTAATCAATATTAAAATTGAAATAAAATCATTTTTTTGTATTATACATACAGCTTTATTATGGAAAATGTCAAACAAAAAACCAGAGTAATAAAAATTGCTTCGTGGAACGTCAATGGCTTGAGGGCTATTAATAAAAAAGGGCTTAAAGATTTCATGGGACAAAATTATTTCGATATAGTATGCCTTCAGGAAATCAAAGTTGAAGAGAAAAAAATTACCCATGAACTCCGTAATATAGAGGGATACTCCTCGTATTTTTTTCCAGCGGTAAGACCTGGATACAGTGGAGTTGCAATCTATTCCAAAATTAAGCCGTTGAACTCAGGAAATGGCTTTGGCATTTCCCGTTTTGATAATGAAGGAAGGGTATTATGGCTAGAATTTAAAGATTTTATCCTTATTAACACTTATATGCCAAACGGAGGAAGGTTAAAACAAAGACTTCAATACAAGCTTGATTTTTATGATTTATTTCTAAAATATTTGGAAACACTTTTAGAAAATGGCATAAATATAATACTCACAGGCGATATCAATACAGCCCACAGGCCCATAGATCTCGCAAGGCCGAAACAGAATGAGAAAAACACCGGTTTTTTACCTGAAGAAAGGGCCTGGATTGATAAACTTATATCCGCAGGATTTCTGGATGCCTTCCGTTTATTTAACAACCAGCCCCAACATTATACCTGGTGGGATTACAAAACCCGTTCAAGGGAAAGGAATGTTGGCTGGAGGCTGGATTACTTTTTTATCAGCAGTAAACTGGAAAAAAGTATAAAAAACTCCGGGATAATGCCGAATGTTATGGGCTCGGACCACTGTCCTGTTTTTCTTGAAGTCTCCATAAATTGTAAGTAAAAGATTATTGATCCTCAGAAGTGATAATTTTAAACTTTTATACTAATATTATAATTATTATATTATAACTCCAGGAAGGCTTTATTTTGATAAAACCCCTCTTAGATTTATAAAATATAAAGATATACTAGATATTCAGCATTGTTGCTCTAATATAAGTTTAAATATGAATTTCTTTACTCTTTATTGTTTTTTTAATATTATAAATCTGGTTTAATCAACCATCACCAGGAGGGATCAATTGAATAATAGATTAAAGATATTTTCTAAAGCAGTCATATTTTTAATTTTTTGTGCCATAATCGCATTGCCTGTGACATCATGTATAAGATTTGTGGGCTTTGAAGGCTCCGGCAGTATAAAGAGTGAAGATAGGCCTATCTCTGGAATAAATGGCATCGCAGTAAGTTCAGGAATGAACCTTTACCTTGAACAGGCAGGTTTTGAGAAAATGACGGTGGAAGCAGAGGATAATATCCTTCCACTTATCGTTGCGGAAGTATCCGATGGCAACCTAAACGTAAAGTATAAAAGAACCATTTTGGGAGGTATAATTGCCAGAAAACCTGTAAACATTTACCTGACAGTAATAGATCTGGACAAAATACACTTATCAAGTGGTTCGAATCTTGAAAGTAGTCTGATTGAAACCGAAAGCCTGGAAATCAACCTGGATAGCGGCTCCCGCGGCAATATACAATTAGATGTTCGAGACCTGATTGTAGAGCTATCAAGCGGATCAAACCTTAGTGCTATGGGAACTGCAGAAGAGCAGGATATAAGAATCAGTAGCGGTTCGGCATATGAAGCCGAAGACCTTATAAGCAGCACTACAAAGATAAATGCCTCAAGTGGTTCAGCTGCAGCCATAAATACAACTGAGAGCCTGGATGTAAATATTTCCAGTGGGTCCAGAGTAAGATACTGCGGAAATCCCAGAGTAATTTCAAATATAACTTCCGGCGGGTCCTTAGAGAGCAAATCTGAAGACAAGTAAAATTAATAATATATAAAAGGAGGCAAATCAATGACCGAACAAACAAAGCAGGAGAAAAAAACCGGAGAAAAAGTCGTCGAAGGCCCAAAGATCTATTTCTGGGTAATATCTGTCCTTGCAGCTATAACAACATTTTCAATCTTTGATACGGGAAACCTGCTGGATAGGACCATGCACATAGGACCGGTAGCTGTAGGGCTGCCAAGAATAGGATTCCTGAGCGGTGATGGGGGCCTCTGGATATTTTTAGCACTTTATGTAGCAGCCCTGGTTGGCCTATATATAAGAAAAGGCTGGGCAATACCTGTAGGAAGAGCTGCACTCGTGGTATTAATGGTAGTACTCTTTCCTGTTGGGACGATATTCGGCGCCATCCTGTGGAAGAGGTTTAATGACCCTGTTGCAAAAAATTACTTAAATTATGGTGCTGGTATTGATAAAGATATAGATAAAAAAGATGAAAATAAAGCAACTAAATAAAATCAGGAGCAGTTAAAATATATAAGGATTAAGATTTTATACATGCCATTGCTTCATCCAATAGTAATATTACATCAAAAAATATAAGATAAAAGGTCTTTTATAACCTCCAACCATACTTTTTTCTAATAAGATTATTGGCTTCATATGAAAATTTACTTAATAACAATATTATAAACATTTAATGTTAAATTCAAATTACTTAAATTTTACAGATATATTTTTAACTTATGTAAGATTTGCCTTATAATATCATTGAGCTCTATCAAAGAAAGAAAATAGGTAAAGGCTTGTTAAGAAAGATAATCATTCATTATAGGGAAAGTATCTGGTTTCTACCCAGCCTATTTATTTTAGGTGCGATAATATCTGCCATATTAATAACCAGGATAGATATAATCTTCCAGGAGCAGTTTTATATTAATTTCCCTTTATTTCTTCTTACCAGTGTTGAACTTGCGAGGTCTATTCTGAGTGTAATTGCCACTTCGCTTCTTACCATGACCGCCATAACTTTTTCCACCATTATGGTTGTTTTCTCGGTCTATTCTTCCCAGTTTTCACCAAGGACACTGGAGAATATTATTTCTGACAGGCTAACCCAGATTGTGCTGGGTATTTTTATTTCAGGCTTTACTTATTCCATAGTTTCACTTCTTCTTATTCGTGAAATCGGACCTGGCACAGTTGTACTTTCAGCTGTGTTTGGAATCGGGCTGTCTCTGGTTTGTATTGGTTATTTTATAAGGTTTATACAATATATTACAGTCTCAATCCAGGTAAATAATCTTATTGAAGAATTAAATGATGAAATTTTTAATACCCTAAAGAAAAATATAAAAGAAATTGAAGATATTGAAAAAAATGGCAAAGTCTTAACAGGTGTATCCGATGAGATTATAGATATGCAAAAAGATAATCCCTATAGAATATTTGCTCCAAAGGCTGGCCATATACAACTATTTGATCTAAGGGGGTTAATAAAACTGGCAGCTGAAAATGATTCAATAATCGAGACAATAAAGCGTGTTGGTGATTATGTTACTGAATCAACACCAATTTTTATTGTCTGGAATATAGATGATGATAAAGAGAAGAAAGAAAAAATCGAATCCAGTATAAAAAAATATATTCCAATTGGAAACTATAGAAATACTACCCAGGACATCGATTTTAGCCTTCAGAAACTTGAAGAAATTGCATTAAGAGCAATATCCCCGGGTATAAACGACCCAAATACCGCCATACTGTGCATAAGAAATCTGGGCAATATTTTATCAAGAATCTGTAACAATTATACTGGTAAGTTATATTTTTATAATAATGATAATAACTTGAGGCTTATTTTAGATAATAAAGACTTTGAAGAGATACTATATTCCACTTTTTACAAGGTACTGAACTTTTCCAGAAACCAGATCTCCATACTCTCCTCCATTCTGGAAGCAGTTCTTATTATTTCAGAAAGCAAAAATATTAAACTAAATAAGATATTATTCAGTTTCTCACAATATGCAATCAATGGATTCAATAAAGACCTGCTTCAGCCGCACGACATTAAATACCTTAATAATAAATTGAAAAAAATTGCTGAATATTTAGATGTTGAAGAATCTGAAATTTTAATAAATTGATTAACGGACTATCCATTTAAAAACTTTCTATGAATATTTAAACAAAAATTTTAAGCAAAATTCAGGATATTTTATATTTTTTATAGAAGCCTTTATCCCAGGATATATATAGCGCAAATGTCTTAGATGTGTCCACTGTGTACATTATTCTAACCAAATTACTAAACTTAAATGAAGATATTCTCATACGAAAAACCAGTTCATAATATTTCAAAGACCCATTTTCAATAATTACTTATACTAAATTGCAATCTTTTAAAACCTGCCCATAATAAATAAGTAGACCCTAAAAGATAATATTACTATAATATAACTATAATATTTTTACTTACAGTAAAGGAGACTGAAGTGAAAGAAAGGTCTCTTCTCAAATACTCAGCTCTTATACTTACCATAATACTTTCAGCTACCCTTACATTAGCAGGCTGCAGAACTGCCTCCTCTGCCGGTGAGAAGGCACAGGAGAAATATGCAGAACAACATGACTTACCATCAGATGTACTAAAAGAGCGTGCCTACCAGTCTGCACTGGAGGCAATTATAGAGGTATATCCTGATTCTGAACCTACGGGTGAATACAGTCCTGATAAAGTAATAGAGGAAGCTCCCGGCATATTTGAAATTACATTAGAAGGCACCAGCGGAAGTTTATGGCATTGTGTAATGCAGTATTACGAAGATGGGGACATGTTCGATGCATTAGAAATTGTCCGGGAAGAGACAGAGGTTGCTGAGCAGGAAGAAACCGGGCAAGATAATATAAAGGGCGGAATGCTTGCCGAAAATGAGACCTGGAGCGGTGATGTACTTGTAACTGAAAGTGTTATTGTACCTGAGGGAGTAACCCTTACCATAGAACCTGGCACAAAAGTTATGTTCAAAAACTACAGGGGGTATAAAGAACCAGAAAAAAGGTTAGGCCTTGAGATAAATGGCGGCACCCTTTTGGCTATAGGTAAACCCGACAATCAAATATGGTTTACTTCAGATGCAGAAGATCCCATAAACGGGGACTGGTGGGAAATATTTCTAAGAAATACCACTACCAGCAAACTTGACTATGTTATAGTTGAATTTAATCAGCTTGGCATCAGCCAATTTGATTCAAAAGTTCCCATAACCAATTCAATAGTAAGGTGGACAAACAGCGAGGGCCTATATGCAGAAAAGTCAAGTCCGGTCTTTAAGAATAATACCCTCTACGAGAACGGCTACCATGAGATTGCCCTTGAACACTACAACAGGGACGCAATTATAAAAAACAACATTTTTAAAAATGGAAGAGTCGCAATTCATACGCAGGAAACAACTTCGCTAATAGAAAATAATTATTTTTACGGGTATGATAATGGGGTTATATCCATTTGCGCTGATTCAGAGGCTGTAGTTAAAAATAATAAATTCGAGGATATTGGAAACAAAGAGATTGCAATATTAACAGAGTCAGAATCAACTATAGAAGAAGAAGGAAATGATTTCGGCCAGGGAAATCTCGAAACACCTGTCTTTGACTATAAAGATATTCAGGAGCATAAACTGGGCTATATACCAGGTGACCCCCAAGATAGGTACCTCTATGTTTATGATAATGAAGATGAGACAAGGCGCGTAGTAAAAAGAATAGGGGAAGACCTGGGTTTTGGCTGGTCGCTTTTTTATGCTGATAATTATCTCTGGACATTTACTTTTGCTGAAAGTCCGGGATTTGTCAGATTAGATCCTGTAACTGGAAAGACTAAAATATTTAAGAGCAGCGGTGAAATGTTAATTGCCCGGGGCCTGGTATTTGACGGGAAGTATTTCTGGGCCAATGATTTTAGCAGACACAAATTATTTAAGTTCACATTGGATGGTGATTCGATTAAGGTTTTAGATTCATTTGATGTTCCTGAGAAAGAAAATGGCGGAGCTATGGGGCTTGCCTATGATGGAGAACATATACTCTATCACAGCAGAGATGGTATGAGACTATATAAGATAGATAAAGAAGGTAAGGTAGTAGAAAAAGTCGACTTTAAGGTTGATGAAAATCATATGGGAATACCAGGCACCTTTGCCTGGACGGGAGATTATTTCTGGATATCAGTCTATGATAAGCTAATAAAATTAACTGAAGATGGAGGGATTGTTGGAGAAATCTACGGAGTGGCAGACGGTGCATTTGCAGTAGCCTGGGATGGCCAGTATCTGTGGACATTTCAGAGGACCTGCGAGATGTGGGATGATACAAAAATCTTCCAGATAGAGATTCTTGACGATTCATTATAAGGCTGAGTTTGGCTGGGCTTTCTGGCTGAAATTCGAACTTTTTTTAAAGAAAATCCACAACCGGATTTTTAAATCCTTAAAAAACAATTCCATACGAACTTTACAATTGCCGATCAAAATAGAAAGACCATCAATATATACCCTGATTATTTTATATGCTTTTTCTGTGCCTGGTTCCAAATGCAGTCGGGGCGGAAAGGGGGTCCGGGG
>CAYROY010000029.1:0-4747 GCA_964426155.1 uncultured Actinomycetota bacterium
TTACTTTTTAAATTAAGGGGAAATTCAAATGAAGGCTTTCTCGGTGATAGGGATATCTAAAACAGGGAAGACAACAACTATTGAGAATATAATAGCAGAACTTAAAAAAAGGAAATATTCTGTAGGTTCAATAAAAGAGATACATTTTGACGGTTTTGCCATTGATAGTCCCGGAACTAATACAGACCGGCACAGAAAGGCAGGCTCCGAAATAGTAACTGCAAGGGGATACCACGAGACTGATATTATGTTTTCATCAAAATTACAGATAGAAGATATATTAAGGTTTTACGATAAGGATTATGTGGTTATGGAAGGTGTGACGGATTACAATATTCCGAAGATCGCATGTGCCGGCAGCGAGGAAGATCTTGAAAAAATTATTGACCGAAGTGTTTTTGCGGTATCCGGTAAAATATCATCAAAACTTGATAGTTTCAGAAGTATTCCAGCAATAGATCCTATTGTAAACGCCTCTAAGCTGGCAGATCTTATTGAGGAAAAAGTATTTGAGATATTACCTGATTTTCCTGCTGACTGCTGCGGGGCCTGCGGCTTTGACTGCAGGGAACTTTGCTGCAGGATCCTTGAAGGAAGGTCCAGAAGGGATGATTGTATAATATCGGAATCGAATATAAAGCTGATTGTAGATGATATAGAGATAGCAATGGTACCTTTTGTACAGGATATATTGAGAGGTACCCTACTGGGCCTTATAAAGAATCTTAAGGGATACAGAAAGGGAAAGACCATAAAGATTGTCATAGGCGGTAAAGAGAATGAATAAAAAGGATAAAGAGTTTAGCGGATACCAGCGGAGTTTTGATGTTATTAAAAAATTTTATTCAAGGAAGAATTCTGTATATCTGGTCAGAAAAAAGGGTGAAGAACCCAAAGAATTTTATGTCCTGAAAATCTACAGGGGAAAAGACAGGATAAATAGAAGGGAAAAGGAGGAGGTTTTCTTAAAAAGCCTTAAGAAATCAAGTATTAATATTCCAGAGATTTTAATGTCAGAAGATGACAGTATGCTTATAAAATATATCAAAGGACGGACAATGCTTGATATACTGATTGATTTTGAAGCAGGAAAAAATGATCCTGAAAATACCTTCTATTCAGTAATTAATATTATGAATGATTTTTATAAATATTCATCGGATATCAAAGGAAAGGGTTATATCCTCAGGGATATAAACCTCAGAAATTTTATTTATTCCGATGATAGAATATGGAGAATAGACTTTGAAGATTGCAGCGAAGGGCGAGTTGAAGAAGATTTTGGCAGGTTACTGGCTTTTATACTTACCTATGATCCGGTATTTACGGAGTGGAAGATTTCAGAAGTTAAAAAGCTTTTAGAATATATATCAGCCAGGTTCGGATCAGACATCAATATGGTTACTGCAGAATTAATGAAAGAACTTCAGTCAATAGAAAAAAGAAGAGAAGTCAAGATTCCATTCAGCAAACTGGATAAAATAATAATATGAGAAGATTCTTATAATATTTTTTTGAGATAGGGATTTCTTTTTAACAACATTCCAGAAATGAAGCTCAATGGAATACCTGTGCATGCGACTATTAAGAATTTAATCAAAGGGTGCAAGTCAAATGCTGACAGGGAAAATGAAAAGGGGACTATTATCAGTGGATGGATTAAAAAAGCTGAATAGGAGCTTTCGGAGAGGGTTCTCAAAAACCTGTTTTGATAATCAAACTTTTCTCTGAAAATATATATTATGGTTATTGTCATACCGACACACAATATAGATTCCCATAATCCATATAAAAATGCCTGCCAGTGTAAACCTCCTGCAAGCATTGTTATGTCTGCTCCAGGGAATGCTTTGCTGTAAAAAATTATAACAGGCCAGGCCAGTCCAGAGATCACCGATACCAGGGACCAGTATAGGGCCTTCTGTCGGGTAATCTTTTCGAGCCATTTATATTTATAAGCAAAAATGCCGGCAGCAAACATAAAAATATATTGAGGGGAAAAAGATATCTGAAGGTTGCACATTGCTGTACCGATGGGCCATTTTAATCTTACAAAAAAAGTAGTTGTGGAAAGTACCAGAATAAATATCCATAATCTATAATTTTCAGGAAAATCGAGATTTCTTTTTATCCATATTTTTCCTGTCTTTTTTATTTTCATTATTATTCCCAATATAAGTACAAATGTAAAAGTGAATAAAAGAAGGACCTGGATAAACCATAGCGGACCGGTTTCGAGTATCACATTTTTAATTATTGAATTCTGATAAAAAGTAAAAAAGCCGATTCTTTCTCCGGTTGTAGAAATTTTATGGATATAAAGGAGCAGTGGTCCTATAAAAATTATATAAAATAGAAGAGGAAAACCCAGCCTGCTCATTCTGTCGTTTATATAATGTCCTGGTCCCTTCTTTATGTAAGAGGGTATAATAAAATATGCTGATATCATGAATAATATTCCTATAAAAAAAGCCTGGCAGAAAGAGCTGAAAAAGCCGAGTATATAAGTGGAAACAATCTCTGACCTTTCATAATAATACCATAGACCTACGGGTCCATAGGTAACAGCAACATGAACCAGAATGACCATGCCGATAAGCATTGTCCTTATATTATCGATATATAATATTCTTCTCGAAGTGCTTACCATCTTTTATAGATTGCATATTTTTAACTACGACTATGACAGAAATTAATATTAAATGATATTTATATATAATAATATATCAATATTCTTAGTATTATCGGACTAAATGAATTTCCTGCTGCAGGGAATATAACACTGGCTGGATTTGCTGGAAACAATACAGGGAAAGCCTTATTGTATTTTTTATTTAATAAGTAGATTATTTTGAAGATGTTTTAATGCCCTAAAATAAAGTTTTAGATATAATATAGTAATTGATACAGGATCATTTAATACAGTATTTTTATATAACCGCAACAATTTATGAAAACTTATCTTAAAATAATACTGGTGCTGATTTCAGCTGTACTGACTGCTTTAAGTTTTTATGATCTGGGATTTTTAGCCTGGTTCTCTCTTATGCCCTATTTTTTAACTCTTTATTACTGCCGGGGTGCGGGAGAAAGGCTGTACCTCAGTTTCTTTTTCGGGATTGTATTTTTTGCCGGTATTACTTTCTGGTTTACAAGCTACACTTTTGGGCTCTGGATACCGATAATTATTTTATTAAGTCTTTTTCCTCTTGTATTTGGTCTTGCTTTTCATTTTATCTATAAGATAAAGATACAATATATTCAGCTTATGTTGATGCTTGCAGCATGGTGTGCTATAGAATTTTTCAGGTGCAGGACTTTTATGGCCTTCCCCTGGGGAGTTATGGCTTACTCGCAATACAATTATATTCCCATTATTCAGATTACAAATATAACGGGAGTTTATGGATTGTCAGCAGTAATAGTGCTGTTTAATTTATGTTCATCACTCACTATAAAAAATACCTTAAGAACAGGAAAGTTTAATTACAGATATATTAGCTTTGCTCTTGCGCTGGTACTCATAGTTTTTTCTTATGGAATCTTCTCAATTAATACATTTGATATAGAAGAAATAGGCCAGGATGAAAAGAAACTTGATATCGCCCTTGTACAGACCAATATATCTTTTGATGACAAGTTTGAAAAAGATACCGGTGTTCTTATACCCGGGCCGTACAGCAGTGAGTATTATTTTAAGCCGGGTACTGACCTGGTAGTCTTTGCTGAAAGTATTCTCTGGGGATCTGTTGAAAGGGAGAAAAACGGCACCTTCAGTAAATGGGCAAGAGAGACCGCCAGAAAGGAGAACCTGCACTTTTTAATGGGACATATACTCTGGGATGAGTATGAAAATTACTATAATGCGGTAATCCTCTATTCTCCTGAATTTGAAATACTTGGCAGGTATAATAAGATACATCCCCTTCCCTTTGCAGAATATATGCCGTATCCTGATGTGATAGGATTCCTGAAGTTTTTAAACATCGCAAGCTGTAACATAACCCCGGATAGAAATTTTGACTTAATATATTATCCGGGCAAGGGCAGTATTGGGACCAATATTTGCTTTGAATCCACACTGTCATTAATATCCAGGACTTTCAGAAAAATTGGAGCTGATATATTATTTGTATTAACCGATGACGCCGGTTTCAGGCAGAGTTCGGCCTCCTGGCACCATGTAATATTTTCCGTATTCAGGGCAGTGGAAAATAAAAGCTATATGGTTCACAGCAGCAATATGGGGCCGTCAGCGGTGATCGATCCGCAGGGAAGGATAATACTGGCAGCAGACCTGGGGCATAAAGGAGTTTTTTATGAAACTGTATATTTTATACCCCAGGAATCATTTTATGCAAAAGCTGGTAATATCTTACTCTATACCTACTTTGGGCTATCAGCTTTCTTTCTGATCTTTTACTTATTTATCAGGCGACCAAAAAAGCCTGGATATTCTCTGGAATCTGAAAAATGAATCGATGAGATTTATTTTGGATTTTGACTTTTTGACCATATAGGTTATCAATTCAGAAGCAAACACTTAACAAATGCAGTGACTCCATGTATGTTATTTTATTTCTACCACTACCGGCAGATGGTCTGATGCGGTACTGTAGGGGACCCTGCCATCCAGCAGTTCAATATCCGGAGTTACCCATATATAATCTATCCTTCTGTATGGAGGATAATGTACCCAGGTAAGATTATCTTCATTGCCCAGAGCATACTGAGCATCTATTAAACC
>CAYROY010000030.1:0-3047 GCA_964426155.1 uncultured Actinomycetota bacterium
CTATAAATGGCTGATGAAGACATAAAATATCAATTAAATATTTAAATTCCAAAAATACTCTAATCTAAAATTAATAGCCAGCTGTATCCAGGCATCATAAGATCTCTTTCTTAAAAGATAAAATGAAATAATATACGGATAAGCAGAAGCATTACTTTTATTATAAGTCTATTCGATAAATGGTAAAATACATATAGAGATATTCCAGGATACTGGTTCATATATATCATTTGTAAGTAAATCAGGAGTAAGAATATGTTATATGATTTAATTATAATCGGAAATGGGCCGGCAGGCATAACGGCATCTATATATGCTGCCAGAAAGAAAGTGGGTTTGCTTGTTATTTACAAAGAAAAAGGCGGCCAGGTGGTCAAAAATATCTCAGTAGATAATTATACAGGATATCAGGAGATATCCGGACCGGAACTAGTTCAAAAATTTGAAGAACACCTTGATGAGTTTAAATTTGATTATGCTGAAGAAGAAGTGGAAAAGATTATAAAAGATGATAATGTTTTTAATGTTAAGACTGAAGCCGGTAATTATATGAGTAAAGCGCTGATAGTAGCAACCGGAGCAAAACCGAGGCCCTTAAATGTACCAGGTGAAAAAGAATTTGAAAACAGGGGTATATCTTACTGTGTTACATGCGATGCTCCGCTTTATAAAGAAAGAGATGTCGCAGTTGTAGGAGGAGGTAATTCTGCTATGAGGGCAGCCCTGCAGCTAACCGGGTATGCAAATAGGATTTATGTCATGAATTTAGATTCAGAGTTAAAGGCAGATAAAAAATTAATAGACAAGATAATGAAAAATCCAAAAGTGGAAATATTTAATGATACAAGAATCACTAAAATTGAAGGGGAGAATATTGTAGATAAGATAGGATTTACCCTTAATGGAGAAGAAAGAAACAAAGATGTCCAGGGAATTTTTATAAATATAGGGTACATGCCTGCTACGGAATTAGTTGATGGATTGGCTAAAACAAATTCAAAAAACGAGATTATGATAGATATTAAGAATAGAACCAGCATTAAGGGTCTGTTTGCTGCCGGAGACTGTACAGATTATCCATATAAGCAGATAATAGTTTCTGCCGGACAGGGTGCTGCTGCTACTTTAAGTGCATATGAGTATTTAAGCAGTATTTAAATATCACATCCGTTATCTTTACAGGGTCATGTCTTGCGAATTTTTTGTTGCTGACGACATCATCTTTGATTATTTCTATTCTGCCGGCCAATTTGCTGCTGTCGTCTGTGACCTCAAAAGAATTTTTAATTATATGTTTTTTTATAAGTTTTTCAGAAATTTTGCCATTATTTACGATCATATTATTGATTCTATATCCGAGATATTTTTCAACTGCGAGATAGTGGTCAGTAACTGTGAAGCCATCTGTTTCCCCCGGCTGTGTCATTATATTGCATATGTAGATTTTTTTTGCCTGTGATTTTTTAATAGCTTCCGTTATCCCCTCTACCAGAAGGTTTGGTATTACACTGGAAAACAGGCTCCCTGGCCCAAGAATTATTAGATCTGCCTCGATTAAGGCTTTGATTACCTCTTCATGTGCAGGCGGTTTTCCAGGAACCAGAAATATTTTCTTTATAGGAGCTGGATAATCAACGATTTTTGTCTGTCCAAGGATACTTTTGCCGTCTGTCATCTTAGCTCCCAGGACAACATTTTCCAGGGTGGAAGGCAGAACCTTGCCTTTGATTGCCAGTACGCGGCTGGTCTCAAGTATTCCTCTCGTAAAGCTTCCTGTAATAGCCGTCATTGCTGCGATATATAGATTTCCAAAAGAGTGCCCGGAAAGATCAGAACTACCGCTGAACCTGTACTGGAAAAGTTCGGAGATCAGCGAATTAGAATCTGCGAGCGATACTATGCAGTTCCTTATATCGCCGGGCGGCGGTATATTAAATTCTTTTCTAAGACGGCCCGAGCTCCCTCCATCGTCTGTAACCGTTACTACTGCTGTAAGGTTGTCTGTCTTTTGTTTAAGTCCTTCGAGAAGAGTAGAAAGACCTGTACCCCCGCCTATACCTACTATTTTTAAATTTCTTTCCATGGCATTTATTCTTAAATAATTATTCTGGAAGGTCAAGAATCTATATTTTTATTTTAATATATAACTGGTAAATATATAATGTATAAAAAATTTATTATTTTAGGGAAGGTTGGGATAATGGAATTATATGTTAAAAAGGATTATCAGGAGATGAGCATAAGTGCAGCGGCTGTTATAAAGAAACTGGTTAAAGATAAACCGGATTGCGTACTGGGCTTTGCCACCGGAGCAACACCTATCGGAACATACAGGGAGCTTGCAAGGATGCACAGGGAAGAAGAACTTGATTTCTCTGAAGTTACAACTTTTAACCTTGACGAATATCTGGGTATAGGGATTGATACTAATAAACCTTACGGGCAGGATCAGAGCTATGCGCGTTTTATGCATGAAGAATTGTTTAAAAATATAAATATAAAAGAAGAAAATATACATGTACCTGATGGACTCACAAAAAAGCCTGAGGAGTACTGCAGATGGTATGAAGAGGAAATAAAAAGAGCCGGGGGAATAGACCTGCAGCTTCTCGGCATAGGAGGAGACGGACACTGGGCATTTAATGAACCCGGGTCGTCTCTTGCATCAAGGACAAGGGTCCAAAAACTAAACAGGCAGACACTTGATGATAACTACGAAAGTTTCTACAAAAATGCCGGTGTTAAAAAAGAGGATATGCCCCATTACGCAATTACAATGGGAATAGGGACAATCCTTGAATCAAAACATGCACTGATGATAGTGAGCGGCTCTAAAAAAGCAAAAATAGTCGCAGAAGCCCTTGAGGGGTATATAACTCACCGTGTAACTGCATCATCAATTCAAATGCATCCTGGAAAAGTAACTGTTATACTGGACAGCGGTGCGGCATCAAAGCTTAAATGGATTGACAGGATAAATTAAAAAAGTTTCCTTACAACCGTGATTTAAAATATTTCTTCTTTCTCTTCTGTTGTATAAAAGAGGT
>CAYROY010000031.1:0-3388 GCA_964426155.1 uncultured Actinomycetota bacterium
ATGATCAGTAAGAAGGATCTCGTTCATTATTGAAGCAACTTCGGCCACAAAAATTTTATATCCCGCTCTGATGTAGGGCTGATTTTTATTAGAAAAATATGTGTGCATTGCATGGCCCATTTCATGTGCAAGCGTATAAGCATTATTAATTGTGCTTTCATAATTCATAAGGACATACGGATGGGTATCATAACATCCTGCCGAATATGCACCGCCTGTTTTACCTTCATTCTCATAAATATCTATCCATCCTCCATTAAGTCCATCTTTAAGGATTTTTATATAACCTCTTCCCAGGGGGCTCAGGCTTTCTACCACCATTTCTTTTGCTTCCTGGTAAGATATGCTGAAATCCACGTCCGGAACTATAGGAACATAGATGTCATACATATGCAGTTTATCAATACCAAGAGCTTTTTTCCTGAGATCCATATACCTGTACATGGGTTCCAGGTTTCTTGATACGGAACTTATAAGATTATCATATACTGATACATCTACATTGTCATCGAATAATGCTGCATCAATACTGGAAGGATAATTGCGGACCCTGCTAAAGAAAATATCCTTTTTTACACTTGAGGAAAGTGTGGAGGATAAAGTATTTCTAAGCCTGCTGTATGTATTATACAGGGCATTAAATGAATCCATCCTTACACGTCTGTTTCTGCTCTCCATAAATTTTGAGTATCTTCCCTTGGTAAGTTCCACGCTTCTGTTTTTTTCATCTTTTATTGCCGGGAATTTAATGTCAGCATTATCAATCATAGAGAATATTAAAGACGGCGAGTCAGCAAGTTCTCCTGAAAGCGCAAGGATTTTTTCCTTATCTGGTGTAAGCACATGATCCCTCTTTCTGGAAATATCTTTCAGAAAATGTGTATAATCAGACAGCTCTCTGTCCTCTTTTATTAACTTTCTCAATTTTTGGGGATCAATTTTCAGTATATCAGGTATAAGAAAGGAGCAGGTGCCTTCTGTTTCTACGAGAAGGGATCTTGCCCTATCAAAGAGAGCCTGTGAATCCTGATTTGTATTATCCTCATCTTTTTTTAAATGTGCATATAAAAAAAGTTTCTCGACTCTTTTTAAAATATACGTGTAAAGTTTGAGGATTTTTGAAAGCTTATCAGGTGAATCAATAAGTACTCCTGAAAAGCCTGCCATAGAAGGAAGACTTTCCCGTGCGGTTTTGTAATCCTCTTCCCATATGACGTTAGAATTATAAATATCTTCAAGAGACCATTTATAATCTTTTTCTATTTCATTTCTTTTCTTTTGCTTATTTACTTTCATTTTAATACGGGCCCGCAAAAATACCCTTCCTCCCTTATCAATATGTTATAAAGTAACAATTATATAAAGTGTTTATTCAGTTTACCAGATTGTTTTTTAGCTTCTTCGTTTGTATAATAAATTTTAATCTTTATAAAGCATTTAAACTCTTAAACTATGTAGAAAGGAATAGTTGGAACATAGAGGTAGAAAAGAATCAATAATAACTTTAATCGTAATGATTATAGTTGCTGCAGTTATAGTAAGCTGGATAACCGGCCTGTGGAGCTGTGAAGCAGGGAAAAAAGATCTTACAAAAGAGCAGAGACTTACAATATCTGATTATATAAATTCTGTCTCGGTTCTTGTTCAGCAGTCAAATAAACTTTCTTACGACTTTTTTAATACAGTTGATATTGTAGAGGATATTTCAAGGGAAGAACTAGACGCGGAACTTCTCGAAATAATAGAAGGAAGCAGGATAATTCTTCAAAACAGCAATGAATTAAATCCTCCTGAAGGGTTTGAAGTAGCACATGGTTATCTCGAACTTGTTTTTGACACAAGAGAGAGGTCATATGAAGATTTTAAACCCGCTCTTTTCAATGCTCTGGATGATCTGGATCCGGATATCTCGACAACCCAGATTACAAATACATTTCTTTATATGTTTATGAGTGATGAGCTGTATAAGTATTTTCAGGCTGAGTTAAAAGAATCAGGTGAAAGCATAGGCATAGGTAATCTTACAATCATAGACTCTGTGGTACTGCGGGAAAGGTCCCTTACTAGCTCGCAAAATGTACTTGCTTTTATCTCTGATATAAAAACTGTTACTAAACTGCAGGAAAGAAGGGGAGTGGCGGTAATAGGCGACAGCATAGAATTTGATCCCCCTGTTTTAAATGAGAACGGCGATTACTGGATAATCGGGAAGGGAAATGAGATAAATATAGCTGTAAAAATTGAAAACCAGGGAAATGTCATAGAAAATAATGTGGATGTAATTGTCTCATATAAGACAGAGGACAATATATCTGACGAAAAGGGCTATACAATCGAAACGATAGAGCCTTCAAATCAGGAAGTTGTCACTCTTTCAGGTTTCACAGCCTATCCAGGGAGGAAATGTGAAATAAAGATTGTTGCTGGACCCGTACCTGATGAAGCTTTCATGGGTAATAATACGCTGATAATAAAATTTATGATGGAAAATTGAAAAAATTATCTAATATGATTATAAAAGCAACACTGTAAAATAAGGGTTTTCTATATAGTTATAATGGGTTATAATAATTTGTCAATTAAACTATGTAGAATATGGAAGATAAAAAACAGAAAGTTTTTACATTACTTGTAATTTCTGATGCCAGTTCAAAGGTCAGAAAAATAAGAATATCCCATAATGTTTTCAGAGCCATATTTGTTGTGGCAGTAATAGTTGCCGCATCTCTGGTAATATTATTTTCCAATCTTGTATTAACACGTGATATGCTGGATGAAAAGACTGCAGAGATAGAAAGGCTAGAATCAAAGATACAATATAAAGAAGTGGAGATGGCAAATCTTGAAAAAAAGACCAAAGAGATAGAGACAAAAACAACAATACTCGAAAGCTATCTTGAGGAAGTCGAGGATCTGGACCGCATGGTAAGGAGTATTACCGGTAAGGGGGGCTATGCAGAAGAGGTCGCAGTTTACAGCGACGACCTTTCCGCTGATATATCGATTGAGGATGACCCCAATGAAATATATTATTATATAAGTGACCAGGAGCAGGAACTTGATGATATAGATGCACTTCTGGATAACCTACTAGAAGTTGCCCCGGAGCTTTCCGAAGTCCTTATGAGGGACAAACAGAATATGGAGGATCATATATACCTGATGGACCATACACCTGATATATGGCCTACCTGGGGGACAATAACAAGTCTATTTAATGAATGGAGGGGAGGATACCGTCATAAAGGACTTGATATAGCAAATAATACCGGCACCCCCATAAATGCATCAGCAGCAGGTGCAGTAATATATTCGGGGTGGCATGGTAATTATGGCAGGAAAGTAGTTGTTTATCATGGTTTTGGATACACTACGGTATATGCACATC
>CAYROY010000032.1:0-9574 GCA_964426155.1 uncultured Actinomycetota bacterium
ATCCATGGTTATATTTCCTACTACAGGGGCTTCCATTCCTCCCAGTAGAACTTTTGACCTGTTTGACAGTATCCTGCTGTAACCGTCAGCATAACCAACTGGAACGGTAGCGATCACAGAATCTCTTTTTGTTGTGAAAGTACGGCAGTAAGAAATATGCTCCCCTCTGGCAGCTTTCTTAATAAATGATATCCTGCTTTTAAGCGACAGTACTGGTCTTAACCGGGATATAGCCTCTCTGGCCTTTTCGGGCATCCAGTATTGCCAGCCTTTGCTGTAAGGGTTCAGACCGTAAATGGAAATTCCGGTCCTGGCCATATCAAAATGTGTATTCTTAAAACGAAAAAATGCCGCACTGTTCGCAAAATGTATTTTTTCAAATGATATCCCGAGAGCAGCCAGCTTTTCTCTTGTTTCAGAAAATCTCTTCATCTGCATTAAGGTAAAGGAGGGGTCTTCTTCTCCTGCGCATGAAAAATGTGAAAATATACCTTCAACATTTAAATTTTTAAACTCTGCTACAGACGCTATATCCGATATATTTTTCCAGTTTATACCGATTCTATTCATACCGGTATCTATATTTATATTCACAGGGGTCTTACAACCCAGCTTTCCGGCAATACTGGAATAAAATCCAGCGGATTCAACCGAATCTATTGTAAGGGTCAGCTTATTTTTTATTGCATCTTCTGCAGCTGTTTCCGTACATTTACCCAGTATATATATTGGAACCTTGATTCCGCTCTTCCTGAGTATAATCCCTTCATCTGCAATCGCCACTCCCAGAGCATCTGCACCGCTTTTTACGGCACGTCTGGATATCTCAATAGCTCCGTGTCCATATGCATCTGCTTTTACCACTGCCATTATTTTTGTCCCCGGTCCGGACCTGTAGGATTTTATAACTTTTATATTATTTTCAAGATTTGAGAGATCGACCTCGGCCCAGGCCAAACGATTATCTTTTAAACGCTCAGGCTGCATCAGGCTCCTTTCGGGATTTTAATATTATTATTTTATCATCGATTTTACTATATCCGCCCTGGCCACAATACCGACCAGCTCGTCCCTGTCATTCATTACAGGTAGCCTGTTGATATTATATTTGATCATCAGGTCTGCAGCTTCGCTGACAGTAGTGTCTTCATTAACAGTTATAACATCGGATGTCATAATATCTGCGACCTTTGTCCCCAGATATTTTTTGAGGTTCTTTTTAAATTTATTCAGGCTCTCAAGATAAATTATACTGTCAAGCAGTTTAAAATATCTTGGAAAATGAAGGTCGGAATCTTTGACTATAAGGTCACCTTCCGTAGCAATGCCGACAAGTTTCCCTCTTCTGTCAACCACCGGGACCCCGCTTATTTTATTTTCAACAAGCAGTGAAGATAACTCTTCCACAGATGCGTCTTCATCAATTGTGATGACTTTTTTTATCATTATATCCCTGACTGTCTGTTTCCCTGCCATCTTAAAACTCCTTTGCATATTTTATTTTTTCTATCTCCAGAAATACAGCTTTCATGCCTTCAAGGAGATCCGTTGCAATAAGAGCAGTCCTGCTGGTTTTTCTGGAAACTATATCTGCCGCCATTCCGTGTATATATGTCCCGCACACTGCAGCATCGAGCGGATCCATGCCCTGACATAAAAGCGAACCGATAATACCGGATAATATATCTCCCGTACCTGCACTTGCCATACCCCAGTTACCTGTAGGGTTGATAAAGCTTACTACATCATTTTTGACTTTCCCCTCTTTTCTTTTTGGTAATAATGCTGATATGATTGTCCCTGCACCCTTAAGGACTGAGACAGCACTGAACTTTATGCTTGAATCAATATTGACCTCAAGTCTTTTTTCCAGGGGTATTCTATCTATTCCCATTATAGAAGAAAGCTCACCGGAATGGGGAGTTATTACAAGATCATAATTCCTTACTTTACGTTCAACTTTCAAATCACCAGCAACGGTAAGAGCCTGCAGGCCATCTGCGTCAAGAAGTACAGGTATTTCCAGACTACTAAGAAGTTCCCTTACAAGACGTATAGTATCTGGCTGCCTTGAAATACCCGGGCCTATGACTGCTGCATCGCTTTTGGCTGCAAGTTCCATTATTTTATCAAGACTTTTGTAATGAAGGGATACACTGTCAGTCTGTTCCATTGGATATGTTATTACTTCTGTAAGTTTTTCTTCAAATATGCTATTGGTGTCCCTGGGGCAGGCAAGCGAGACAAGACCGGCCCCTGCTCTAAGTGCGCCCATACAGGCCATTGCTGCTGCTCCGGTAAAACCTGAAGACCCCGCTATCACCAGAAGCTTACCGACCCTGTGCTTATAGGTCCAAGGCAGCTTCCGGGGTATTTTTTCAGATACCCATTCCAGCGTCGGTTCGAAAATCTTTTCATATCCTTCAAAATATTTTGAGGGTATACCAATATCAAGCACTTTTACAGAACCGTTATGGCTGGCTCCCGGATAATTTATATTGCCGATCTTTTTACACCCGAATGTTATTGTTCTATCCGCATAAATTGCACTTCCAAGCACTTTACCGTTATCAGAGTCTATTCCAGAAGGAATATCTACGGAATATACCCTTATATTTTTATTCTTCATGCTTGTAGAATTTATTAAATCAATAATATCGAGTGCGGGTCTTCTTACCAGATTTTTATGGAGGCCTGTCCCAAATATAGCATCCACTATAAAATCACATTTTTTTAGACTTTCATTAAAAATCCCGGAATCCGCGGATTCAAGATGTTCTAAAATTACAGGTTTTTTTTCGGTAAGTCTATTATAATAATAAGATGAATCAGAAGAAAATTTTTCGGGAAGAGTTATATGGAAGACTTTTATGTCAAAACCGGCTTCTATCAAACATGCTGCAACAACAAACCCGTCGCCGCCGTTATTGCCGCCTCCGCTGATTACAACCCCCCGGGGCAGCCTTTTTGATCTATAATCCCTGTAATCGGAAATAATCTCTTTTGCTACTCCAGTACCTGCATTTTTCATAAGTTTTTTTGAGTCTATTCCATCGCTAATAGCCTTCCTGTCTATTTCCGCTACATGGCTTCCCATCAAGATCCTGCTCAAACCAAATTCTTTTTCTTTTTGAGACAATTTACTCTCCGAATCTATATTTTAAAAATTTATTACAGGTAATCTTCCATAATATAGTAGAATATAATTATAAATACAGCAAAACAACCCCTAAGGTTATTGCTATTTTAGAGATATTGCATATGCAACTGCATAGTTGTCTGTTCCCGACATCGATAGCTTTATGTCTGCTATGCCGAGTTCCCTGCTGTACTGTCCTGTCCTTCCATGAAGTATTATTAATGGCGCTCCTTTTTTGTCTGTATCAACTTCAATTTCTGAAGGGGAGATATTTTTGCCGAATCCCTCTAAAAGGGACTTTGCAACAGCCTCTTTGGCTGCAAAACGTTCTGCATAGGCAGAGTACTTACCTCTGTTCTTCTTCTCACAATATGCTATCTCCTGCAGGGTATAGATTTTTTTTCTGAAAGAATTATTTCTTTCAATAGCTGCAGTTATTCTCTCTACTTCTATTATATCTGTCCCAACTGCATATATTTCCAAAACTTTTCTACTCCACTGTAACGCTTTTTGCCAGATTCCTTGGCTGGTCGACATTCCTCCCAAGATTCTTAGCAATATAATATGAGTATAATTGCAGGGGTATTATTGTAATTATACCATAAAGTTCCTCAGGCGTTTGGGGAACTTTGAAAGTATAATCTGCATATTCATGTATACTTTGATCATCTTCGGAAACAATAGAGAATACCGCTGCCTTCCTTGCTCTTACTTCCTGTATATTTGATAACATCTTTTCATAAACTGAATCCACAGGCATTATACCGACCACAACAGTACCAGCATCGGTCAGTGCTATAGGGCCTTGTTTCATTTCTCCTGCCGGATACCCTTCAGCATGTATATAGGATATCTCTTTTAGCTTCAGCGCACCTTCCAGGGCTGCGGGAAGCCCGTACTTCCTGCCTAGAAATAAAAAGCATGATTTCCGGTATGTATGTTCTGCAATTTTTTTGAGTTCATCCGCTCTGTCCAGTATATCCTGTATCTTTCCCGGTATCCTGTTTAACTGGCTTATTATTTCCATATAATGACCTTTATCTATGAATCCTCTCAGATAGCCGAAGTATAATCCCATCAGATACATAATGATAATCTGCGATGTAAAAGTCTTGGTAGCACATACTCCTATTTCCGGACCTGCATGCGTATATATAACAGAATCCGATTCTCTGGCAATAGTGCTGCCTACAACATTGGTGATTGCCATTACCATTGCTCCCTTTGCTCTTGCCTCTCTTATAGCAGCAAGGGTGTCTATTGTCTCCCCTGATTGTGAAATAGCAATAGAGAGACTGTCTTTTTCCACAAGGGGGTCCCTATAACGGTATTCTGAAGAGAAATCTACTTCTACAGGTATCTTTGCCCATTTCTCTATAACCTGCTTCCCGATCAGGGCAGCATGATAGGATGAGCCGCATGCTATTATCTGGACCTTGCTAAGATTTCTTATCTGTTCACAGGTAAGGCCAGATTCTTCAAAAGCCGGTTCCCCGCCTGTCAGCCTTCCTCTCATCGTCTCCCTTACACCATATGGCTGCTCGAATATCTCTTTTAGCATAAAATCCTCATAGCCGCTTTTCTCGGCACTGTCAATATTCCAGCTTGCTCTGAAAGATCTCCTCTTTAAAGGCTTACCATCTCTGGAGTAAATCTCTACCCCATCCTCCGTAAGTCTTACAGTCTCATAATCATTTATTATCAAAAATTTCCGCGTATGTTTTAATACTGCAGGCATATCTGACGCCAGAAAATTTCCCGCCTTAGAAACTCCGGCAATAAGCGGACTTGCAATTCTAGCCCCTACTATCTCATCCGGGCAGTAAGACGAAATAGCGACTATGGCTCCGGAGCCTCTGATCTTCTTAATAAGCTTCTGCATAGCTGCAAGCAAATCTCCGTCATAATATTTTTCCAGAAGGTGGGGTAATACTTCAGTATCTGTTTGAGATAAGAAATTATGTCCCTGGCTTTTTAATTCCTCCCGGAGCTCTCCATAATTTTCAATTATTCCATTATGCACCAGAGCTATTTTCCCCGTACAGTCTGTATGTGGGTGGGCATTTACTGCTGTAGGCTCGCCGTGGGTTGCCCATCTTGTGTGTCCTATTCCACATTTTCCGTCTATTTTTGACTCGACTGCCAGTGCTTCCATATCCCTTATCTTACCGGCTTCCTTTATTATTTTTATTGCCGGTTTGCCATCATTGGTACTGGTATCTAATATAGCTATTCCGGAAGAATCATATCCTCTGTATTCCAGCCGTTTAAGACCCTCTAATATAATATCCCTGCAATTTACCTTACCGATATATGCTACTATTCCACACACATTTATCCTCCGGATAATAATAAAATTAGCTATTCTTCCATATCTGGATATTTATGGACTATGTCAAATCGTATTATAACTGCTGCTGCTCTTATCATCATATCAAATAATTATTTAAATATGCTTTTTATTGATTCTATCGCTATTTGAATAATCAGATAAGTTCTTTTTTTACAAAAGGTGAAGTCATACTTGACAGCAAACCAAAATAATTCAAATTAAAAGAGATAATGTTTCCAACCTCAAAATCAGATATTTCATTTTCACTTTCCATACTATCGATTTTTATATCGAGCATGGTGTGGTCGCTGCTCTGTCCTGATGGTTGAAGTCTGTTATCCAGAACCATAAGATCTGATAGCATCACATCCTGAAGACCCAGTGCAAGTATTATTCTAAATGGCTTACCCTTTTTTCTTTTTACTTCTATTATCTCAGCTTCCAGCAAAAAACTATCCTGGAAAGTCCCGCTGATATTTTTATAATCTTTAGTCTCATGACCCAGAAATATTGCTTCTCCTATCCTGACCTGATTTACTTCACCGGGTATATCCCCTGAATCTATCATGTTCCAGATACTTGAGTTGCCCCCGGATATTATCCCGATATCTAATCCCAATTCTTTCTCTATCTCATTTTTCAGGCTGATAAGTATTTCAATACTTTCCCTGGTCGGCCCGCTGGAATTCATGCACCGCGCATTAGTACCTATTCCAGCAATTTTCAGGAATTTATTTTTCCCTATTAACTTTTTACAAAACCCCCTGACTTCATCCGGGAAGATCCCTTCCCTTTCATCGTCTATTTCCACCATTATTATTATTTTATGGGGTTTTTCATATTTTAAACACGCGTCTGATATAAGCTTTGCAGTCTTTTCCTGGGTATTAAGACTGGTGCCGCAGATATTTATAAGTTCTTCTATCTCACCTGACATGGGAGTCCTCAGCATCATGACTTTTTCCGGATTACCTGTTATCCTCGATAACCTTCTGATGTTTAAAAGCCTGCTGTCTGCCAGAACATCTATTCCGGCCTCCATAAGTTTACGGCTGACCACTTCATCAGCAAGTATACACTTCGTAACACCTACGACCGATATTCCTCTGGAGGCACACCGGTCTTTTATTATACTTGCATTATGGTATATCTTCTCTAAATTTATCTTTAATCTGGGAAAATACATAAGAGATAAACTATCTCTTTGAGAATTGCGGTTTTTTCCTTGCCTTTTTGAGACCCGCTTTTTTCCTTTCCTTCATTCTCGAGTCTCTTGTAAGGAATCCTTCAGGTTTGAGTATCTGCCTGTATTCTTCATTTATCTCCAGTAAAGCATTGGAAATGCCGTGTTTTAAGGCATCTGCCTGCGCTGATATACCTCCGCCTCTTATCACTGAAATTATATCATATGCTTTATCTGTATTTGTCAGTTTTAAAGGCTCGATAATGACAGTGAGCAAAGCTTCACGGTGGAAATAATCCTTATAATCACGCTGGTTAACAGTTATTTTTCCCTCACCCGGCACCAGCCTTACTTTTGCTACCGAGTTTTTCCTTTTTCCTGTCGAATAATAACTAACTTTATCTGCCACTGATAACTCTCCTTTAAAGATCTATTTTTTCTGGTTTCTGTGCCGCATGCGGATGCTCTGGTCCTTTATACACTTTTAACTTTCTTATTACCCTTCTTCCCAGTACATTATGCGGTATCATACCCCTAACGGCATTCTTTATTACAAACTCCGGTTTATTTCTGATCATGTTATCCAGATTTACAACTTTTATATTTCCGACATATCCGGAGTGTCTATAATATTTCTTTTCCTCAAGTTTACTGGCACCTTTAACTCTGATTTTTTCAGCATTTATAACAATTATATAATCTCCGCAGTCCACATGGGGAGTAAATTCAGGTTTATCCTTTCCTCTTAGCTTTTTGGCTATTTCAGTAGCCAGTCTTCCAAGTATCTTACCATCTGCATCAACCAGATACCATTTGCGCTCTACTTCTTCTTTTTTTAAATTAAATGTCTTAGTTCCAAAGATTGCCATAAATTCCTCCATAAAATTCAATAATCCACACGGGTCAAAAACAATCCCTTTGCAGGTGCCAGACTTGATGTAAAATCTCCCTGTCCGCTATAAAGAGCTTCTTTTATTTCTTTTATTTCCCTTTCTCCCTTTCCTAATTCAAGTATGGTGCCGATTATTATTCTGACCATATTATACAAAAATGAATCTGCCCTTATTGTAAATCCAATAAGTCCTCCGTCTCCTATATTTATTGAAAAGCTAAATATTTTTCTTATAGTATAACTGCCCCTGATGCTCTGGCTGCAGAAGGGCGCAAAATCATGTTCTCCTTCGAATAATTTTGTGGCTTTTCTAATTGACTTCAAATCCAACCTGCCGGTTACTAAAATACTGTATTTTTTTAAAAAAACACTTTGATAGTCAGTATTTACTACATTATAGCTATACTCTCTTGCCTGTGCATCTCTTCTCGAATCAAATGATCCTTCAACTTTTTTTATATATCTTACTGCAATATCATCAGGAAGCATACTATTTACAGACCATTTAAACCTGAAAAGATCAAGTTCCTTACCGGTTTTAAAATTTATAACCTGTCCCTTTGCATGTACGCCTGCATCGGTTCTTCCCGCATAGCTTATACCTGTACTGGTATTAAAAACCGTTGAGAGAACAGAAATCAGCTCTCCCTGTATTGTCCTTGTTACCCCGGGCTGAATCTGGAACCCATTAAAGTCTGTTCCATCATACTCGATTACAGCCATATAATTGTTCATGACCGGTTTCCGATTATCTTTAAATTTTCAAATAACAATGAAATCAATATCTCTATTCTGCCAGCTCTATTATAACAAGCTGAGCTCCGTCTCCATTTCTCTTCTTATATCTTGCGATTCTTGCAAATCCGCTGTTTTTCTGATACATACTCGGTGCTACTTCATTGAATAAAATCCTTACAGCATCTGTATTCCCCAGCAGGCTGATGCATTCTCTTCTGGAAGCCAGGTTATCATTCCTGGCTATTCTTATTAATTTATCGACCATTCCCCTGAGTAGCTTTGCTCTTGTCAGAGTCGTTACTATCCTTTTATTTTTAAATAGTGAAATGGCAAGGTTCCTGATAATAGCCTTCTGGTGGCTGCTGCTTCCTCCAATTTTTTTTGCTTTTTTTGGCACAACCATGCTTCTACTCCCAATCTTTATTTTTTCTTAAAAGACAGACCGAGCTCTTTTATTTTATCTTTTACTTCCTGGATTGACTTCTGGCCAAAATTCCTTATATCGAGCAGGTCATCCTCGGTATATTCAAGAAGTTTTTCAACAGTATCGATCCCTTCTCTTTTAAGACAATTATATGCTCTTACAGATAGCTCGAGTTCCTCTATTGAAGGGTATTCCTGCCTTGTATCTTCCTCTTCTATCTTCTCGAATATCGGAACATCCTTTTTTGTCTTATCCGAAAGATCCATTAAAAGATCCATATAGTCGTTGATTATCTTTGATGCCTGGCTCAGAGCTTCTTCTGGTTTAATGCTGCCGTTTGTTTTTATATTGATTATAAGCCTGTCGAAATTCGTTACCTGCCCCACTCTAGTATTCTCAACCCTGAAAGAAACCAATTTTACCGGTGAAAATATAGTATCCAGGGGTATTACTCCCAGAGGTTCCCCTTCCATATTGTTTTCTTCTGCAGTTCTGTAACCCTTGTCTTTTTCTATCCTTATTTCTGCTCTAATGTTTCCTTTTTTTGTCAGGGTACAGATATAGCAATCCGGATTTACTATTTCTACTTCTGAGGGAAGGCTTATGTCTGCAGCTTTTACCACTGCAGGGCCCTTCTTTTCAAGTTTCAATATTAATGGATCATCAGAATCCATCCTGAACACAACATCTTTTAGATTCGCCGCAAATTCTATCATGTCTTCCCTCATGCCCTCAATAGTAGAGAATTCATGCATCGTATTTTCCACCCTTATACGTGTGACTCCAACACCTTCAATCGAAGAGAGAAGGACCCTTCTGATAGAATTGCCCAGCGTATTTCCAAAGCCTCTTTCCAGCGGTTCCAA
>CAYROY010000033.1:0-3850 GCA_964426155.1 uncultured Actinomycetota bacterium
TGAAACTTACGGTTATAACTAAAAGGCAGAGGAATATGATTATTACAAGGATGATGATATTTCTAAATCTTCTGCTGTTTACCACTGTATCAAAAAAAATTTTAAACCTGTATATCTCTACTGCGAAAACCTCAGATACCTTTTCAGTGCTGTAAAGTCTTCAACGCACTTGCCTGCTCCCAGAGCTACTGCGGCAAGGGGCTCTTCTGCCAGAAAAACAGGGCAATGCGTTTCCCTGCTTATCCTCTCGGTAATGCCTTTTAAAAGTGAACCTCCTCCTGAAAGATATA
This sequence comes from uncultured Actinomycetota bacterium, assembly GCA_964426155.1. Taxonomy (GTDB): domain Bacteria; phylum Actinomycetota; class Humimicrobiia; order Humimicrobiales; family Humimicrobiaceae; genus M55B120. The sequence goes on from CAYROY010000033.1 coordinate 291, forward strand.
TGCCCCGCTTCATGATGTCCGAAGACAGTTCAGGCGGGGTCTCATCCAGTACTTCAACTATTGAATTTACTATATCAGTTATGGTTTTTTCAAGAGCTTTCCTGATCTGCTGGCTTGTTATTATAATGGTCTTTGGGAGCCCTGTTACCAGGTCCCTTCCATTTATCTCCATCTTTTCTTCATTCTCAAGCGGGAAAGCTGAGCCTATTTCCATTTTTACCTTTTCTGCGGTCCTTTCACCAAGCAGCAGATTGTGCTCTTTCTTTAAATAATAAACTATACCTTCATCCATCTCATTTCCGCCAATACGCAGCGACTGGCTCACCACAATACCTCCAAGCGATATAACGGCGACTTCCGATGTGCCCCCGCCTATATCTACTATCATGCTCCCGCTCGGTTCATCTATAGGAAGATTTGCTCCAATAGCGGCAGCAAGAGGTTCCTCTATAATATATGCGGCACGTGCTCCTGCCTGTTCAGTAGCCTCTAAAACAGCTTTCTTCTCCACGGGTGTTATCCCGGATGGGACGCATATGACTATCCTGGGCCTTGCAAAGCCCGCGTTTCTGTGTACTTTCTGTATAAAATACCTGAGCATCTTTTCGGTGGTTTCAAAATCTGCTATTACTCCGTCTTTTAAGGGCCTTATTGCAATAATATTACCGGGAGTGCGGCCGACCATCCTTTTGGCTTCCTTTCCAACAGCCAGTATTGTCTTCTTATCTTTTAATATAGCTACAATGGAAGGCTCTTCGAGTACTATCCCTTTACCCTTTACATATACCAGCGTGTTTGCGGTACCAAGGTCTATACCCATATCTCTGCCTATTACATTCAGGAAAAAATCAAACATCTGCTACTCCTTAGAACGCTCTAAAATTTTAAAATCAAATTTTCTCAGTATTTCAATAAATCTAAAAACAGGAACACCCATAACGTTAAAGAAGCATCCATTTATCCTTTCCACCAGCAGCGCTCCTGCCCCGTCTATATTATAAGCTCCGGCTTTGTCCAGGACATTTTCGAGGCTAATATAATAATCGATCTCTTCCCTGTCCAGTTTTCTGAACCTGACTTCTGTAACCTCTGAACCTGATTCAAACCTGCCTGTTTCACCGTCCATTATGCAGACTCCGCTTACCACCCTGTGGATCCTTCCTGAAAGCACGCTGATGAAGCGATAGGCCTGTTCAAGATTCGAAGGTTTGCCGAATATCTGGTTTTTATAACATACAACCGTATCAAAACTGCAGATAAGGTACCTGCCTTCTCCACTTCTGCATCTGCTAAAGACACTCCTTGCCTTTTCGATACTATTTTTTACAGCCACACTTATTGGGTTGCCGTATCTTTCTTCCACATGTTCCTGCGGAAATAAGACCTCGAAATCAAATCCCAGATTTTCAAAGATCTTCTTTCTTCTTGGAGACGCTGAAGCCAGTATTATTTTTATTTTAAGTTCTTCTCCTTGTCCCGACATCAACCAGTAAAAATGCTATAAGGAGCCCTATTATAGCACCAAGGGTTATATTAACATGGATGCTAAAGCTGACATCAATCAGATAAAGATTAAGGCTTAATGAATCCGTACCGACTTTAAGACCCCTGTCAAGAATAGGAATAGTATCTGCAAGAACGTGTCCAAGTATAGCACCCAGTACGCCCCCAAAAAATGTTACAAAAAATATTAACTTTCCACGTCTTTTAGCCATTTAGTCCAGCCTGACTTTAAAATTTATATATATAATCAATTTAATATCATTTTAATCTGCTAAGAATTATCTCCAAAAAACAGTCTGATCTCCCTTTCAGCGCTACGGGGTGAATCAGAACCATGTATCACATTTACAGTTATATCTTCTCCAAAGTCACCCCTTATGGTACCGGAAGGTGCCTTCCTGGAGTCAGTAGGACCCATGAGTTCCCTTGATTTTAATATCGCTTCCGGTCCTCTTACAACCATTATGATTACAGGACCCGAACAGATGTATTTAAGGAGTGATCCGAAAAAGCTTTTTTTTCTGTGCTCCTTATAATGCTCACATGCGAGTTCTTCATCTATACTTATCATCTTAATTCTCTCTATTTCAAGTCCTGCATCTTCAAATCTAGAGATTATCTTTCCCGTGACCCTTTTCCTCACCCCATCAGGCTTTATTATTATAAGGCTCTTTTCTATATTTTTATTTTCAGTTATTTTAACCACTTCACTTTACTGATTTTTCAGTTCCATTAACTTTAAAATTAAAACCTACTACTTATTGTACAGTTCCACAATAAGGACAGACTTTCCAGTTTAAATCCAGCGGCTTTCCGCAGGATATGCATTTATTTTTCAGCTTTTTACGGCAGTAAGGACATATGATGAAATCCGGCATAACCCTTTTTCCGCAGGATGGACATACAGATACGTTTGAATCCATAAGTAGCTGCATCCTTTCAATCTCAAGGTCCCTCTCTCTTACATCTTCTATATATTCTGGCGGTCTTAATATAAGATATATTACTAGACCCAGAAAGTTAAGCACCAGGACAACAAGAGCCCAGAATATGGAAGCTATGACAGAATTATTCCTGAGTCTTGAATCGCGGTAAGCCCAGTAAACAAATGAAAGCCAGATAATTATAAGGACGAATATAATACCATAAATGAGATAACGCCATATAGGAAGCCTGAAAAAATCAAGTATATTTTCTATATATTCAAATAGATCCATACATCCTCCATAAAATTTTTTTAACTCTTCTTAAATATTCTGTACAGATGAGCCAGATTTGTTATTGAACCAGTAATGCATATAATATCATTACTGTCTGAAATTTTTAATGCATAATTTAAGGAATTTTCAATGGTATCAAATACATAAACCTCTTCCGGAAGCATGCTCCTATCATAATATTTTTCCATAATGCTGTCAGTTTCCCTTTTAAGTTCTTCAGTCCCCAGGCTCCTGCTGCTCCCGCTCGAAGTAAGTATCAGTCTGTCCGCAGTATTTAAGATCTTTTCAATCATCTGTCTGTAATCTTTATCAGCAAGAACAGCAAATATTATTGTTTTTCTATTCGGTCCGAAATATTCTTCCAGTGCATGACAGAATCTTACGGTACCCTCCGGATTATGGGAGGCATCGGCTATTACAGGTGGGCTGTCCTGTAATATTTCAAATCTACCTTTGATATGTATATCTGAGAAGGTATCTTTTAATACTATGGGGTCTATATTTTTACCTTTAGCATCCATGTAAAGTTCTGCAAGAGCAACTGCCAGGGAAAGATTTAACGGCTGATAATCCCCAATTAAGGGGAGTTCAATATCCGCATATTTTCCGTATATTCCATCAATGCTGACCCGCCATCCCTTGAGGCCCATGCACTTTTTACCTATAATTTCAAAATCTTTTCCGTATATATAACACTGTGCACCTATTTTATCAGTTTTTTTCTTAAATATATCCAGGACTTCCGGATCTTTTGAAATTGTTGAAGCCCTCGTATTCTTCTTTATCACCTCAACTTTTTCAATGGCTATTTCCGATATTGTGTTTCCGAGCATTGCC
>CAYROY010000034.1:0-4764 GCA_964426155.1 uncultured Actinomycetota bacterium
AATTCCTGTAAAAAAAGAGTAAATTTGATATTTAAAGATCAGGATATTGATACAGTGATTGATAAAATTTTAGAAATGAGTTCGGACGACATAATCAATGAAATAAGAGATTCTGACCTTCGCGGCAGGGGAGGCGCAGGCTTTCCGACATGGATTAAATTTAAAAGTGCAAAAGAGATGCCAGGCGATACCAGGTATGTAGTATGCAATGCTGACGAAGGTGAGCCGGGAACTTTTAAAGACAGGGAAATTATTGAAAAAAAACCGGAGAAGATTTTAGCAGGGATGACAGCTGTCGCAAAAGCAATAGGGTCAAACAAAGGAATTATATATCTAAGGGCAGAATATGGTTACCTGCTTGAAGACCTGCAAAAAAAAGTAGAATTGTTCAACCAGGCACTGTCCAGGCGTGGATTTGATTTTACCGTAGAGATCAGATCAGGGAGCGGTGCCTATGTTTGCGGTGAAGAGACTTCTCTACTCGAATCAATGGAAGGTAAAAGAGGGGAAGCAAGGAATAAACCTCCCTTCCCTGCACAATCAGGCTATCTTGGAAGGCCGACTGTAATAAATAATGTCGAAACTCTTGTTTATGTAGAAATAATTATTTCTGATGGTGCTGATAGGTTTAAGAAACTGGGGACTATGGATTCTAGAGGTGCAAAAGTTTTCAGCGTTTCCGGCGATACCAGGGTTCCTGGAATTTATGAAATTGAGATGGGAATGACACTAAAAGAATTTACAGACCTTTTTGGAGATAGCGACACAAAGGCAGTGCAGGTTGGAGGAGCTTCCGGTTTTTGTGTTCCCAGAAGTAAATTTGAAGAAACAATAATCGGGTTTGAGGGTATTCCGACCGGGGGCTCAATGATATTATTCTCCAACCAGAGGTCAATGTATAATATTCTTCATAATTATCTGGAATTTTTTGTTGAAGAATCCTGTGGACAATGCACCCCATGCAGGGTGGGCTGCCAGCAGCTGCTTAAAGGCATTGAAAGCATAAGGCAGGGGATTAAGCCTAAAAATTATATCGAGGATTTACTGGATCTTGCAAAAAACATAAAGATCACCGCAAAATGCGGGCTGGGACAATCTGTTAGCAATCCATTTATTTCTATTATTGAAAATTTCAGGGAAGAAATAATATGTTAATTTATAAGGAGGGCAAATGGCAGAAATGGTTAATTTAAAAATAAACGATATTGATGTCAATATTAAAGAAGGTTCAACTATCCTTGAGGCGGCAAAGCTGGCTAATATAAAAATACCTACATTATGCTACCATGAAGATCTTTGCATTGCGGGTAACTGCAGGGTCTGTGTCGTTGAGCAAAGTGGAGTAAATAACTTAAAGGCAGCGTGTGCAACACCAGTGGAAGAAAATATGGAGGTATACACAAACACCAGCAGGGTCAGAGAGGCAAGAAAAACAGTAATAGGTCTTTTATTATCTGAACATAATAACGACTGTCCCCACTGTTATAAAAATGGAAATTGCGAACTACAGACTCTTGCAAAAGATTATCTGGTTGATCCTGATAAATACATAAATATATTAAGAGATTATACAATTGACAGGTCTTCCCCTTCGATTATTAAAGACGACAGCAAGTGTATAAAATGCCAGAGGTGCGTGAGAACATGCGATGAACTGCAGGATGTAAATGCATTATGCGTCTCCGGAAAAGGCTCTATGACAAAGATCTCTACTTTTTTTGAAAAACCCATGGATTCCGTTACCTGTACGAATTGCGGCCAGTGTGTTGCCCACTGCCCAACAGGGGCACTGGTAGAAAGAGACTACATAGATGAAGTATGGGAAACTTTGAGTGATCCTACCAACCACGTCGTGATACAGACTGCGCCTGCAGTAAGAGTCGGCATTGGAGAAGCAGTGGGCCTTGAACCGGGTCAGAGACTTACCGGTAAAATGGTTACAGCTCTTAAAAAGATCGGGTTTGATGCAGTATTTGATACCAATTTCTCTGCAGACCTTACAATAATGGAAGAAGTCATGGAACTTCTGACAAGACTTAAGAGAAAAATTATAGATAATGAAGATGTAGCACTTCCACAGTTTACGTCATGCTCTCCCGGATGGATAAAATATATTGAGCATGAATTTCCCGATATTCTCGATAATCTCTCAACCTGTAAATCTCCACAGCAGATGCTGGGGGCCCTAGCAAAGACATATTATGCCCGGAACATGAAAATTGATCCGGAGAACATCGTGGTTGTCTCAATAATGCCCTGTACCGCAAAAAAATTTGAAGCTGACCGTCCAGAAATGTATTCCAGCGGGTATAAAGATGTAGATTATGTTTTAACTACAAGAGAATTTGGGAAAATGATTGAGCAGGCCGGAATAAATTTTGGATCTCTTCAAGACTCCGAATGTGACAGCATCCTTGGCAAGCATACTGGAGCAGGGGTTATCTTTGGCGCAACCGGCGGTGTTATGGAAGCTGCTCTCAGGACAGCCTATGAAATAATTACCGGCAGGGAAGTACCGTTTTCAAATATTAATATTATGCCAGTAAGAGGCCTGGAAGGAGTAAGGGAAGCAGCCATTAAAATCGAGGATTGCAGGCCTGAGTGGAAATTTCTTGAAAATGTTGATTTAAAAGTCGCTGTCGCACATGGGCTTTCCAATGCAAGAAAGCTGGCTGAACAGGTGAGTGACGGAAAATCTCCCTATCATTTTATTGAGATAATGGCATGTCCGGGCGGATGCCTGTCAGGCGGCGGCCAGCCCATACCTGTAAATAATGAGATAAGGAAAAAGAGAACTGAAGCGATTTATGCAGAAGATGAATCTCTGGAGTTCAGGAAATCTCATGAGAATCCTGAAATAAAGAGGATTTATAAAGATTTCCTTCAAAAACCACTTAGCCACAAATCTCATGAATTGCTCCACACTAGTTATACAAAAAGGAAAAAATATCAGAGAAAATAACAAAATTATTATAACTATTTTATTGATATCACTAATATTCGCCCAGGGCTTTATTTTCTCTGGCTGCAGGACAGATCAAGATCTGGAAAGGCAACCTGGCCCGGACACAGAAGAAATAAATAATGAAAGTAAAATTAATATTGGTGTCCTGAGGGGACCCAGTGCAATCGGGATGATAAAAATAATTGATGAAGCTATTGCCAATAGTGAAAATATTAATTTTAGTTACGAAATAGTTGGCTCCCCCGATATTATGATATCAAGAATCATATCAAATGAAATAGCTATAGCAGTACTCCCGACAAATGTTGCAGCAAAACTATATAATAAAGGAGTTAATATAAAAATAGCAGCTATAGTCGGCGGAGGTGTCCTTTACATCATTTCAAATAGAAACCAGAATATCGGAAAGGGGCAATGGGAAGATCTAAAAGGAAAAGAAATAAATATTATTGCCAGAGGCTCTAACCCGGATGTTATTTTCAGATATCTTGCAGATAGAAATGGGATCGATATTGAAAAAGATATTATAATTGATTATTCATTTGACCAGGTGGAATTAAGCCAGCTGCTTATTGCAGACAAAAAAGATATAGGGATGCTTCCTGAACCTTTTGTAACAGGCTGCCTTGAGGAAAATAATAACCTTGATATCGTAATGGATATTCAGGAAGAATGGGGGAGAGTAAGCTCAACAGATATTCTTCCGCAGACATGTTTAATTTTTTCATCCTATATAATAGATAGTAAAGAAAATATTTTAGAAACATTTTTAATTGAATATAAAGATTCTATTGACTGGGCAAATAATAATCCCGGGAAAGCAGGAGGTATGGCCGAGAGACTTGGGATAGGTATAAAAGAGGAAATCTCAGAGAAAGTCATACCGAGATGCAATCTTATGTACGAAGACAAAGAGGATGCAAAGAAAATTTTAGATGAATATTTGAAGGTATTATTTAAATTCTCGCCGGAGGATATAGGCGGTAAGATACCTGAAAGTCAATTTTATTATGATGAATAAAAAAAATATTAAGAAAGATTATCTCATTTTTTTTGCTTCAATCTTTATTCTTTTCATAGCCTGGAAAATAATTTCTTTGATTATAGACTCGGAAATAATTTTCCCTTCCCCTGAAAGCACATTTATCGGGGTAACAGAGGTGGCCAGGCAGGATGATTTCCTGGGTGCTGTGTTTCATTCAATAACAAGAGGACTGATAGGATTTGCTATTTCATTTTTGTCAGGAATCGTCCTGGGTATAACAACAGGATTCAGCAAAATACTTTACAAATTGATGGAGCCAGTTCTGGTGATAATCAAATCTATTCCTTTAATATCAATAATACTCATTTCACTTATCTGGTTTGACTCTGAAAATGTCCCTATATTTGCAAGTTTTTTAGTATCATTTCCTATCGTTTATACGAATGTTGTAGAAGGAGTAAAAAATATTGATAAAAAAATTCTGGAAATGGCAAAATCATTTAGAGCAAAAAAAATAAGGATTTTAATGGAAATATATATTCCTGCAATACTGCCTTTTATTATCGCAGCTGCTGTTTCTTCGGTCGGTATCGGATGGAAGGCCGTTATTGCAGCTGAAGTCTTAAGTAATCCCTTAAAAGCAATTGGTACAAACATGCAATTATCAAAAATATATCTTGAAACCGATAAAGTAATCGCATGGACTGTTATCGCCATATTGATAAGTTATTTTTTTGAATTGTTCATAAAATTAATCGGAAAAAAGATAATAAAGTGGAAATATTGATTTGTATATTGAAATTAAAAATTTAAG
>CAYROY010000035.1:0-2956 GCA_964426155.1 uncultured Actinomycetota bacterium
AGTGATGAATTCCCGAGCGGCGGAGAAAATATGAAAATTGTATGGCTTCTGCTTATAATAATACTGGGTTATATTCCTTCAATAATATATTATTTTATGGTAATGAAAAAGATGCCCAGAAAAAAATAGAAAAAATCATTGAATTTATAATTTTACAGATTCAATTAACAGGCCTGTTGTTTTTATACCGAAAGGCCTGTTAATTTATATTGCAGATACTACTGATCCATTTGTTTCTTACGTGAAGAAAATTCATTTATCAGATTGGAAATGGAAGGTGGAATAATATCTTTTTGCTTTATCATATTCATAATATTCTTTGGCCCTACTTTCTTTACTACATAACCTGCTACTGCACCCAGCAGGGCTCCACCGATAAGATAGCCGATATAACTTTTGTCAAAATCCTTTTCTTTGTTCATATTTAACCCCGCATATCAAAAATGGTTTTTTCACTAATCATTATAACCCAATATATTAAAGTATTTCAAAAATATTTTAGAAATAGAACATCGGTTGCATTATGTTGCTTATTAATCTATTATAATTTCCCGTTCTATAAAGTTGATACACCTGTATGTTAATATGGAAAATAAGATATCAGGCTATAAAAGATATAGATTTTTTGACCTTATAGTGGGATTGTTTGTCGCCGTACTTTTGATTTCCAATATTGCCTCAACAAAGATAGTGGACATCTGGAAGTTTACATTTGACGGAGGTACGGTACTTTTTCCATTATCATATATATTTGGAGATATTCTTACGGAAGTATACGGCTACAGAGAAAGCAGAAGAGTTATATGGATAGGATTTTTTAGCGCCTTCTTGATGTCGCTTATACTGGGACTTATAGGACTTATAAAACCGGCAGAAGGCTGGGAGCTCCAGGATGCATATATGTCAATACTGGGGCAGACACCAAGGATAGTCACAGCCTCCCTTATCGCATACTTTGCAGGAGAATTTTCAAATTCATACGTTTTGGCCAGGATGAAGGTATTCACAAAAGGCAGGTGGCTGGCTGCAAGGACCATAAGTTCCACAATAGCGGGGCAGGGCATAGATACAGTGATATTTGTCACAATTGCATTTTATGGAATATATGGGAACCGTCTGCTGACAGCAATAATAATATCCAACTATATATTTAAGGTACTTATGGAAATTGTGTTCACACCTGTTACTTATAAAGTAGTAAATTTTCTTAAAAAGGCAGAAAGTGTTGATTATTACGATGTGAACACCAATTTTAACCCATTCAGGTTTTTTAAATGATAGTATTATCCTATTGCGGTAGCCGACAGGTCAGTCTACTTCAGGAGGGGGATAACGGTAGTGGCCGACAATATTATATTCCTGAAGGACATCCACCTCTTTTACAGTTCCAAATTCTGCAGAAATCATTATGACAAGGGGAACGCCCTGTTCATTCTTTCTGGAAGATACAAACCCTCCCAGATCTTTATATGGGTTATCCGGATCAAACTGAAAGAAGATGATGTCGCCTGGCTGCCATAATATATTATTATTCGGGTCTTCATTATCATACTCAACAGGTAATTCAAAGGCATTCCTTTTAAAAAATTGCTCCTGAAAGAATACATCCCTGAAGTCGATATACTTAATTGCTTCATCTCTTCCTTTGATATCCATCGGGTAATCTTCTCTGTGTTCTGACATGTCTTCATATATAAGTTCCATTAGGTCAAAGCCGGCTTCCTTCAAAACTATGGAAATCACGTCTGTTGAGATCCAGATATTATTGGTCGGGTAACCGCTATCCGGGAATACTTCATAACCATACTCTATATCTTCGTCTAAAATTTCCAGAAGTGTAAGGACTATCTGCTTTTGAGTATCGGAAAGAACCTGCTCTTCCGGCCCATTTATGCTCTCTGCGGTATCCTGTACTTCCGCTTCATAGATTTCCCCATTTCCGGTTTCTTCGCATGCAGCATTGGCAGCAGAAGTACCTGGATCATCAATAAAAGAAGTATCAGGCGGTTCGGGGATTAATTCTTCTTCAGGATATTCAATGGAAGATTGAAAGAGTTTATCTGGAAGCTTGATCATCTTCTGTTCCTGATAGAAATTTTTTAAAAGCCAGAATTGCAGAATAGTTATTATAACCCCTGCATATATGAAGTAACTGTAATTTTTATTAATAGTATTTTTTTTTCTTCTTACACGGTTTTTCATATGCACATATATATTATATTAAAACCGTAATAAAATTAAGGATATTTTGATCTTAAAAGACCAGTTCAGCAGGATATCTATCAATATGATGGATTCAGATATATTCTGAAAAGCTTGATTTCATTTCTTGATAAGAAAATTAAAATATTACATCGATCATTTATTACCATTGAAAGGTCCTTCTTTCTCTGCAACCTTTAAATTTTGTTTTTCTTTAAGTCTGTCAAGGTAAGTAAGCAAAGGCTCAGTAAATTCAGGATTCTCTAAAAGAAAATCTGTTATCTTATGTATTCTATATTCAAGAAAATATTCAGGCGGGATATTGAGCCCTTCTGCAATGAGTTCGATTGTTTTTAAAGGCGGGTGCTTGGTCCTGTTCTTTAATTTACTGAAATAAGTAAAATTAAGATTGGTTTTACCTCCAAGCCCCCTTAATTATACAGGGATCTTTTTGAGAACGCTATAGATGGGTTTTATATAAGTACGCTGGAAGGGCAGTATGTTGAAGTAAATGATTCGCTTGTAAGAATACTGGGATATGAAAACAGGGAGGAATTATTAAAGGTAAATACCAGAGACCTTTATTTTAATCGGGAGGATAGGCCTGATTTTAATAATAGAAACAGGACCTTTGGTACCTGTTTAAAAAGAAAGGACAGTTCGAAGATATATGTAGAGATCAGCTCAAGAGTAATATACGGGAATGGGAAGCCGGAATACTATGAAGGCATAGTGAGGGATAAGACAGAATATA
>CAYROY010000036.1:0-18933 GCA_964426155.1 uncultured Actinomycetota bacterium
GATTCACGTTTTACACTGGTAGATCTTGGAAAAGTTGAGGCACTATTGCCACCTTATGAACAGTCGCCTGGAGAAAGATACAGGCACGGTGATCGGATAAAGTGTTTTATCTCTGATGTGAGAAAGACCACAAAAGGTCCTCAGGTAATAGTGTCGAGGACGCATACCGGTCTTATAAGAAAGTTATTTGAGCTGGAAGTACCTGAAATATATGAAGGAGTTGTGGAGATAATGAGTATCGCCAGAGAGGCCGGTTACAGGACTAAAATATCAGTAAGGTCTAATGAAAAAAATGTCGATCCGGTAGGTGCTTGCGTGGGGCCAAAAGGTTCGAGGGTCAAGATGATAGTAAATGAACTTAATGGAGAAAAGATAGACATAGTAGATTACAGTGATGATGTAGTTGTGTATATAAAAAACTCGCTCAGTCCTGCTAGAGTAAATAAAGTACTTATAGACGAAGATAATAAATTTGCCCTTATAGTAGTTTCAAATGATCAGCTTTCTCTTGCTATTGGAAGGGAAGGCCAGAATGCCAGACTTGCTGCCAGGCTTACAGGCTGGAAGATAGACATAAAGAGTGAAAAACAGTTCGAAGAAGAGCTTGCTGAAGCAAGAGAAGAAAGAATAATGGGTAAGTCTGAAGAAATTGATGAAGGGTCTTAGAACAATTATTACTTATTATCTTTAGATAGGGAGTGATAGATATTAAGGTTATTGATTTAGCAAAAGAAAAAAAATTAGATATTAACGATATTTTTTATATCTGTGACAGCCTTGGCATTGCCATAAAAGGAGAGATGTCGGTACTTAACAATTCGCAGGTTAAAAAAATTGATACTGCTATAAAAAAAGATATAAAGAGAAAAGAAAAGGAAGCCCTGGAGAAAAAATCAAAAGAAAAAGAAAGAGCCAGGGAAGAAGAGAAACAAGCTAAAGAAGCCGAGAAAAAGAAAAGGCAGCAGGAGAAGAAAGAAAAGGAAATTGCAAAAAAGAAGGCCGAAGAATCCAGAATAGCTGAAGAGGAAGCAAAAAAGAAAGCTGAAGAATCCAAAATAGCAGCAGAGGAAGCAAAAAAGAAGGCCGAAGAGGAAGCTAGAAGAAAAGAGGAAGAGAAGAGAGCTCTCGAAGAGGCTAAAAAAATTGAAGAAGAAGAAGAGAAGAAGGAAAAGAAGTCTGAAAGAAACCAATCCGAAAGGACAGTTCGGGATAGGAGGAAATCTCTTAAAGAAGAGGATGCAATCAGGGAGAGCATGGAGGATTCTCTAGACCTTGAAGAAGATAAATTTGTAAGCACCAAAAAAGTTTCTAATAAAAGAGTTGCCTGGGAAGAAGAAAAAAAGAAAAGCATAAAAAGTGTACTTGACAAAGAACTTGATAAAGAAGAGAAGAGCGGTAGACTAAAGGCAAAATTTCTTCAGAAGAAGCGCACTAGATCCGAAAAGGAAATTAAACTTCCTGAAAAAGGAAAAGTGAAGGAATCTGAAAAAGTCAGGAAAAATAGACCTGAGATAAAGAAGATTATAGAAGTACATGAAGGTATAACAGTAAAGCAGCTTTCCGAAAAGATAAATTTACCATCAAGTGAAATAATAGGCTTACTTTTTAAAATGGGTGAAGTACTGACCATAAATCAGTCACTTAGTAAAGATTTATTAGAATTTTTATCAAATGAATATGGTTTTAAATATAGAATAATCGGATTTGAAGAGAAGATGGAGGAAGTCTATAAGGATTCAGAGGAAGAACTGGTAAGGAGGGCTCCTATTGTTACGGTAATGGGGCATGTTGATCACGGTAAAACTACCCTTCTTGATTCAATAAGGAAAACTAAAGTTGCAAGCGGCGAAGCCGGGGGCATAACACAGCACATAGGTGCGTACCAGATAGAATATAATAATAGAAATATTACATTTATAGACACACCCGGCCATGAAGCTTTCACTTCTATAAGAGCAAGGGGTACAAGAGTTACCGATATAGCAGTAATAGTAATTGCAGCCGATGATGGGATTATGCCCCAAACTGTTGAAGCGATAGACCATGCGAAAGATGCAGGTGTTCCAATAATTGTAGCGATAAATAAAATAGATCTGCCGGATTCAGATCCAAACAGAATAAAAAAAGGGCTTACAGAATATGGATTAGTTCCAGAAGAATGGGGCGGTGATACTATTGTTGTCGAGATTTCTGCAAAAGCTAACAAAAATATTGATGAATTATTGGAAATGATCCTCCTTGTAGCAGATATGCAGGAGCTCAAAGGTAACCCGGACGCCGTGGCTACAGGAATAATAATTGAAAGCAGACTTGATAAGGGAATGGGACCAATTGGTTCACTGATAGTTAAAAGAGGTAAAATAAAAGTAGGAGACTCTTTTGTAACAGGAGATTCATATGGTAGAGTAAGGACTATAAGGGATGAAAATGGAATAGACCTGAAAGAAGCATCACTTTCAAAGCCTGTAGAAATGACAGGATTTTCATCTGTACCAAAGGCAGGAGATAAGCTTTTTGTGGTTAAAAATGAGAAAGTAGCAAAAGACCTTCTTGCTAAAAGAGATTATGATAAAAAAGTTATGAAAATAGGCAGCTCCAGAAAGGTTCTGACACTTGAGAATCTTTCAGAGATGTCACAACAGGGGGAGTTAAAAAAATTAAAGCTGATACTAAAGGCAGAATCAGAAGGATCACTGGAAGCAGTAGAAAAGTCTCTTGAAAAGATTGAAACGGATGAAATAAAAATAGAAATAATTCACAGGGGAATAGGTGCCATTACTGAAAGTGATATCTTACTTGCAACTGCTTCCAATGCTATTATAGTAGGTTTTGGAGTTGTCCCCACAGCTTTAACAACTACTTTAAACCTGAGGGAGAAAGTAGATATAAGAACCTATAAAATAATATATAAACTTATAGATGATATAAAACTTGCCTTTGAAGGTCTTCTGGAGCCAGAAAGAAAGGTAGTTGAAAAAGGAAAGGCTGAAGTAAGAGAAATGTTTAAGTTTTCTAAAATTGGGAAAATAGCCGGCTGCTATATTACCGATGGTGAAGTTGAAAGAGGTAATATGGCGCGCATAATCAGAGACGGCTCGATTATTTATGAAGGCAAAGTAGAAAGTCTTCACAGATTCAAGGAAGATGTAAAGAATGTAGCGGCGGGATATGAGTGCGGTATAAGAATTGAGAATTTTCAGGATATAGATGAAAAGGATATACTGGAGTTTTTTGAGATTATATAATTTATCAGAAGAACCGTGGATAGATTAAAGAAGTTAACAATTGATATAAAAAGGGAAATAAGTTTTATAATCAACGTAGAATTAAAAGATCCCAGGATTGGTTTCGTTACTATCACGGGTACGAAACTGTCGGCAGACTGCAAGTTTCTTAATATATATTTAAGCATAATGGGAAAGGAGGAAGATAGGAGCAGCAGCCTGGAGATATTAAAGGGATGTGGGGGATTTATAAAGAGAAAGATCTCTGGAAGGATAAGATTAAGAAATATACCCGATTTAAGGTTTATATACGATGATTCAATTGATAGAGGAATGAGAATATCTAAAATACTTGAGACCATTAATAAAGAAGGAAAAGATAGTGGTAGTCAATACTGAGGAGCGAGATATATTATACCGGAACATGTCCGGGCAGATAGAGAGAAATGATGAATTTTTATTAATCACCCATATTTTTCCTGATGGAGATGCCCTTGGATCACTTACGGCTTTGAATAGTCTTATTTCTTCTATGAATAAAGAAACAACTATGATATGTAATAGCGATCTTCCGTATCAATATAGTTTTTTACCAGGTTTTAATAAAATTAAAAAGCATCCAGAATTAGAAGTTCTTTTAAACAATAGGCCCGTATGTATTTTTGTTGATTGTGCTGGAGAAGATAGGGCAGGTCTTGATTTTGATTATTTAAGGGAGAAAGCAAGCTGCATCATCAATGTGGACCATCATAGTAGTAATAGCCTATTTGGTGATATAAATATGATTGATAGCAATAAGTCCGCAACTGCTGAGATGCTTTATGAATTCATATACAAAAATTACAGGGAAAAATTAGATTATAATATAGGTATAGGTATTTATGTAGGAATACTTACAGATACGGGCAGGTTCCAGTACAGCAATACAACAGCAAACGTCCACCGAATAGCGAGTGAATTAATAAAGATTGGAATAAAACCCTCAGATATATATGGTTATATATATGAAAGTGATCCCATTGGAAGATTCAAGCTCATACAGAAGGTTTTTAGCAGAATAGAATACATAAAACCTCTTAGACTTATATATTCTTATATACTAAAGGAAGATTTTACCAGATTAAAAATTCCTTTTTATGCACAGGACGGTATAATAGAGCTCTTAAGAAGTGCTGAAGGTGCAAAGATAACAGTTCTTATAAAACAGATAGCTGCTGATTCATTCAAGATCAGCCTCAGGACTTCTGACAGCAATATAGACCTGTCAAATATAGCTTCAACCTTTGGCGGCGGAGGACACCGCAGCGCTTCTGCATATAAGGATGAAGGTAATCTGAAGGAAGTAATTAAAAGGATGAAAGAAGCTATAAAGAACGGAGCGGAATGATGGAAAAAGGCTGCCGTTCAGAGCTCTTAAAAGGTTTTAATGGTATAATACTTGCCTATAAAGAATCAGGAATAACCTCCTATGATGTAATAAGAAGGATGCGGAAAGTTTTTTTTTAGAAAAAATCGGACACACCGGTACACTTGATCCTTCTGCCTCTGGCGTTATGATAATTCTTATAAATAAAGGTACAAAAATTTCAAGTGAATTTATTGGTCTTCCAAAAGAATATATTGCTTTTCTAAAATTCGGAATACAGACTGATACGTGGGATCTCGATGGGAAAATACTTAATGAGGAAAAAGTTGAAAAACTAAATAATAATGTTTTAAAAAATATTTTAAAAGATTTCACAGGGAGTATAAGACAATTACCGCCAATGTATTCATCAGTAAAGTACGGGGGCAAACCTCTTTATAAGTTTGCAAGAATGGGGATAGATATAAAGAGAAATTATCGTGAGATAGAGATTTATAAAATGAACATCCTTAGTATAGAAGGAAATTTATTGATTCTTAAAATAAAATGCAGTTCGGGGACCTACATAAGGTCCCTTGCAAATGATATGGGAAAAATGTATGGAGCAGGAGCAGCACTTGCAGGACTTATAAGGACAGGGGTAGGAGGTTTTAGAATTGAAAATACAAGGACCATAAAAGAAATGATTTATCTGTCTAAACTTAGTAAGGCTCCCGTAAATGACAGGGGGATAATAGGGTTTGAAGATCTTTTTAATAAAAACCCCTCGGTTTACATAAGAAATGGAATGGAGAAAAGAATAATAAATGGAAGTCCGTTAAATATAGAAATCATTGATAGAGATAGAAAGAAATTATCGTGTTTTTTAAATGAGCTAAGAGCTTCAGAGAATAATCTGAGAAAGATCATATCTATAAAAACCCTTGAGGGTGACATAATTGCTCTGCACAGATTAAAAAAAGGTTTATACCTGGAAAACACTAAAAGTTTTAATAAAAATTTTACAGAAAATATTGTAATTTTTTAATAATTAATTAAAATCAAATAGTTTGATTTTTATGTAGATATCTAAAAAGGAAGTTTTTGACCAGAATCTTTAAATTAAAAGATATAAAAAAAGATCAATTCAAAGATGCTTATACATTGATGGTGATAGGATTTTTCGACGGAGTGCATAGGGGGCATCAGAAAATAATAAAGATGTGTTGTGAAAGAGCATCAGAAAGCGGAGGAATAAGCGTAGCACTTACTTTTGACAGACCCCCGGTAAATATCCTTAAAAGCAGTATATATAAAAAATTGATAATTCCTTATGAAGAAAAAATAAGCATAATAAAAAAACTGGGAATAGAATTGATAGTAACTGCAGAAATTGGAATGGATTTTTTAAATCTTAGCCCAAAACAATTCTGTGATAGTATATTAAAAGGATTATTTTATACAAAAGAACTTTTTATAGGTCAGGGTTTCAGATTTGGAAAGGGTGCTGGTGGAGATACGGCATTTTTAAAACAATATATGGGAAGTCAGGGAGTTGCAATAAATGAAATTAGCCTGGTTAAGAGTAGAGATGAGGTGATCTCTAGCACCATTATTAGAAAATATTATAAGGAAGGCAATATTGAAAGGGTAAATGAACTTCTTGGAAGAGATCCTTATATAAAAGGAATAGTTGTTGAGGGAACAGGCAGGGGAAGGGAACTCGGATTCCCAACTGCAAATATTGATTTACCAGACAAGCTTATAATTCCGGGAGATGGTGTATATTTTGGGACAGTAACAATTATAGAAGATGGTATTGATAACCTTAAAGCATTAATTAATGTTGGGAAAAATCCTACATTTGGAGAGGGGGAAAAATTAATAGAAAGTCATTTGCTTGATTTTAATGATTGTTTATATGGCAAGGAAATAAAGGTAACTTTTCTGAAGAAATTGAGAAAAGAGGTAAGATTCAAAAATAGTGCGCGGCTAGTGGAACAGATAAAAAAAGATATTTCTGATGCAGAATTTTTTTTCAAGCATAGTTGAATATAATTTATTATGAAATAAACAAAATTGATTCAATTGTAATTATAAAATACTTGTGATAAATTATAGGACGGATTATTCAAGGAGGTGAATACCGGATTGACACTTATAAAAGAAGAAAAACAGAAGATTATAGAAAATTTTAAAACACATGAGAATGATACAGGCTCTACAGAAGTCCAGATTGCAATACTGACCAGCAGAATAAATAAGCTCAATGAGCATTTGAAGGCTAATAAGAAAGATCATCATTCAAGAAGGGGTCTTGTGATGATGGTAGGTAAAAGAAAGAGGCTTCTTCAGTATTTAAAAAATCGTGAGATTTCAAAATATAAAAATCTTATCAAGGAACTGGGATTAAGAAAATAACCACTCTTAATTCCGGCTTTATTTTTCAATTCATTTATATTTAAGATTTAAGGAGTTTGATGTTGTAATATGGAAGCTAAATGTAAAATAAGTTTAGGTGGAAAGGATATGGAATTTTCCACCGGTAAAATGGCAGGAAGAGCAAATTCTGTTCTTGTCAAATATGCCGGTAATGGCGTGCTTGTAACAGCAGTTATGAGCACTGAACCATCAGAAAACCTTGATTTCTTCCCTCTTACGGTAGATGTAGAGGAAAGGATGTATGCTGCCGGTAAAATACCCGGTGGATTTTTTAGAAGAGAAGGAAAAGCCTCCGATAAAGCAATCCTGATCTCACGGCTTACGGACAGGCCATTGAGACCTCTTTTTGATAAGGATATAAGAAACGAAGTTCAAATAATTGCGACTGTGCTCTCGGTAGATAAGGTTAATCTTTATGATATTTCAGTTCTAAATGGCGCGTCAATGGCGCTGTATGTATCAGATATACCATTTGAAGAGCCAGTAGGTGCAGTAAGGATGGGCGTTATTAATGGGGAATGGATTGTTAATCCTACATATGAAGAACTAAAAAAAAGTGTACTGGATATAGTAATAGCCGGTACTGATAATGCAATATTAATGGTGGAAGCCTCCGGGAAAGAAGCATCTGAAGAACTAGTTATTGAAGCAATAGAAAAAGCACATGTTGAAATAAAAAGGATCGTGGAACTCCAGAAAGAATTTAAAAAAGAAGTTGGAAAAGAAAAATCCGAAGTATTCCGTTTTAAGATTAATGAAGAAGTAAAAAATAAAACAGAGGTACTGGCACTGGATATGATAAAGAAAGTCCTGGCCGATGTCGAAGGTCTATCAAAGGATCCGGGAAAATCAAAAATAATACAGGAAGATATGGGTGATTTCCTTAAGGAAAGAACATTAAAAATAAAAGAAGAAATATTGGAAGAGCTATTAAAGGAGTTTCCTGACGATAGGGAGAGTATAAGTGTAAGTTTTGATACCATTGAGAAGGAACTTGTAAGGGATATGATACTTAACAAGGGGATAAGACCTGACGGAAGAAAAACTTCGGAGATCAGAAAGATATCTTGTGAAGTAGGTCTTTTCCCGGAGACTACTCATGGGACCGGTCTTTTTACAAGAGGCAAAACCCAGGCGCTGACAATTCTTGCTCTGGGTTCGATAAGAGAAGTCCAGAGGCTTGACAGCCTTGGAGGAGACGAATTTAAAAGGTATATGCATCATTACAACTTCCCTCCATTCAGTACGGGTGAGACCTGGCCGCTCCGGGGACCAAAGAGAAGAGAAATTGGACATGGCGCACTAGCTGAAAAAGCATTGAAGCCTATGATTCCTGATGAAGAAGATTTTCCATATGCATTGAGAATGGTATCAGAGATATTAAGTTCGAACGGTTCAACATCAATGGCCAGTGTTTGCGGAAGCACGCTCGCCCTTATGGATGCAGGAGTACCCCTTAAGAGCCCAGTTTCAGGTATTGCTATGGGTCTTATCAAGGAAGAAGATAAATATGAAATACTGACAGATATACAGGGTATCGAGGATTATTATGGAGATATGGATTTTAAGGTAGCAGGCACTTCAAAGGGGATTACTGCAGTTCAGATGGATATAAAAATAAAAGGCATAACTCTTGACATAATGAAAAAAGCACTGGAAAAAGCCAGGGAAGGAAGAATTTTTATACTTGAAAGGATGCTTGAGACCATATCAGAGCCAAGGCCTTCGCTATCCCAGGCAGCACCTAAAATTACTACCTTTAAGATTCCCAAGGATAAGATCGGTGATATTATAGGACCTGGCGGTAAAAATATAAAAGGCCTTAAAGAAGAATTTGATCTTGATGAAATAGATGTCACAGATTTTAATGGTGAAGGCATGGTTTCAATTACATCTCCTGATGGCGAAGCTATAAAGATGGCAAGGGAAAAGATAGAAAGCATGATAAAATCCCCGGAAGATATAAAGGTGGGGGAAGAATTTTTAGGAACGGTGGTCGGAATAACATCATATGGAGCTTTTATAAATCTTATACCCGGAACAGATGGGCTTCTTCATATATCAAAAGTTGCAAAAACGAGGATCAAGAGCGTTGAGGATTATCTAAAAATGGGTGACAAAGTTCCTGTAAGAGTCGCAAATATAGATCCCAGGAGTAGAAAGATAAGCCTGGAGAGAACTGACATATAGTAATTTTAAGGCAGTTTGGAGTTGATAGTAAGATAGCAATAAAGAGAAGTAATAGTTTTGATAATTATAGGATTACTGAACTCAGTAACGGAATAAGGATAATAAGCGAAAGGATTCCGTATTTCAGATCAATATCGCTTGGTTTCTGGGTACCAGCGGGTTCCAGGGATGAAAACAGTAAAAATAACGGAATAACACATCTGGTAGAACATTTAATATTCAAAGGCACAAAGAAAAGAAGCTATAAGGATATTGCTGTTGAGTTTGATGCTATGGGTGCTGAATTTAATGCTTTTACTGATAAGGAATACTGTTGTGTATATGCTGATTTTATAGACGAAAATCTATACCGGTGCACGGATCTTCTTCTTGATATAATATGTAACCCCTCTTTTCTTTCTAAACATATCGAAACCGAAAAAAGAGTAATAATTGAAGAAATAAAAATGATGGAGGATAACCCATCGGAAATATTAATAAATAATTTTTTTTCTGAGGTTTTCAAAGGAAATTCATTGTCACTGCCCATAATGGGTTCTAAAAATACCCTGAGAAGAATAAATAAGAAAAAAGTAGATTCATACTTTTCCAAAAAATTTGGTTTAAATGATATGGTAATTTCTGCAGCAGGCAATATAGAACATGAAAACCTCGTTAATATGATAAAAGAGGCCTCACATAAATCAAAATACCGCAGTCGGAGAATTGAATCGGTTGAAAAGGAGTGGTCTCCGAAAGCAGATGGGAAGAGAAAAATTCATTATGGAAAGAGCAAGGCAGTGCACATGTGTATGGGGGGGACTGGATGCGGAAGAAGCAATATCGATCGTTATCCACTTACTTTATTCATAAATCTTTTAGGAGGCAGCATGAGCAGCCGGCTTTTCCAGAAAATAAGGGAAGAAGAAGGACTGGCATATAGCATATCAGCAAATAATGTAAATTATAGTGATACCGGTCTATTATTTATTTATTCTGCATCCTCAGCAAAAAATATAGATAAGATTCTCATGTTAATAAATGAAGAAATAAGGGATGTTAGAAAAAAGGGTATATCTTCGGATGAACTGGAAGTAGCAAGGGAAAATATTAAGGGAAACATAGTGCTTGGAGTCGAAGATATAAGCTCCAGGATGTTCAGGCTCGGGAAAGCTCTTTTATTCGATAAAAAAGTTTTGACTATTGACAGGATATTAAAGAAAATAGATAAGATAAAGGTATCTGATATAACCAGGGTTGTTGATAAATACTTCTTACCTGATAATTTCAGCACCGTTATACTTGGTAAAAACATGAAAGGCTTAAAAATATGAAAAGAATAGCCATGTTTGGAATATGCGGGAAAATGGGAAAGGCAATATCTAGAGAACTGGTTAAGGAAGAAGATATAGAGCTTGTTGCAGGATTAGACAGACGCAGCATAGGAATGGATATAGGAGAAATCCTGGGAATAAAAAAGGTGGATGTAAGTGTAACTGATTCCTATGAGGAGATAAAGAAAAAAAATCCTGATATAATAATAGATTTTACTTCAGCAGATATAGCTAAAGAATCGATTATCTGGGCAATAGAAAATAATATTGATATCATTGTTGGAACTACGGGTTTCCAGAAAGACTATCTGAAAAGAATAGAAAAGATGTCTGCTAAATCAAATTCCAGAGTATTTATTGTTCCAAATTTTGCAATAGGTGCTGTTATAATGATGAAATTATCAGAGATGATTGCATGTTATTTTGATAATTGTGAGATAATAGAGATGCACCATGACAAAAAACAGGATGCTCCATCAGGTACATCAATTGCCACTGCAGATATTATTTCAAAAAAGATAATATTTAATAATAAAAGACTTAAGGTTAATGAAAAAGAAAATATTGAAGGCAGCAGAGGCGGATATTACGAAGGAGTAAATATTCATAGCGTAAGGCTTCCTGGTCTGGTGGCGCACCAAAGTGTTATCTTTGGTGCAAGAGGTCAGACTTTACTGATAAAGCATGATAGCATTGACAGGTCTTCATTTTATCCTGGAGTAATCATGGCAATAAGGAATATAGACAGGCTTTCAAATTTTACATATGGTCTGGACAAGCTAGTAGAATTAAAATAAATAATATTTTATATAATCAACAAATAATATAAGGGAAGTGTATAAATAGAATAAAATCTATAAAAATATGGCAAAAAGGAAGAGTTTAAAACTTATACCGCTGGGTGGAGTCAGCGGAATCGGGAAAAATATGACTGTTTTCGAAAAGGAAAATCAGATGATTGTTGTAGATTGCGGTCTGATGTTCCCTGATGAAGATACACCCGGAATTGACTTTTTGATACCTGATTTTTCTTACGTTTTAAGAAATGCTGGAAAACTCAAAGCAATAATATTAACGCACGGGCACGAAGACCATATAGGCGCTCTGCCATTTTTATTTAAAAAGATAAGGGTACCAGTATATGGGACTAAACTTACTATCGGGCTTACAAAAATAAAGCTTAATGGTCTTGCAGACTCTGATCAAATTGAATACAGGGAGATAGATCCGGAGAAAAATATTTCGATTGGTGTTTTTGATATAGAATTCTTCAGGGTAAATCACAGTATCCCTGATGGGGTTGGGTTAATAATTAGAACAGATATAGGCACAATAGTACATTCGGGAGATTTTAAAATCGATCATTATCCAATAGATAATGTACACACAGAAATCCATAAAATAGCAAGAGCGGGGCAAGAAGGAGTACTGGCGTTATTGTGTGACAGTACAAATGCTGAAGAAGAAGGATACACCCTTCCCGAAAGGGATGTCGGCAAGACACTTATGGATAAATTTGAAAGTGCTGAAAAGAGAATAATAGTAGCTACTTTTTCATCTCATATACACAGAATGCAACAGGTACTTGATGTATCAGCAAAGATGGGCAAGAAAGTGGCTGTTTCAGGCAGATCGATGCTTAAAAGTATGAAGATAGCAAGTGAACTTGGTTATTTAAAGATACCAGAGAACATCATAATACCCATAAGCAGAATAGATGATTTCCCGATTAATGAAATAGTTGTTCTGTCAACAGGTACCCAGGGAGAACCACTTGCAGCATTGAATAAGATGGCAATGGATGAGCATCGAAGAGTTACTATAATGAAAGGTGATATGGTAATAATATCAGCATCTCCCATACCTGGAAATGAAAAAGCAATATCAAATACAATAAATATGTTGATAAAACAGGGAGCCGATGTATTTTATGAGTCTATAGCAGGAGTCCACGTATCAGGACATGCTGCAAGGGAAGAAATAAAAATGATGATAAGTCTGGCCAATCCTACATATTATATACCGGTCCACGGTGAGAACAAACATAAAATACAGAATGCACAAATTGCCAGGTCTATGGGAATAGAAAATGATAATATACTTATAGTTCAGAATGGTGATATAGTAAAGATGAATGTTAATATGTGCAGAATATCCGGGAATATACAGCCTAAAAATGTTTATGTTGACGGTATAGGCATGGGAAATATAGAAGATATGGTTTTAAGGGATAGGAAGATACTTTCAAATAATGGAGTTATATTTATTGCGCTGGCTATTGATTTAAACATGAAGAAAATAATAATGGATCCTGACTATAAATTGAAAGGGATAATATATATAGATAATATCACGGAAATATTAAATGAAGGCAGGGATATAATTATTGATTCAGTCAATAAATGTTTTGAACAAAATATACTTATTAAAAATAGGATAGAAGATTATATTATCGATAAATTTGAAAAATATTTTTTTAAAATTGCCAGGATAAGACCTATAATAGAGGTAAAAGTGCTGGTGAAGTAATATTGGCCATTATTTTAGGTTAATTATGACTCAAAAAAAAAGCAGCCGTGGATCATCAGTAAAAAGAAAGGCAAAATCCCGCAGAGAAACTGGAATTAGAAATGGGACAAGTCTGGTCGGCAGAAGGGTAGAGATATACGGAATATTTGTGATTTTATTATCTATCCTAATGCTAATAAGTATTTTTATTCCGGAAGACTCGGGATATATAAATAAGAGAATAAACGAATTCCTTTCTTATATCTTTGGGATAGGTAAGTATGTAATACCATTTCTGCTGCTTGCCTGGGGCATAAGTTTCTTTATAAAAAAAGTAAGGCTTCTTTCATTAAGGTTTGGCATTGGATTTTTTCTGTTCTTCTTTTCACTTATAGGGGTAATATCCAGCAGTTTAAGGTATTCCAATATATTTGATGATGTCCTTATAAGCAAGAGAGGAGGCCTGTCTGGGGCCGGAATATTCTATGGCCTTTCAAGGCTTTTCGGAAGAGTTGGAGCAATATCGGTACTATCAGTGCTTATTATCATATCATTTCTTGTAATAACAAGGGTATCAATTATAGACATAGGTAAAAAATTAGCTATTTTTGCAAAGAATATAGATTTTAGAATTTTTGGTGAAGTATTTGGCAGAAGGACTGTAACTGGTGAAAAAGGCAGAGAAAAAATAGGTCTGAGCGTTGATAAAATCAATGGCAGCTATAAAAAGGAATCAAAAATAACGGCAGGTGAAAAAGATAAGGAAAAGGCTCCAAGAGTTCCAGAAATTATAGACAGTAAAGGTATAGATGCAGGTAATAAACGTTTACCGGAAAATCATATGTTAATTGGAGATGAAAAGCAGTTAAGGATGCCGATAACGAAGGAAGAAAGCGATGATGAAAATTACCGTATGCCTCCAGTAAATCTTCTGAAAAAATCTGCTAATGTACCAACAAAAATATTTAAAAAAAGTATTAAGGAAAGAGTAAGCATATTAAATAAATTATTTGATGACTTTAACCTTTCAGCAAAGATTAATAGAGTGGTTCGCGGACCTTCGGTAACGATGTATGAAATAAGTCTTTCACCAGGTGTAAAGGTGCAGCGCCTTCTAAGCCTGGAGGATGACTTCTGCGTAGCACTTGGTTCAGCAGATCTAAGGATACTGGCGCCAATTCCGGGTAAGTCTGCAATAGGATTGGAAGTACCAAACCAGATAAGGAGTATTGTTACTCTCGGTGATATATATTCAAACACGGAAAATAAAAGAATCGGTGAACAGCTTCTAAGGGTACCTCTTGGGAAAAATCTTTCAGGTGAAATTATATATATGAATATAGTAGAAATGCCCCATGTCCTAATAGCAGGTGCCACAAATTCAGGTAAAAGTTCCTGTTTAAACAGTATAATAATATCACTTCTTATGAATGTTAAACCAGGTGAAGTAAAATTCATAATGATAGATCCAAAGATGGTCGAGCTAAGTATATATAATGGGATTCCCCACCTTCTGTCACCGGTGGTGGTGAACCCAAAGAAAGCAGCATCGGCACTTCAGTGGGCGGTAGAAGAAATGGAAAAAAGATTCAAGGTGCTTGTTGAAAGGAATTATAAATCTCTGGCAGAGTATAATAAAGATGCAGCAAAAAATAAAGAAAAAGAGAATGGGTTTAAGCCTCTTCCATATATAATAATTTTTATAGACGAGCTTGCAGACCTTATGATGATTGCTGCTTCAGAAGTCGAGGACAGCATATGCAGGGTAGCACAGATGGGCAGGGCCGTAGGCATGCATCTTGTTATAGCCACGCAAAGACCATCAGTCAATATCATAACAGGTTTAATAAAGGCAAACATTCCCTCAAGGATAGCTTTTATGGTTACTTCGAATATTGACTCAAGGGTTATACTTGATTGCTCCGGTGCTGATAAGCTGATAGGAAGAGGAGACATGCTTTATCTTCCATATTACTTGAATAAACCGGAAAGAATACAGGGAAGTTTCGTCACAACCCACGAAATAGAAATGATAACCAGATATATAAAGGGCGAAAAAGAGCCAGAATATAATCTAGATATTTCCAAAAAGATAAACCAGGCGGGTGAAAAGAATACTGAAGAAGACGAACTCTTTTATGATGCATTAAAAGTAGTAGTGGATTTTGGACATGCATCTGCATCACTTCTTCAGAGAAGACTGAAAGTCGGTTATTCAAGAGCTGCAAGGATTATAGACCAGCTTGAAAATAGAGGATATGTAGGGCCATTTGAAGGAAGCAAAGCGAGGGAAATATTTGTATCAAAAGAAGAGCTGGCAGGAATACTGGCCAGACAGGAATGATTAAGAATATTATATAAAAGGTATACCTGATATGAAGAGTTCAATAATCTCAATCGGTACAGAGTTGAATCTTGGTCTTATTATTGACAGCAATTCAAAATATATAGCAGAAAATTTATCAGAGCTTGGTATAGAGTGCAATTATATGTTTACTGTTCCAGATAGAGAAGAAGAAATATCAAGTGTTTTAAAAATAGCCATGAGATATAGTGATATAGTTATAATGTCTGGAGGATTGGGGCCAACAGACGATGATGTTACAAGAAATGTAATTGCCCGGACATTAAAGATACCTCTTGTAAGAGATAAAAAACTTGATCCCTCTAGCCTTAAGTTTGTTAGAAAAAAGAGGACAGAAAATATAAAAAATAGGCTTTTAAGGCAGTCCTATATCCCGGAGGGTGCAGCACCTATAGTACCTTTAGTAGGCAGTGCCTCAGGTTTTAGAGTAGATCTTGGAAAAAACAAGTATATATTTTGTATACCGGGTGTACCTGCAGAGATGAAAAGTATGTTTGATGAAAATATCTATCCATTTTTAAATGATCTGGAATTTGAAGAAAAAAAGTTTTCTAAGTGTGAAAGGATAAGAAAATCTACACTTCTGACAACGGATATAAGTGAGACAGAAATAGAGGAAAGGATAAAAGACCTGATAGGTGAAGCAAAGGAAGCATCGATTGATATAGGCATTACAGCATCACCTGGATTGATAAAGATAATACTTATAGAAAAACAAAAAGGATTAGTCCAGGAAACTAATAATTTGAAGATTTTTGAGGAAAAGATTGCAGAAAGGATGGGAAGACATCTTTACGGCAGAGGCAATACGATGATTTCTGATAATCTAAAAACTGCAATAAAAAACGCCGGAAAAGATTTAACAATAAGTACTGCAGAATCAATGACAGGAGGTCTTATTTCAAGTGTTATTACCGATACACCCGGGAGTTCAAAATTTTTTAGTGGCGGAATAGTCTCTTATTCAAATCTTGTAAAAGAAAAAGTATTAAAGGTTGACAGAGGGCTTATAGAAAAGAAAGGTGCAGTAAGCAGGGAGGTCTGCCTTGATATGGCAGTAAAAGTTAAAAGACTTTTTAAAGCAGACTACTCAGTTGCAGTGACTGGTTTTGCAGGTCCAGAATATGAAGGTGATAAATTGGGATTGATATACTGCTGTATATGTGGTCCTTCAGGGTATAAGAAAATATTTGAAAAAAGGTTTCCTGGTAAAAGAATGGATATTAAGTTCAGGACAATGCAATTTGCATTAAATGAGTTAAGGAATGCTATAATTCAGTATGGCAAATAATATACAGGAAAAAAGATTTTTTATAGCAGCTGATATAAAAGAAGATATAAAATCTGTTATCTATAAGTACTCACTGGAAAATCTCTCAAGTTTTAATAATATAAGATTGATACCTCCTGAAAATCTGCATATTACTTTTAAATTCATTGGAAGTATGGAAATAAATAAGATAGAAATTGTAAAAAAAACTATAAAGAGATCTATATCTTCATTCAGATGTTTTAAATACAGCATGGAGGAAAAAATAAGTGCTTTCCCCTCAATAAGAAAAGCAAGGGTTTTAATTATTGGCATAAAGGAAGGCGCCTATAAACTTATTGAGATGTATAATGCAATAGAGAGTAATCTTAAAGAGGTGAACATACCAGAAGACAGGAGGGATTTCAGTCCGCATATAACTGTTGCAAGGGTAAAAAAACCATTAAATATAGAAAGTACTGAAGTACCTGACCTACCTATATTTAAAGGGTTTGCTGAATGCACCTCGATATCACTTTATGAAAGTATATTACAGAGAAACGGAGCAAAATATATAAATATAGAAAGATTTGATTTAAAATAAAGAAATGATTTTGTTATTAATTTTTTCTAAAATAAATAATTAATAGATAATCGACTAGATTATGTTTATGTGCTATTATATAAATATATAAAATAATTTATAAAGGATATTTTAATGGAAAGAGATAAAATAATAGAAAATACTGTTTCTCAAATAGAAAGACAGTATGGTGCAGGCTCTATAATGAAACTAGGGGAATCCGGAGCACTCCAGAAAATAGATTTCATACCAACAGGTTCACTGGAACTTGACAGTGCTCTTGGAGTGGGAGGTATCCCAAGGGGAAGGGTTACTGAAATATTTGGACCGGAATCGTCGGGCAAAACGACACTTGCCCTTCATTTGGTAGCAAATGCACAAAAAAATGGAGGAGTAGCAGCATTCATAGATGCGGAACATGCACTTGACCCGACTTATGCCAGGAATCTAGGAGTCAATATCGAAGAGTTGCTACTTTCGCAACCTGATAATGGGGAGCAGGCTCTGGAAATATGTGAAATTTTATTAAAAAGTGGAGCACTTGATATAATAGTCATAGACTCTGTAGCAGCACTTGTGCCGAGAGCTGAACTAGAGGGTGAAATAGGGGATTCGCATGTAGGTCTTCAGGCAAGGTTGATGTCACAGGCTCTAAGAAAAGTAACCGGGGTGGTCAATAGGACTAAAACTTCTGTCATATTTATAAATCAGTTAAGAGAAAAGATAGGTGTTATGTTCGGAAATCCTGAAGTCACGCCGGGAGGAAGGGCACTTAAATTCTATGCTACCGTTAGACTTGATATAAGGAAAATAGACTCAATAAAGAGCGGTACCGATACTATAGGAAACAGGGTAAGGGTAAGAGTGGTAAAAAACAAGGTAGCACCTCCATTTAAAAAAGCAGAATTTGACATCATGTACGGAAAAGGAATATCAAGAGAGGGCAGCATTATTGATGTAGGGGCTGAATATGGAATTATAGATAAAAGCGGTTCATGGTATTCATATAAGGATGAAAGAATAGGTCAGGGTCGCGAAAACGTTAAGATATTTTTGATGCAGAACATGGAAATTGCTGACGAAATAGAGAATAATATAAAAGTTAAACTTGGATTTGCAAAGGAAAAAGAAAAGCCAAAAAACTCTAAAAAAAATAATCAAGAAGTCGATAAGTAAAAAGCAATATTAAATCCATATTATCTTCTGGTTCTGTGTTGATATAAGGTAATTCTGTAGATACCTATAAAAGAGATCGCTTACGATAATAGGGATTATATGTAGAAGGCTTGAAAAAAGTAATAGAAATGCGTTTGACTTATTATCTCTTAATGATATAATTTATTACGCTGTTAAAAGAGTTTGTTTGACTACATTTTTCAAATAAAAATCTTTTATAAATTATTTTTTTCTAGTTGACAAGATGTTTCTGTTGTGATAGATTTCTTCAGGTTGTTTTGTGTTCATTGAGAACTAAATAGTGCAAGCTTTGGATACGTTTTTAATGTTTTAAGGATATAATTGAGAGTTTGATCCTGGCTCAGGATTAACGCTAACGGTGTGCCTAATACATGCAAGTCGAACGGGTTTTGCGGGTGTGGCAACACATCTGCAAAATTAGTGGCGAACGGGTGAGTAACGCGTAGGCAATCTGCCCCGAAGATTGGGATAACCATTCGAAAGAATGGCTAATACCGAATTATTTATATTGACCGCA
>CAYROY010000037.1:0-4883 GCA_964426155.1 uncultured Actinomycetota bacterium
TATTATTGAAAAGGACCTGAGGCAAAAATTTCCTCAAATAACAAAAATGGATAATGTACATCTGTGGTCTATTACTACAGACATCCTGATCTTTTCAGCCCATATTTCCATAAGGGGTAATAATGATACAGATTATCTAAAGACGCTATTTGATGAAATTAATAAATACCTGCATGATAAATACGGGATTACTGAGACTACAATCCAGCATATATAAAAATAATCATCTGACAGTGTCCATACACAATCTTTAAAAAATCATAAAAATGAATTTTAATTTCCGGCAGGCTTTAAATTAAATAAGACTCAAGCCTGGATCACTCAGGATTAAAATCCCTGGTAAAAGACAGTATATTCTTCAAATTTATGTCGGAATAATAATCGTTGAATATGTTGTAATAATAAACTTCCTCTTTGCTCCTGAGTTCAGGGCCTTCGGGAGAAACCGTCTTCATAGAAAATTCCTCATCGGATATAATAGAATCAACTTTTTTTTCTATCGTATCTTCTATTCCTGCACCTTCCCAGAATTTATCTTTAGCCCGCCATGCTATTTCATAAGGTAGATAATCAGAGGCAACCTTTCTCAGTATATACTTGCTCAAATTTTTATCTTTCTTTATTTTTTCATCAACAGGTATTTTCAAGACATAATCCATAAGATTTTCGTCAAGCAGCGGCAGTCTTACATTGACCCTGTAAGCATTTGCTACCCTGTCAACCCTCTGCAAGGCAGTATTATGAAGGCTGTTTATAGCATTTACTAGTTCCTGCTGTATAATCCCGGGACAATCATATTCAAAAAAATAATTATAACCTGCAAAAAGCTCGTCCCCGCCTTCTCCTGAGAATACCATATCGGAAGAAGATGACAGTTTTGAAGCTATCATATTGCCCAGCGTGCTTCTTACAAGCGGTGCATCAAAAGATTCGAGATAGTATATTGCTCTGGGTATATTCTTAAATAGTTCATCTATATCAAGTTTATATTCTGTATGACTGGTACCCAGATATTTTGCTACTTCTCTGGAAGCTAGAAGATCGGGTGAATTCTCGTAGCCGACCGAATACGTTTTTACATTATCAGTAAATTCCTTGAGAAGAGCCGCTACAATGGAAGAATCAAGACCACCGCTAAGCCATACGCCCAGATCAATATTTCTGTCAGGAATCCTGCTTTCCATTGACTTCAGTAGATGACTTTTCAAAATTTTTTCGATAGTATTCAGATCCGTATCCACAAGTACCGGATAATTTTCAGTCTCTATCTGCTTTACTATCCCGGGTTTTCCAAAATTTTTCATATAATAACCCGGAGGGAATTCTAATATGTCATTTGTTAATCCTATAAGAGATTTAATCTCCGAAGCAAACATAATTGTATTATTGCCTGCATGATAATAAAGTGGCTTTTCCCCTATAACATCCCTTAAAAAGTATATATTTTCTCTTTTATCAACAATAATTATGGCAAAAGAACCCTTAAACTCTCTAAAAATTTCTTCACCTGCTGCATTAAAAAGCAAACTTATTTTTTCTGCGTCAGTTACTCCGACCTCTCTTATTTGGACATTATATTTTTTTATAACATCATCAAGGTTGTAAACTCTGCCGTCCAGAAGCACTGTATTGCCCCCTGACTTTTCATGCTGATCGTAATCAGTATTTATTCCGATACAACCTCCGGAGATATCATATAATCTGCTCTGGCCGCCTCTATGCGATATTTTTTCCAGTAACATATTTGTCTTTTCCCTATTATTACCGCCAGAGATTTTACTTACTATTCCTGCTAAACCACTCACCGGGATCTCACCTCATATATTTTTTTATATTTTTGCCCAAAAAAATAAACAACTTAATAAGTTGTCTATTTATATAAAAGCTCTTTTAATTATACCAGATGTTGCGTATATCACAAGCTTAAGAAAATCTGGGTACTAATAGATTTGCTGATTATGAATATTCTTTTTAGATTTGCAACTTTAATAACATACTATTATTCGATGTGGTCTTTTGCTGTTTTAAGCTCTTCCCCATCTTCATCTTCAAAAATATTATAAACTCTTCCCTTCCAGTTAACCCCCGTTGCAAACTTAAATTGAAATAAAGAGTTCACTGCAATAGATATTATATAAATCACTGAAAGAGGGTGAAGAAATACATCTATCACTTTCATCTTGAACCTGAAAGCAAGGATTATCCTTGTTATCATTATAAATATTATCTGAATTGTAATAATATTAATAAACACACCGGGCCAGGAAAATAGTATTGAAAGCGGCAGCATAACAAACGGCATAAGATATACTGCTGTTACAAAGACAATAGCTGCTGATATCATTGAAATACTGAAGTCGAATGCAGGAAACAATACCTTTGAGTAACCGCGTATTACTTCTCTGAAGTTATGATACATCCTGCAGTAAAGGTTGTTCCTGCCATCAAATATCATAAACCTGTAGCCTGCTCGCTTTACTTTCTTTGAAATAATAACATCCTCAAGTATTTCACTTTTTACCGACCTGTGCCCCCCTATTGCTTTATATGTTTCTTTTTTAAAAAGCATAAATTGTCCAATGGCTGTACAGAAAAGAGCACTTTTTGCTTTCCTTATAAGGGAAAGAGGTAAAAATCCGAGAATCATAAAACTTGCAAATGGTACTGTCATCCTCTCATGAATACTGACTGTTATCTGTTTTGCAAATACAGAAAGTGCATCTACCCTGTACTTTAAGAGGCATGCAATAGAAGAAGATATCGAATTAGGGAAGTGGAGAGTGTCAGCATCTACAAATACCAGGTAGTCACCTCTGGCATATTCTGAGAGCTGGTAGCAGGCAAAGGATTTACCCAGCCAGCCTTCAGGCAGCGGTTTGCCGTGATAGAGCTTTATACGCTTATCCTTTTTAGATAGCTCACTGACTATCTCCGTGGTTCCGTCGGTGGAATTATCATCAAGAACCAGTATTTCAAGATTAGGATAATCCTGTCTGAGTAATGAGTTAATACATCTCTTAATATTACCATATTCATTCCGTGCAGGAATAAGTACAGATACGAGGGATTTTTTCTTTAAAAAATTTTCAGGAAGAACATGAACAGAAGTATCTTTAAAAAGAAAATTGTTGATAATAAAGTTTAACATCAAAAAAAATAGAATTAATGCTACTATATACTGGTACAATAAAAATATGCTCATTATGTCCTGCCTGCTTGATATTTAATACTATTATAACATTTAATAATAATATTATTATTAATAATTATTTAATTTTTCCCTGGCGTTTTCCCTGAATTTATCAACTTCTACAATATATCTCTTATGTATTCCTTCTCCAATCTTTTCAATCTCATCAAAAGCCTCTACTTTGAAAAAAAGCTTTTTACCTTCCACTTTTGTAAGTTCAGCGATTGCAGTGACCTCCATTCCTTCAGGCGTAGGAGAAGTATGTTTTATGCTGAGATCCATACCGACTGTTGCATAACCTTCAGGAAGATTTTTATCAACAGCATTTACAGCAGCATTTTCCATCAGACCGACCATCGCAGGTGTGCCTAATGTGTCTATGCTGCCACTCCCAAACCTAATGGCAATGTTATTGACGGTAACCCGGCTTTTTGCTTTGCCGTACATTGGAATCTTAAGATTGAAATCATTCATTTTTCACCTTATTTCTTCTCTAGACGAAAATTTTTTAATTTTTCTTCTTTTTTTACTCTATTTTAAGATCTTTCTTTAAAACAGTCATGCTATATTATAATTTTTACCAAAGGCGTGTATAATTTTAATAGAATAACTATTTTATTCCTCAGGTATATTAATATGAAGCCTTGTAAAAAAATTATTTCCATATTTTTTATATCTATCCTGATTCTTTCTATGCCACTGGCCGCTTCCTGCAGAGTTACAAAACAGACAGGGTCATATATAAAATATAATATTTTAAAAAAAACTAATAAGGAAGTGGATATTTTGAATATAGAAGAAGAAGTCATTCTTCCCGAACCTGTTACGGAAAGCAATGTCTCCCTGGAAGAAGCGCTGAATAAGAGACGGTCCATTAGAGACTTTTCTGAGACCGGTCTTGAATTAGATAAAATATCCCAGCTTTTATGGGCAGGTCAGGGAATCACACAAAAGATTTCTGGTTACAGGACTTCCCCCTCTGCTGGTGCTTTATATCCGCTGGATCTGTTTTTGATAAAAGAAGATGGAGCATATCATTACCAGCCTGTTGGTCACAGGCTGGAAAGACTTATCCGCGATGATATCAGAAAAGAACTTTCTAAATCCTGCCTGGACCAGAGCTTTGTATCGGAAGCTCCGGTAAGCATAATAATTACAGCAGTATATGAAAGGACTACTGTCAAGTATGGGGAAAGAGGGATAAGATACGTGCATATGGAAGCAGGACATTCCTGCCAGAATATACTTCTTCAGGCTACGGCACTGGGTCTGGGTGCTGTTCCGGTAGGAGCATTCTATGATGATTCAATTAAGAAACTTCTAGATCTGCCCACATATTATACAGTGCTCTATGTAATACCAGTGGGATTCCCGGAGTAAATCAATGAATATTAAAGATATCAGGGAAAAAGCAAATGTATTATTCAGAATCCCTGTAATCTCCTGGGCATTATATGATCTGGCAAATACCTCCTTTGCAGTAATAATAATCACTGTTGTTTTCCCTGTATATTTTACCAATGTAATAGTAACTCCCGGACTCTATCCCCATAACTTTGGCGATTTGATGTGGGGTATTGCCGGCGGAGTATCCATGGCTGTTACAGCAGTACTTGCACCTGTTTTTGGAGCGATAGCAGATAGTTCAAGGTCAAAAAACAAGTTTCTAATAGTTCTTACCCTTATCTGTATA
>CAYROY010000038.1:0-6606 GCA_964426155.1 uncultured Actinomycetota bacterium
GTTTATTACTGCCAGTATATCTAAATTTATTAATATTATTGTTGGGAAAAATTAAGTAATACAAACCTGATATCAGCAGTATATATATCACTATTATGAAATAATAGATCATAATCTAATTAAAATTTTATTTTCCTACTATCTTTTTTAAAATAACTATACCTGTTATTTCCAGGATTCCTCCGATAATAAGGACAATGGTCCCGAAAGGCTTTGAAAAGAAACCGGGTAACCTATCACTATAAAAAAAGTAAAGAAAAATAAGGGAAACTACAGGTAAAATACCTATTATATTTGCAGAAAATCTGCTCTGGAGGGTAAGGCTATCAAGATGTGATTTCAATCTGAACTTTTCCCTGAGAGTCCTTGATATGGAATTAAGCAATATAATAATATCTCCTCCTATTTTGTTATTAATCCTTATTCCTGAAACTATAAGTTTTGCTTCCCTTGTTTTAATAGTATTTTCAAAAACAGTCATAACATCTTCAAGATCCGGATTTATCTCTATATTTTCAGCCACCTTCTTAAGACATTTTCTAATAGGGTCAGGGAATTTTTTCCACGAGTTTAAAAAAATATACCTTAGCGTCTTGCCTGCCCCCAGCATTATCACCATATGTTCTAAAAATTCTATTAGCTGTCTGTGAAGATTCTGGGTGCGTATCTCCTCCCTGCTTTTCAATATATCAATTACATAAACTAACAGACATGCGGATATAAATAAAGCAAGCAATATGTTTTTTAAGAAAATGTAAAAAATACATATAAGAATTACCAGTATAATAAGGTTCCTAACCTTTTTTATTTTTATTAGATTCAACAGACCCGACAATTTTAAGTCTTTCCACCTAAATAGATTTAATTGTTATTGACTAATTTTTTATTTAATGATCCATAAAAAATAGATTCAGGATATCTAAATACTATCTGCTTAAAATTTTCATTTGCGGTAAAATCATATTCTCACCTATGGATATATCCTTTATGTCTAATAAGGAATGGTCTATCCCATTTACATTCTTATTGTTTGTCACCCGGCTAATGCGTTCTATTATCCTTACTCCATTACCGGTTTTCCTTAAGTGAACTATAATATTTAAGGAGGTAGCTATTATCCTTTTAGCAGTAACAGGATCTATATTATAACCTGAAAGTAGTATCATCGTCTCAAGCCTTGTTATTACATCCTCTGGTGAATTAGCATGTATTGTAGTCATGGAACCTCTGTGCCCGGTATTCATTGCCTGTAATACATCGACTGCCTCAGAACCTCTAATCTCACCAATTATAATCCTGTCTGGCCTCATCCTGAGAGCATTTCTAACCAGGTCCCTTATACTTATCCGTCCCTTTCCCTCAATATTTTCTGTTCTTGCCTCCAGTCTAACAGTATTTCTATGCTTTAATTTAAGCTCAAGTGTTTCTTCAATAGTTACAATTCTTTCATATTCAGGCAAGAAATCAGATAATATATTTAAAAGTGTAGTTTTACCGGTTCCTGTACCACCACTAATGATTATGTTAGCTTTTCTGGCCACACATTCTGAGAGAAATTCACTAACCTCATAACTAAGTGACCCTGATTCGATCAGCTGGTTCATAGTCATCAGATCACTCTTGAATTTTCTTATAGTCACAATTATATCCTTTGTGCATACAGGACTTACAACCACATTAATCCTTGATCCATCCTCTAGTCTTGCATCGACCATGGGATTGCTTTCATCAATCTTTAGGCCCAGGGGCCCCAGAATCTTATCTACTATATTTCTTATATGCCGGCTGTCCCTGAATTCAATATCATGTTTTAATAGACGGCCTTCCTTTTCAATATATATTTCATCAAAATCATTTATCATTATCTCGGTAACGGAAGGGTCTCTCATCAAGATACTTATTGGCCCCAGATCAAAGCTATCCTGTTCGAATTTATTTGCCATTATATCCAGTTCATTACTTGGAAGTATTATATCTTCATCATCGACAATATCGCTTATCATCTTTCTTATTATCTCCCTGCGGTCTGCTTCCGGTAATTTAATAAAATCCTTACCCTGTATTTTATTAAATAATTTTTGCCTTACAATTTTTTCAACAGCCTCATTATCCTCAATGGAAGTCATTTCAAGAGCTCCTCGTATATCTTCATAGAAAAATCTTTTATACTCTTTACTATCCTTAAATTATAATTAAACATATGGAAAGGTCCTCTTGTTTGTACAAGAAATTGAATATCCCTGTCATAGGGAATAAATGTAGTCACGGGATATTGCAAAATATTTGCCAGCCCTGCTGGAGATATTGGAACCCTTATATTATATTTATTTACAACCATGTACCAGTCAATTCCCGGTCTTATATGCTCAATATGATTCATTAGTATTCTGCAGTTGCCTGCAGAATAAACATCCGGAAGCGTAACGAACACGATCCTGTCTGCTATATCCACCTCAACTATATTTATAGAACTTAAAAGATAATAGGGCATATCAACAAGTATTATGTCAAAATGGTCTCTGAGACATTCAATAAAAATATTTAAGTTCTCTTCTCTTAATATCCCAGTTTTATCCATTTTAAGGGGTGGTAATATAATATTTAGACTACTCTCAAGATTTAAAACCAGCTTTTTGAGAACCTGTGTATTCATATTCTTTACAATTTCTTCTATATCACCGAAATCCCGGGAAATCTTTTCGTCAATATCAAAGACTGTCCTGCTGTCCCTTTTCCCTATGTTCATATCAAGAAGAAGAATATTTGCTGTGGTCTTTAGAGCAAGATATGAAGCTACTGAATTTACCAGAAAGCTGCATCCGCTTCCTCCTTTTGCAGAAGTAAACAGTATAACACCTGATTCTGAATCATTCCTTTTATCCATCTTATCTCCTCAAAAAATAATATATCTATGATAAAAATAAGGGTTATTTCAATAAATACCCCGGGCTCCTTCCCCTGAACAAATCGCGAGATAAAGCATTCCACTTTCGAGTGCTTTAAAAGCTCTGCCGACTTCACCGCTATCAAGATAAAAAGTAATAACTATAATATTTTTTATATTACTATTAATTCCAGACCGGGAATAATCTTCAGAAAGAATAAGACCGCCCACAGATTCTGTAATATCATCACTCTTTGATTGGCCTTCATCAAAATCAATGATTTCTTTTCCGCTGAGTACTATCTCTGAATTTAGCCTGTCAGATCCTTTGTCATAATATATTGATATAATATCCACCCTGTCACTTTTGGTAATCATGGAACAATCTCCAAAGAACGTTACCGGGATATTTACAGCTTTCATTCCCTGAGGTATCCCGGATGAAAATATTTTTTGCTGGATGTAGTCACTTTTATAATCTGCTTTTTCGATATCGTTTTCCTCTAATATCTTATAATTTTCATCCATGCTTTCATTATTGCTGTCATCATTTCTTATATTATTAAGATACCAGAATATAAGCACTGCTCCGGCGGCCGCTGCAGTGACAAATAGAACAGCAGCCATTCTATTTTTTAGTATAATTAATATCCTGCTCAAATAATTTCCCTGCCTAATAAATATATTGGAATATTACCATAATTGCATAAATATGTAAATATATAAATATATTTTTTGAATAAGGCTGGTTTTGTTCTATAATATATAAAAATATTTCAGAAGGAATCAGATGAAGGAAAACACATATATACTATTTTATAGAGCTAAAGATTTGATGAAAAACAATGATTTCCTTAATGCCTCTCTGCTGCTTGAAAAGGCTGTAGGCCTGGAGCCCGAAAAAGGTTCGGTACGCGAGGCTCTTGCAATCTGTTACTATAACATGGGCTTTTACAGTTCTTCCAAATCACATTTCATCAAGGCATTACAGATCGACGCCTCTAATGATTTTGCTCATTACGGTATGGGAATGTGTCTTCTAAAAGAAAAATCATTTAGCAGGGCTCTCGGGCATTTTAAAATAGCAAAGTTTATGAAACCGGGTTTCAGAATTTATGAAGATGCTATAAGAAGATTCAATAGAACATAATAGAAAACTTAAACAAATATAATCTTTTCACCCACCTGGGGTAAATGCCTCTCAGCAAATCCTGACCTGAACTCAATTACTGAGCTGGCTTCACCTATACAAGGGGTAATCCTCCAGGGAGAAATATTTTTAAAAGAAGCTATTACTCTGCTGTTTTTATCAATAAACAGTACATCAATATTATATCTCATACCAATAGTATGGATACTTCTACAATTTGCTATAAGAAAAGCTTCATCATGTTCAAGCGGTTTTCTTAATATAAGACCCAGGGACCTCTGGATAAAATTATCCGCAGTAAAAACCTTGCGTGCGACTATAAGATTCTCTCCATCTTTAGCATATCTTTGTATTTTCAATTATTGTATATTTTCAGATTTCAAAAATATTTTTGTTTCTGTTTATACGTAAAATACTTATTGATTAATTTCTAATATCAATCATAGAGTCTGGAAACAAGACCATAAATCTTTTTATATTTTTCATAATACGGACTATATGCTTCCCTTACCCTGGTATCCGGTAAGAATTCTTTTCCTACCCTGACAAATTTTTTCTGAGCTTCTTCTACGCTGAACTTTCCAATCCTGCTTCCTGCAAGCATCATTGCCGCCAGACATCCAGCTTCAGCTATATCCATTCTTTTTACAATTTTATTCAGTACCGAAGCTTTAAGAGACAGCCAATAATCTGAGCGAGATCCCCCTCCAACTGCACGGAGCTCATTTATTTTAATTCCAGATTTTTCAAGCAATTCAATATTATAGCCAATCTCGAAAACAAGACCTTCTACCAGGCTCTTAAAAATATCTTTTCTTTCAGTTGATAGACCTATCCCTATTATGCTTCCCTTGGTTATGGGATCATGATAGGGAGTCCCTGATGCAGAAAAATAAGGAAGTGAATAAATACCGGACGGCTTATAATCAATATCAGAAAAGAAATAATCATATGCATCCTTTCCCGTTGAGACTGCTTTATCCCTAATATCCGGAGCCAGCTTATCTCTGTACCATTTAAGAACACTTCCGGCTGAAAAATTATACGCAAAGGTTGCATATTTATCCTCTACAACATGAGCTCTTGTTGAAAAATCATTTTCAAACATGCTATCCTTCATAATAATCTCATCAAATATAGGTATAACACACTCGACAGTTCCCACTCCATCTGCAGCAATACCGCCGGATATAGCCCCTACTCCAAATGCAGCACACTGCTGGTCGTGACAGCCTGAAACCACAGATACATTTCCTCTGAAACCAAGTTCATCTGCCGCCTTTCTGCTTACGGTCCCAACCTTTATGCCAGAAGGTGCCGGTTCAGCAAAAAGCCCGGTATCGATACCAAATTTCTCCAAAATATCTACGGCCCATTTTTTCTTTTTTATATCAAAAAAAAGTGTTGTGGAGCTCAATGGATAGTTTATCCTGTAATCTCTTATACCTAGCTTGTGGTGGAGCAGTTCTTCGGTGAAGAGAAATTTTTTTGTCTTTTTATATATATCTGGAAGATTATTCTTAACCCATAGTATTTTGTTAAGCGGAGTTACATACTGGGGCGGAAGACCGGTTATATAGTAAAGTTCTTTTGCCGGTATTATGGAAAGAATATAGTCAAGTTCCCCTGTACTCCTGGAGTCAGTAGAATAAATAGTATTATAAAGTATATCACCCTTTTTATCTATGGGTGTAAAAGAATCCCCAAATGTGGAAGCTGAAAGTGCTTCTACAGGATCTTTTTTAACCCCTTCGTTTGAGTTGACATCTTTAATTACTTTCATTATTTTTTCCCACATATCCAGAGTATCAAACTCTACCCATCCTTTCTTTGGAAAAAGCAGATTATACTCAAGATAGGAACTTGCCAGTATATGCCCTTCTTCAGAAAAAACGATAGCCTTGGTACCTGTAGTACCTATATCGATTCCCATCAGGCTCATGATAGTTTCTCCTTATGGTAGTGTGAATATGGATATCATAAATCATATCATTAGTACAACATATAATACCAGAATTATAAATCCAGTTTCATTGTTTTACTAATAGATACCTTATAATCTCTTTAAAATTATCAAAAATATTATCTGGCAAAATTAAGAAGCTTACTTACCGAGTTCTTCTTCTACTTCTTCTTTACCAGCTTCAAGCTCCTCTTCCTGTTGTTTATCCAGGGTAAGAAGCAGGGCCTGAAATTCACCCACATGTGTCTTCTCTTCTCTAGCAATATCCATCAATATTTCTTTTAAATCCTCATTATCTGTTGCTGCTGCAAGCTGTTCATAAAGATTTATTGCATCAAGCTCAGCAATCATTCCCGCTCTTAGTATTGCTCTATCCGTGCTTTCTTTTGATAATTTGTCGATGTTGATAGGCATGTTAGCTAACATAGCGATACCTCCCCTTACAATATATTTATAATTCGTAAATATAATTAATTATATTATTTAAATTAATTATTTTAAACAAATTGAAGCAATTAAAACAAATAATCTGGTCGGGATGGGGGGATTTGTTCTTACGTCTCGCTTTGCTCGCTGCAGAGACGCGGACTCCTTCGCTGGCGCTTCGTC
>CAYROY010000039.1:0-2838 GCA_964426155.1 uncultured Actinomycetota bacterium
TGCGATATGCTCAAGACAATCAGGAATGTAGGTTACATGTTTTCTCCTTAAAAATAATACTTGACAAGATTTAACATGGATTTAACCTTTCAAGAGATTATTTAGGATATAATACTAGAAATTTATATATAATTTAAGAAAGGACTTGATATGGATGACAGCAGCAAGATGAAAGAGTATGTTCTCAAAAAAGCCCGTGACAATGATATAAAGTTTATCAGGCTCTGGTTTACCGATGTCCAGGGAATGTTAAAAAGTTTTGCCATAACCGTAAATGAGCTGGAATGCGCTCTTGAAGAAGGCATGGGATTTGATGGTTCGTCAATAGAAGGTTTCTCGAGGATAGACGAAAGCGATGTAATAGCAATGCCGGACCCCAATACATTCCAGATACTGCCCTGGAGTCCAAAGGAAAACGGCGTGGCCAGGATGTTTGCTGACATCAATAACACTGACGGCTCCCACTTTGAAGGTGACCCCAGATGGGTGCTCAAAAGAATATTAAAAGAGGCAAAAGACATGGGTTATACATTTTATGTAGGACCTGAGCTGGAATTCTTTTATTTTAAGTCTGATAATGGAGAGCCGGTCATACTGGATAAGGGAGGGTATTTTGATCTGACTACTCTTGATGTGGCAACCGAACTCAGAAGGAACACAATACTTTATCTTGAATCAATGGGAATAGGAGTTGAATATTCACACCATGAAGTAGCTCCGTCCCAGCATGAGATAGACCTCCGGTACACGGATGCCCTGACCATGGCAGATAATGCACTTACATATAAACTGGTTGTAAAAGAAGTGGCAACGATGAACGGGGTGTACGCCACATTTATGCCAAAACCGATATTTGGAGTAAATGGAAGCGGCATGCATACTCATCAGTCTTTGTTCAGGGGAGACCGTAATGCTTTTTATGACCCGGATGACCCCTACAATCTTTCTCAGGAAGGAAAGTACTATATTGCGGGTATATTGAAACATTCAAAGGAGATAGTGGCTGTTACCAACCAGTGGGTAAATTCCTATAAAAGGTTGGTTCCCGGTTACGAGGCCCCGGTCTACATTTCCTGGGCAAGGAGAAACAGATCCACTCTGGTAAGAGTTCCTACATATAAACCCGGCAAGGAAAATTCTACAAGAGTTGAATTCAGGTGTCCCGACCCTGCATGCAATCCTTACCTCGCGTTTTCCGTTATGCTGGCTGCCGGTCTGGAAGGCATCAAGAACAAATATGAGCTCCCTCTTCCTGTGGAGGAAAATATATTCGATATGGACGATATGAAAAGGGAAGAAAAAGGTATTGATACACTTCCCAATAACCTCTGGGAGGCAGTCCATTATATGGAAGGCAGCAGTGTGGTAAAGAAGACTCTGGGAGACCATATTTTCAATAAGTTTATTGAAAATAAGAGAATCGAGTGGGACAGATACAGGACTCACGTATCCAAATATGAGCTGGATAACTATCTGTCTGTACTCTAACCCTGCTCTTTATATGAGTCTGCATATGGTGCTGAATAAAATTATTCAGCACCGGGTCAGATTATCCCATTAATTTAAGCAGGAGCGACAGTCCCACGCATATACCTCCGGCAATAAGCATCTTAAACCCGCTTATCAACAGGTTTGAACGGGATATATTACCCAGAAAAATCCCCAGGCCAAAAAGAATGGAAAAAGCCAGACCAAAACCTGCCCAGTAACAATATGTTATGGGAATGAAACTTCCGAATAAAAAAGGTATAAGGGGTATAAATGCTGTTACTGCAGGAGAAAGCCCGTTTACCGCCGAAAGGATTACTATGGCAAACCTCTGAGCTTTTGATATTATTGTCTCTTCAA
Source organism: uncultured Actinomycetota bacterium (assembly GCA_964426155.1). GTDB lineage: Bacteria > Actinomycetota > Humimicrobiia > Humimicrobiales > Humimicrobiaceae > M55B120. Next base: position 1,849 of record CAYROY010000039.1, read on the forward strand.
GACCATAAAGAGTAAATTCTGAAAGGTCAGCCATTTCTTTTCTTCTTTCAGCCGTCTCGCTGTTATAGGCACTCCAAACTCCTGAAACAAGAAGAGATATTACAACCGCCATCCCTGCAATAAAGACATTCTTATGTTCGGTAACATTTATTATATAATTACCGAGGAGTATACCTATGCTCGTTATAACCCCGTCAAACCCGTTTACAGCAAAATAACGCCTTGTTATTCTTGTAATACCTGCAATCCTGTTATATACCCTGATTGTATCTATATATTTTATTATCCTCTGCTTTATTGCTATCTCCTTAACATTGGTTTTTTTAAAATTTAACTGGTCCAATTTAAAAGAACCTTTATGGCTTCCCTCTCACCTTTTCGATTCGTTAGATTTTAATCAAAAAGCGCGCCTCCGGGTAAACAATATATGATCTTTATCAGTAACCCCGTAACTTATAATATTTACTCTCTAAAACCCGGAATTAAAAAGCTGCAGACCTGTATTAAGGACGGATGGCCTGCAGCAATCTTAAAATTCAATATTTGTCATTCTCATGTTTACTCTTCAACTTCCTCTTCTATTTCCGGTTCAGTGGTTGTTAAGGGGGGGGCTTCATAATCATCTAAATCTTTTTGAAGATCGCCTAAATCTATTAGTGGAACTATGTTATCAGGCAATATTCCCCAGCTTATATTTGGAGAAAGCTTCTGGATAAACTCGAGCTGTATAATCTCGGGGTATTCTCTCAAAGATTCCCCCCTTATGGTTATTTCTTGAGCTTCTGCTTCGGCCTGGATAATGACCTGCTCCTTTCTAATCCTTTCCTGCTCAAGTACATTTCTTTCAACCTCTATCCTTTCTTCAGCGATCTGCTTCTCTTCGAGCACATTAAAATACTCATCTGTAAAATCGATCTTTCTTAACAGAAACTCATCCATTATAATGCCGTTATCCTCAAAAATCGGCCTGAGTGTCTCGCCTATCTCCGA
>CAYROY010000040.1:0-4405 GCA_964426155.1 uncultured Actinomycetota bacterium
TTTCTTGTATATTCTGATTAATCTTTTTTGACCGTGGATAATGTTATTAAATGTTATTGTATTGATAGACTGTTTGATGCCGTATGTGTAAGTATCAGCCTGTCTGCGTAAGATTTAAGCTGATTCAATATGCTCCTTGCTGAAACCAGATCCTTACAGAGTGCAAATACCGTTGGCCCGCTTCCTGTCATCTGCGCTGCTATAGCTCCAAGCTCAATTGACTTATCTTTTAAAAACTGGACTTTCTTATCCTCCATCACAACCACTTTCTCAAGGTCATTCTCGAGCTTTTTAAAGAAATTATCATACTCCTTCTTTTTTATATCCCGGAGGAGCTCCCTGTGAATCGGTTTTACTGCCTGACCTACCAGGTCAAACATCTCATATATATCTTTTGAATGAAGCTTCTTCCCGTCTGTTGCCAGTACCAGCCAGTAAAAAGGGAGATCCGGCAGCTGGAGCAGTCTTTCTCCTCTACCTTCTGACAGGACTGTACCGCCTTTAATGCAGAAGGGAACATCAGAGCCTACAAGGGCAGCCATCCTTAGCAGTGCGGGATACCTGATATTTAAATTAAAGATCTTATTTAGAGCTACAAGAGTGGCTGCCGCATTTGTGCTGCCTCCTGCCAGACCCGCACATACAGGAATATGTTTCTTGATGTTTATCTCCAGCTTATATCTTCCTCTGAGCTTATACTCATCCAGTATTACTGCCGCAGCTTTATGAACATGATTTTTTTCATCAAGGGGTATATTTATATCATCGGAAGTTATATAAATTCCGTTTGGATTGCCTGTATCCAACACTTTTCTGCTGCCCGATACCCTGAAAGTAAGCTCATCTGACAGCCCGATACTTTGCATAATAGACTTTATTTCATGATATCCATCAATACGTAGTTTCTTTGAAACATTTAAATAGAGATTTATTTTCCCTGCCGCTCTTACTGTTAATTCTTTTTGTGGTCTCATTTTGCATATATAATAACATAGCAGGCTTAAATATTGTATCCATTAATCTTTATACCAGAGAGAACCCTTAAATTACTTGCAATCCGGGTTTGCCTGGAGGTTTTTAAATATATATAGATAATCATCAAGTGTCAGATTTTCTGCACGTATGCTATTATCTTTTTCTCTTTCCTTGAGAAGCCCTGAAATATTGACCAGCTTTTCTCTGTAATCATCGCTAAGGCCAAGTGAGTTTAACATCTTCTTTCTTCTGTGAAGAAACGAGCTGTTTATAAAATTAAAAAAATTCATTATATCGCTGTAGTCATTAAATCCATCTGGAAGCGGCTTACGTTTTACCTCTAAAACTACAGAATCCACGAATGGCTTCGGTATGAAGCAGCCTCTGGATATCGTAAAACACCGCCTGTAATCTGCAAGCAGGTTAGACTTTAATGTAAAGGAGCTGTAGTTTTTATCTCCTATTCTTGCCATAATCCTGTCGGCTATGTCCTTCTGAACAGTTAGATATAGGCTCTTTATTCGAGGAGCCTCCATCAATATTTTTAATATCAGGGGAGATGCTATCTTGTATGGAATATTTGAAATCATCTTTTCTATATCATACTCGGATGCGAGCCAGTTATAATCAACATCCATTGCATCCATCGTAAACAAAATTACAGTGCTGCTGTCAATCTCTTTCTTAAAGATATCTTTAAAAGCCGTGGATATCTTTTTGTCTATTTCTATGCATGCGACCTTTCCTGCTCCATTTCCAATAATTATCTCTGTAAGACTGCCTATTCCGGAACCCACTTCAAGGATTGCTCCTCCAGGTCTTATGCCTGCAAGAGAAACCATTTTCTTTATGCTGTTTGTATCAATTATATAGTTCTGTCCGAGACTTTTTCTAAGCCTTATTCCATAATCAGATAATATTTTTAAAGTATTTTTTGGAGAGCTGATATAATGCTGCATAAACTGCCACCTGCAGCTATTTATTATTTTTAATGCGGTCTATTCCAAAGAAATTTTCTGCGTTTTTTGAAGTAATTTCTGCTATTTCTTCCATATGCATACCCTTTATTTCCGCTATCTTTTCTGCTACGTGTTTTACGTAACCCGGAAAATTCTCCTTTCCCCTTACCGGCTGAGGGGCGAGGAACGGGCTATCAGTTTCAATAAAAATTTTTTCAATTGGTACTTCCCTTACTGCTTCCAGAGTTTCTCCGGCATTTGGAAAAGTTATAATCCCTGTAAAGGAGATAAACAGACCCTGCTCCAGGCACTCCCTGGCAAATGCAATACCGCCTGAAAAACAGTGTATTACTGCCCTGAATTTTTCCTGATCCTTATAATCTTTCACAATCTTAAGCGTCTGTTTATTTGCGTCCCTGTTATGTATTATAATGGGCAAGTCATATTTTATGGCAAGCTCTATCTGGGATCTGAAAGCCCTCTCCTGATCTGTAGGGGGCACAGGATTGCGGAAAAAATCAAAACCGGTCTCGCCTACAGCCAGCACTTTAGGATACACATTAACATTTTCACTGCCGGTACCTCTTTCATCAGAATAGCCTTTTATAAGGGATTCGATGATCTTTATTTTTTCATCATCAAACCCTTCTGTGTGGTGGGGATGCAGGCCTATGGCTGCAAAAACACCGGGGAACCTTTTTGCATACTCCAGTGACTTTCTGCTTCCTTCCATGCTTGAGCCCACATTTATGATATACCTTACCCCGTCTTCTTCTGATTTTCTTACAGCTTCATCAGGGGCAAGATTTTTTATCATGTCAAGATGAGCATGTGTGTCTATAAGATACATGCATTTACTCCTCTTCAATCCTTGGAAATAATATTTTTCTTTCCCCGATATTTGTACTGCCTTTAAAGCTTCCCCATTTCCCGCCTACATCCATTCTAAGATCATCAACTTTTTTAGCTATCCCCAGCTGATCCATTATATTCTGGCATGATCCGGGTATGAAGGGGGCCAGCAGAAGCGTAGAAAGCCTTATTGATTCCACCACCTCATAAAGTACTGTATCCAGCTTTCCCTGATCTTCAGGGTTATTGCTTTTCGCCAGTGTCCAGGGCTGGCTGTCTTCTATATGCTTGTTTGCCTTATTGATGAACTCCCATACCGTTATAAGGTACTCCGATAGCCTGAATCTGGACATCATCTCAAATGCAGCATTTTTTGTATCTTCCCAGGATCTTTCAAAATCAGCACTTTTTGTTTTTGAAGGTACTACCCCGTCCCTGTATTTTTCAACCATTGCCATAGTCCTTGAAAGGAGGTTCCCTAAGTCGTTTGAAAGATCCGCATTGTACCTTTTTATAAATGCAGGTCCAGTAAAAGATCCATCCTGTCCAAAGGATACTTCCCTTGTAAGAAAATACCTTACTCCATCAACACTGTATTTTTCTGCCATTTCATCGGGGTCAAGTATGATCCCTCTTGACTTTGAAAGCTTTTCATGTCCCATAAGAAGCCACCCATGTACTACAATGTGCTCTGGAAGTTCGAGCCCTATCGACATCAATATTGCAGGCCATATTACAGCATGGAATTTCAGTATGTCTTTGCCTATATGATGCTGGTCCGCAGGCCACCACTTTTTAAAAATTCCATTATCTTTCGTACTGTATCCCAGGGCCGATATGTAGTTTATCAGTGCATCTACCCACACATAGCAGTAATGCTCCGTGTCAAAAGGAATAGGCACACCCCACCTTACGGCGGTCCTTGAGACGCTTATATCGTTCAGTCCCTGTTTCAGAAGGCCCAGTACTTCATTCCTCCTGGTATCCGGTATAATAAATTCGGGATTTTCTTCAATATGCTTCAAAATCCTTTTTTCATATTTTGACAGCCTGAAGAAATAATTTTCCTCCTTTACATATTCTCCCTCTCCGCCGCACTGAGGGCACCTGCCGTCAACCAGTTGTGAATCCAGCAGGAATGTCTCACAGGGAACACAGTATTCTCCTTCGTATGTACTCTTATAAAGGTCTCCATTTTCCTTCAAATGTAAAAGTATGTCCTGTACCACTTTTTCGTGATTTTTATCAGTTGTCCTTACAAATCCATCATTGCTTATATTGTATAATCCCAGGAGCCTTTTCATATCTTTTACCATCATGTCTACATATTCGGCGGGGCTTACTCCTTTTTCCATTGCACTTTTATTTATTTTCTGGCCGTGTTCATCGGAACCGGTCAAAAAATAGGTGTCCCTGCCGTATATCCTTTTAAACCTGGCTACCACATCTGCCAGTATAAATTCATATATCTGCCCTAGATGGAGCTTCGCATTCATATAGGGTATTGCAGTGGTTATATAAAACTTTTTACCTGCCATGCTCTCCTTCTTTAACTGCTTAAAATTTAGTTGAAATATTATACAATTTTTGCCTGCTTATGTCATACTCAGACCTTATTA
>CAYROY010000041.1:0-6719 GCA_964426155.1 uncultured Actinomycetota bacterium
CGCTTTATGCTCTGGTCTATTTCTTCATAAAGGAAAATACGGTTACCGGACTCGCTCAAAATCTTAAATTCCCATTCGGTTATATAAAAATGTGCAGCATTGACTATTCTTGTCTCCAGGCAGTCTTTTTTATCATAAATGTACTCCTTTATTCTTTCAATAAACTCCCCGCCCAGGCTGTTCACCAGCGGATAGACTCTTTCAAATACCCAGCTGTTGAGCTTCTGGTATTTTGCTCTGTCTTCTTTGATCCTGTATATAAGCGGCGGCTTAAGATCTGTCAGGATTATCCTCTTTAGGAAACCAAAAAACCCGGCTTCGATTACTTTTATCCAGTCTATCCTGTGCCCTTCTATCTCTTCCTGGCATTTACCCAGCACATATGCGGCTACCATCTTGTGTGCCTGCTTGTCAAGCTCTGTAAACTCGATGCTTCTTATCTGGTCATTCCAGCGCTGCATACTGGCAGCTTCGTAGATTTTTAAAAGAAGTAAGTTAATATCCATAAACAAATACCATTAAACAAAAATTTATCTTTTCTGCATCTTATCCGGAATCTTTGTTTAATTATAGCAAAATACATTACATTATCATCCTTTATTTTAGGTCATGCCCCGTCTGATTTTAAAATTAAAGTTAAATCATTATTATCTATTGTGATATAATTTTGTATTATATCTCTTTAAAAAAGAAAGAGCCTGAAATGAGTAAAATGGAAATAATAGAAGTCTTCGGTTCAAGATCGGATGCCGAGCTTGCAAAAGGATACCTTGAAAGTCTGGGAATAGAGTCAAGGATCATAGCTGACGACGTGGACCAGCTCTACCCTTCGCTCGGTGTAGTCCGGGGTGTAAAACTCATGACAAATAGCAGCCTTGTAAAAAGGGCAAAAAAACTGATCAATAAAAAATAAAGTATAATTAATAAAAATTCCCAGGTAATACCATTCTGGTTAAATATTGATAAAAAACCAGATTAACTTCTACAAAAATCATAGAAGCCTTTCAGACCCAGAATATACTTTCTCAACCTCCAGTGCCGCAACCCCTTTTCCGGGAAGCCTTTCAGGATTCCATTTTTTCATATCATCAAATATTTTGCCTTCCGTGTAATATTTAATTGTTCCCTTTACCTGATATGACTTATCCTGGTCCGTAATAAAAAGTATTGTCCCCATACTCCCAGAAAATATATTCTTCTTTGTTTTATAGAAATAGTTATCAGCAACAAGGATCGTCCCATCATCATATTTTGAGTTACATGTGGAATATATGCTGTTAGGCATGCCTTCCCTGTTTACCGTACTGAATACTATTGGACCCTTTCGTTTTTCCCAGGCCCCGATCACCTCTTCTGGTATCTTTTTCATCCTTCCTCCAGTAAAATTTTTATCATTATATATAAATTTTATTTATAGATCTATCCTACAAATCTCTCTGCCAGGAACTGGGCTACAAAAGCAACTGCGAACAAAACGCTTATTATTATCATTAATGGATGCAGCTGTTTTATCTTTCCCCTGAAGATCTTTATCAGAGTGTAGCTTATAAAGCCAAAGCCTATTCCGTATGATATGCTATATGTAAAAGGCATGATTATTATTGTAAGGAATGCAGGAATACCGGTCTCATAATCTGCAAAATCTATCTTCGCCATAACCGTCATCATCAAAAACCCTACTATTATAAGAGCAGAAGCTGTAACAGGATATTTATACACTCCCTCTGCTATCTCTATGCCCCCGCCGACAACAGCTATCAGCGGCGCAAAGAATATTGATATCAGAAACAGGAATCCTGTTACCGTGGGCATTATGCCTGTTCTCCCACCGTCCGACACACCTGAAGCGCTTTCAATATAAGTGGTTATTGAACTTGCTCCAAAAAGTCCCCCGGCTACTGCAGCCAGCGAATCTATTAAAAGTACATTCCTTAAGTTTGGAAGATTTCCTTTCTCGTCAAGGAGTTTGGCTTCACCGCCTACACCTATTACTGTACCCATTGTATCGAAAAAGTCGGTCATAAAAAGTGCAAATATCATTACTAGGGCGGCGACATTCAGCATTCCGTTACTCCAGACTGCTCCTACTACATCTGCCCTGAAGAAAGTTGAAAAACTTTCTTTGCCCGGAACACTAAAATATTGAGATGGCAGCGGTATTACTTTGAATATCATGCCGACAACGGCTGTACCGATTATTCCCAGCAGTATACCGCCTTTTATACGGAATGCGATAAGTATCGTGGTCAGCACCAGTCCAAATGCGGCGAGCTGGGTATGACTGGCTGTAAAGTCCCCAAGTTTTACCGCAGTCGCAGGATCCATATCTACAAATCCTCCCTGCTGTGTTCCAATAAAAGCGATAAAAAGTCCTATCCCCACACCTATAGCATATTTAAGGTCCATTGGTATGGCTCTCATTATCATACTTCTCAGCCCCGTAAGGACAAAGATGGTGACTATAATCCCTTCAATTACCACTATGCCCATAGCCTGCTGCCAGGATAGGCCCAGCCCGAATATTATTGTATAAACAACTACAGCGTTAATGCCCATTCCTGAAGCCAGTGCAAACGGGGTATTGGTAATAAGGCCCATCAGCATACTCATGAGACCTGCTCCTATGCATGTTGCTATAACAGCTGCCTCAAATGTTATTCCTGTAGCTCCCCCCGCCGAGAGTATTGCCGGATTTACAAATATGATGTAGGCCATGGTCATAAACGTAGTAATTCCCGCTATAATCTCGGTCCTTATATTTGTCTCTCTCTCCCTGAGCTTGAAGTAACTCAAATATCACCTCCAGAATAAATTATTATGATATTTGATTATAAATTTGTAGGTGTTTTTATACAAGAAAAAATGAATATTTTATCAAACATATTGTAGGACAATTCAATACCACACATATAATAAAACTACAGTGATTCAGACATAAGTAAAATCACCAAAAAAATATCCACTAAATAAAGTTGTTGGTATTTTTTCTTAACTAATTTTCAAGAATTTATTTAAATCTGGACAAACAATACATATAATTTATCCAAATAAGGGATGCCAACTTAAAGCAGGACGAGATAAGAAAGATAGTCTGTGGCCTTTCTTTAAGGAGATCGAGGCTCCAGAGTAGACTTTCGTCTCCACCTCTCATGATTGAAGGATGTCTTCACACCATATACAAGAAATGCTGAAACCCAGGCTCACAATATGCTACAGGCAAAAAACACTGGCCTTACTGTGCCATAGTTTCAAAGGCTTCCGTAAGACAAAGCTAACATATGTAAATGACATGAAAGCGATAATGAAAACATCCCGTTACAAAAATACAACAAAGATATGGCACGACTAATAAAGATAAATGAAAAGATATTTTACTGGCTTATAATACTAAGGAGCAAGTATCCAACTGTATATGAAAAGTAACCTTGTAATATTTAAAAAAATAACATCCTATTAGAGGGTATCGGTAAACTTGAATGTGATACCGCGGTACACTCGACTCAGAAGAATGTAAAGAGATAAGACTGTGGTCACTAGCCTCAACCAAGAACTACTGGGACCAGTAAAGACGATAGAAGGGTGCAAAATCCGCTTGCAGATAGAGGAAAGTTACAAACAGATAAAGGATACCTAGTTTTGTAATAGAATCAGACCCCATAGCTCTCCTAACTATATGCCAAATGAATCTGAGATCAGGTTATTTGATAATGATTTACAATTGGCTTAATATTAACTTAAAAACTGAACCAATGAATGGGGTAAGGTCAGTGTAAAGCGCAAGAGTATAATCATATGAAGGGCTGTTTACTGGGGTGGCAAGATCTTGATATTTGATGAGCCTACTAATAATCTGGGTGTAAAACAGGAAAGGAGAGTCCTAGATTTGATAAAGAAACTAAGGAAAGATTTTGATTTATCGATTATTGTGATCTCTCATAATATTGCACATGTATTTGAACTAGTAGATAGGATAATCGTACTGAGGAATGGCAAGAAAGTTGGAGAAAGATTAAAAGTTAAGACAAATACAAATGAGATAGTATCTATGATAACTGGTGTTTCTGCAGCTTAATAAATATAGAAAAGAGGTTCAATGAATTCCAGGGAAAGAATAATAAAAACATTTAATAAAGAGATACCTGACAAAGTCCCTGTTACTTTAAACACCTTAAATACCGGTATATTGAGGGCCAATGAGGGCCTTCTGCATAGTCTGTTGGAATATACTGATCCCAATATATGGGTTTTTATGGATAGAGATTTTACATGTTTCGAGATAATATTTGGAAAAAATATATATAAAGAATCAAAAGTAATAAAAGAAGGCAATAAAACTGTAATAAAAGTAAATACTCCCAAAGGTAAGTTAATTCAGGTTACTGAGAACCGTGAAGATTCTGATTGGGTGATTGAGTATTTTTTTAAAGATATTTATGATCTTGAAAAATTCTATTCTTTTTACTACGAGCCTTTTGAAGAAATTGATATAAATGAATATATTTTCTGGGACAGATTCACATCAGAACAAGGTATAGCTTCCATAGTAATTTATGATGCAGCAATAATGCTTTATTTATTAATGGGACCCCAAAAATACTACCTCAGCCTTATAGATGATTTCGAGGCAGTAAAAAAATTTACTGAAGAAGTAGAATTTAGGATAGAAATATATGTTAAAAGATTATTTCAAACAATCCATCATAACCCAATCGTCTTCCTTATACCTGGTTCCGAAGCTTTTACAAAACCGATGACCTCTCACTACTATTATGATCAATTAATATTTCCATATGATGAGAAACTTGTAAAACTTATCCAGGAATTGGGTGGCATAGCTAATATCCACCAGCATGGAATGGTTAAAGACTCTATCGAATCCTTCATTAAGATGAACCCATCATGCATAAGTCCATTTGAGGTTCCACCGGCAGGAGATATGGAAATTAAGAAAGTAAAAGAAAAATTGGGTGGAAAGATATGTATCAATGGTAATCTTGATGACCTGCAGGTACTGACATATGGGGCCGAAGTTGGAATAAAGATCCAGGTTTTGGAGCTTCTGAGGGATATTGCACAAGGAGGTGGTTTTATGCTTGGAGGGACCGATTCATCAATTCTTACAGATAAAATGCTCCAGAATTTTATTATGATGGGTAAGATGCGTGATCTTTATGGAAGATACCCTATCGATAATGGTATTATTAATGAGAGACTTAATTTTTTAAAAAATAAAATAGAATGATTTATTATATTTTTAAAAGGGGTAAAAATGTCTGAGAGATTAAAAATCGGTTTTTATACATTGTGTGATACACAACTGGATAAGAAAATCTTTCTGGAAAAAGACAAAGAATGTGTTGAAATACTTCAGAATTCCGGAATTGAAGTAATTCATATAAAAAATAAAATAATATCTGATTTTGCTCCATGTCTTTCAATGTCATATCTAAATGACGAGAATATTGTAGTATCATGTGAAGCAGATATGAATGCTGCTCTTACTATGTTTATATTAAGTAAGCTTTCAGGACAACCGATAAGCTTCAATGATATTAGCTATATCGATAAAGAAAAAAATATTCTCAGACTTTTAAATTGCGGTATGCTTCCCATCAGTTTTGCCAGAAGCAAGAAAGATATTAAGATTAGGAATATGTTAGAAGGGATGGGCTCCTACGATGAGAAAAATGACACCTTTAGGACCAAGGGTGGTGCATGCACAAACTTTATCTGCAAACCAGGCCAAGTCACGCTGGCAAGATTTGCAAGGATATCAGGTGAGTATGTCTGCCAGATGTCAATAGGTAAAACCTTTGAACCTGAAGGTTTTCTTGATAATAAGGAAATATGGGGCACTGATTGTCTCCCATGGGCATTTGTCAGATTTGACGGAGATATAGAAAATTTCATACAGAATATCCGCTCTAATCATTTACATATGGTATATGGAGATTATTTGAATGATCTTAAAGAGGTATGTGGTTTATTAGGAGTAAGACCGATTATCTGTAACTGAATAGCAAATTTATTATTTAATTTAAAATAAGAAAGGAAGTCAGGTTTTGAGAAGATTTGGCAGTGTTTTTAGAATAAGGCCTGCATGTAAAGACAAATACAAAAAGGCACATGATGAAATATGGCTGGAACTGGTAGAAGAAATAAAAAAACTGGGTATTCAGAATTATTCAATATTTTATAGAAAAGACGGAATGCTTTTTTCTTATTTCGAATCAGATATTAGCCTGGAAGAGTTCCAAAGAAGATGGGGAGAATATTTTAAGAAGGATATTAGTAAGAAATGGCAACAGTATATGAATAAATTCATAATAAAAGAAGATAGCAGTTCTACCGACTCAGAATTCATAGAAGACCTGAAAGAGGTATTTCATCTTGATTAGAAATTAAATTCCTAAGGTGTGCCCTTACTGAAGCTGTCCAGTCCTCAATAAGATACTCTTAGTATTTTCGCTATTACTACAATAAGGTAGAAAACAAGAAGAATGCAAATTCTGCCACCATTGCCGTAGCCGAAGGATGCTTGAAATAATATACGTGATGCTAAAGGAGAAAAGAGCTTGCATTGAAAAACTTGCAGATTAAATAATACAAGCAATTCCCGCACTGTTAGGAAAAAATTAAAAGTGCACACTTTAAGAATTAAAAGTGCACACCTTTAAACTCGCTATTCTTTACCCTGTGTATGTCAATAAGCTCATCTC